>CALVSM010000011.1 GCA_944359025.1 uncultured Bacilli bacterium
AAATAATTAACGATTTTTAAAACTATTCCAATACCTAAATAAGCCGATAACACTCCAAGAGGAATTCCAATGATTCCTACAATAAATGCTTCAAAAAATACCGTATATTTTAATTGCTTACGAGTAGCTCCAATACTTGAAAATAAACCAAATTGTTTTTTTCTTTCCATAACTGATATAGCAAATGAATTATAAATAACAATAATACAAGCTATTGAAACTAAAGCTAAAATAATAACTATTAATGAAGCTAAAGTATCGACTAAATTGCTATAATTAGTAACACCATAAAATCCTAATAAACTATCATTATAAGTGACCTCATCACAATAGATAACATCATCATATATTGTTTTATCATACCCTAAACTACTAACTAAATTATCAGTATTTTGATAAGTTTTGGTAGCATCTTTAAATGTTACATAAACTTTTAAATCATCGGTGTCAGCATCAACAGTAAAAGCACTATATCCAGTACTAGAATAATCTTCTAATATATCTCTTTCGACAATACCAACTACGGTATATTCATAAGATTTAGTGTTGATTAAATGTTCTTCAGTGTTATGAAATGTACATACGCCATTCGTGTCGCATACACGCTCATATGCATAAGGAGTATCTTCTAATAAAACACCATCATTAGAAACTCGTTCACCAATATCTAAAGTTATTTTATCTCCAACATTTATTTCAACTTCGCCATTAGTTCTTAAATGATTAGAGATAACAATTTCACTACTATTAGTTGGTAACTTACCTTCGATTAGTTTTAAATCAGCTAAATATTCATCTGATGCGGAATATACTTGGATATAAGGTTTATATTCATTTGTTATTCCTTCAAATAACGCAAAACCTAAACTAGATTTGTATTTATATTTTAAAACACTATCATTTTTAGCTACAAAATCCAACTTATCTTTTGGCACATCAATTGCAATATGATGATCGCCATTATTTTCGATAACCATTTTTAATGAATTATCACGAACTGTTGAAAAAAGTAGACCAATTCCCACCATTAAAGCCGTCGATAAAATAATGCCTATTATTGTAACGACAGTTCTTTTTTTATTTGACTTTAAATGTTTGATTGTTAAATTGTTTAATATATTCATCTATTTGACCTTTTCGTCAGAAATTATTTTACCGTCTTCTAAAGTAATAATTCGATCAGCATTTAAAGCTAAATTATGATCGTGGGTAATCATAATAATTGTTTGTTTATATTTTTGGTTAGATAACTTTAATAGTTCAACTATTTCGCGACTAGCTTTACTATCTAAATTACCAGTTGGCTCATCGGCTAAAAGTAAAGCAGGACGATTCATTAAGGCTCTACCGATACTAACTCTTTGTTGTTGACCACCAGATAATTCATTAGGTAAATGACTAACCCGATTAGTTAAACCTAAAGTTTCAATTAGTTCATCTAAATATTTTAAATCTGGTTTTTTATTATCCAATAAAATTGGTAAAGTTATATTTTCTTTAACATTTAATATTGGAATTAAATTATAAAATTGATAAATTAGACCAACTTGGCGACGACGGAAAATAGCCAAATTGTTTTCATTTAATTGATAAACATCAACCCCATCAACAAATACTTTACCACTAGTTGGACGATCTACTCCTCCTAAAATGTGTAATAAAGTTGATTTACCACTACCACTGCTACCAACGATAGCAATAAATTCACCTTTTTCAGCAGTGAAACTAACATTATCTAAAGCTTTTACTAAAGTTTCACCTTTACCATAATTTTTACATAAATTCTCTACTCTTAAAATTTCCATATTTTTTCTCCTTCCAAGATAATTATATTAAATAATTATTACAATTAAATGACTGTTTTAGTGACAATTTAGTCACAATATTATGTACTAAAATAATTATATCATATTTGATAAATTTATCTAAATAGTTAATTTATAGTTGACTTTAAAAGTAAATTAATTTATAATTAACTATAGAGATATATTTAATAGTTAGGTGTTTTACTCCGACAACAATATAATCTTTTAGTTTTTTGATTTTATTGTTTAAGGAGGTGATTTCTATGGTTAAAAAAACTATAGAAAGGTTTAATTCCGATGGAATTAATAGTTATTTTTATAACTATCGTATTGTATACGATCATAGTCCTTAAAAAGGGCTAATCTTAAATGAAAACACCGAATCAACTTCT
Organism: uncultured Bacilli bacterium; assembly: GCA_944359025.1. Classification (GTDB taxonomy): domain Bacteria; phylum Bacillota_I; class Bacilli_A; order RF39; family UBA660; genus Faecisoma. Next base: position 2,198 of record CALVSM010000011.1, read on the forward strand.
GAAACGGTGTTTTCTTTAGATAGAAAAATTTAGAGTAAAACATCTAACACTCCAATATTAAATGTATCTCTTTTTTATTATATGAGATTTCCTCATCTATATACATTTTACTATAAATTAATTTATCTGTCAACTACAAATTATTTTTATATAATTTAATAATAAATGTACTACCAAGATTTTCTTTAGTTTCAACTTCGATGATGCCATTTTCTAAATTAATGATTTTCTTCGACATATTAAGACCAATACCAATACTATCTTTACTATCACTACCTTTATAAAATCTTTCAAAAATATGTTTTAAATCTTTTTTAGCTATTCCTTTACCATTATCGGTAATTTTTATTTCTGTATAAAGAGGATTGTTTTTAGAAGTTATAATTATTTTATCTTTCGTATGCTCACAAGCATTTTTAATGATATTTAATATAGCTTCTTTAGTCCAATTAACATCAACTAAAACTATATCGTTAGATAGATTAAGCTCTAAATCAATTGCTTTTAAATCTAATGATACTTTAATTGGTTCAATAGCTTTATTAATTAAATCTTTAACTTTAATTTTTTCTTTTTTTAATTTAACAGTTCCACTATCTAATCGTGACATTTTAAGTAAACTAATAACTAACCATTCGATTCTTTCAATTTGATTTTTATTTTTAATTAAAAATTCTTTTCTTATTTTTTCATTCTTTTCATTACCTAATATATCATTAATCATATACATGCTTGTTAAAGGTGTCTTAATTTGATGTGATATATCTTCTAAAGTTTCTTCTAAATATTTTTTATCTTTAAGTAATAATTCGCTTTGTTCTTTTAGTTTAACCGTCATTTTATAAACATCATTTTTCAAATTACTGATATCCCCTTCACAATATTCTTTGATATCTAAAGAGTAATCGCCGTTTAAAATATTATTCATATATAAATCAATTTTTTTAATTTTTTTATAAATGTGATAAATAAAGACAAAGTTTATTATTAATAATAATAAATAAATAATTAAAGCTAATATTAAAATTAAATAATTATAATCGATTTCAATATTATCTAGTCGATATTTAGCAATTATTTGATTACCTAATTCATAATTATCTTTTAAAATGATACTAGCAATTATATCATCTTCTAATTCAGGATGTTTACTAAGCAAATTACCAATAATATAACTATTATTATCGATTAATTTTTGATTATAGTTATTATTTATAATATTCATCACAACAAAACTTAAAATAACAGTTAAAATTAAAAATAATAATTCAACTAAAATAAGTTTTTTAATTTCTTTATTTTTAATCATCATTACCACCTATTTTATAACCGATTCCTCTTACGGTTTTAATTATTTTAGGGTCACTTAAATCATCTTCTATTTTTTCTCTTATTCTTTTTATATAGACAGTTAAGGTATTATCATAAACATATTCTTCGTTGACATCCCAAATGTCAGCTAATAGTTTTTCTCTTGTGAATACTTGATTAGGGTTTAAAGCTAAAGCTAATAATATTTTATATTCTAAAGCAGTTAAGTTAACATCTATTCCATCTTTAAATACTTTAGCTTGTTTTAAATCGATAGTTATATTTTTAATTTTAATAATTTCATAATTATTATTTCTTCTTAAAACATTTTTAATTCGCGAAATCAATTCTCTTGTTTTAAATGGTTTAGTAACATAATCATCAGCTCCCATATCTAACCCCATTACAATAGAAGGCTCTAAATCATTAGCTGTTAAAAAAATAATTGGAATATTTTTGCTATTTTTAATTTTTTTAAACAATTCAAAACCATTGATATCAGGCAAATTAACATCTAATAAAATTAAAGCTATATCGTTTATTTTTTTTAAGCTTTCTTGACCATTACTAGCTTCCACTACTTCATATCCTTCATATTCTAAACAATATTTTAAACCACTACGAATAGTTACGTCATCTTCGATAATTAATATTTTCACAATACCACCCATTTAAATTATACACTAATTTAAAAACACTAACAATCGTTAGTGCTTAACTAATTTAGCTAATTGATTATAATGATCATATAATTCTTCTTTTTCTTCATCGGTTAAGGCTTTATCAGCAAAGCCATCGATACTGCCATAAAAGTTCCCAACTATTTCGCCATCTTTGACAAAATAAACATCAGGAGTTCGTAAAACTTTTTCATTTTCGTCGTTTACTGGTAAAAATGCACTCAAAGCACCAATGATTTCCGCAAATTCGTCAATTCCATTATCCTCATAGGTACTAGGATTATAATATTTTAATTTTAAATCATTATCATAGGCAACTTTAAAAATTGTTTCTACTACCGACCTAGTTTGTGCATCACTAGGATTACCAAATAAAATAATTCCTGTTCCATTCTTTAAAAAATTAGCAGCTTCATCAGAGTCAACATAATTGACATAATAAGTAGTATCAAGATTAATTTCAATTTGTCCATCGCCGTTTTGATACTCTTTAATAAATTTTTTTATATCATTACCATTAAAACAACCAACTAATAAAACCAAGGTTAAAAACAATAATATTTTTTTCATTCACAAACAAAACCTTTCTCTTTTAACTCATTAACTAAATCTGTTCGACTAGTTCTAATAACAAATTTATCTTTAACTTCCTCACTAGGGTTAAGTGGTAATTGATAAGTTATTTTATATTGATTAGGTGTATCGATTAAAACTTCATTTTCTAATTCGATAAAATTATTTTGCGTAGTTAGCGATAATTTTAAAGCTTCAATAGTTGATGAATTACTATCCTGATAATCATAAGTGATTTTTAAATCATCGATAACATCATTTTTAAAACCAAAGGTATAAGTTGTAATACCAGTAAATGTATCTGATTTTTCTTCTTTAACACAAGTTTTAACTAAATAACCACTATTTTCAAAACAACCGGTTAACATAAAACAAAATAATAAAGCAACTATTTTTTTCAAATTAATCACCTTTCTAATAAAGATAAAGAAACTTTGTTTTTTTCTAAATTAATATCATCAACATAACAATCAACAATATCGCCAACATTAACTACTTCCATTGGATGTTTAATATATTTATTAGTTAATTTAGAAATATGTGCCAAGCCATCATTTTTAAGTCCGATATCGATAAATACGCCAAAATCAACGACATTTCTAACGGTTCCTTGTAATTTCATTCCCACTTGTAAGTCTTCGATATGTAATATATCGCTTCTTAAAATTGGTTTAGGCATCTCATCACGAGGATCACGATTTGGTTTTTTAAGGCATTCAATGATATCTTGTAAAGTATAAATATCCGTATTTAATTTTTTACTATAATCGTCAACATCGATATCTAGTTTTTCAATTAATTTATCAGTTCCCAAATCATCAATACTTAAATCTAACATTTTAAGTAAATTTAAAGTAACATCATAACTTTCTGGGTGAATACCCGTTACATCTAAAGGGTTAGTTCCATCAACTACTCTTAAAAAGCCAATCGCTTGTTCATAAGTTTTATCGGATAATATTTTTTTAATCTCTTCCCTATTTTTAATTCTATTTTTATTCCGATACTCTAATATTTTATCGATATTTTTTTTCGTAATACCTGATACATATTTGAATAACGATGGACTTGCCGTATTAACATTAACGCCAACTTTATTAACGGCACTACTAACGACAAAATCTAAACTTTCCGTTAATTTTTTATTAGAAACATCGTGTTGATAAAGTCCAACCCCAATACTTTCTGGTTCGATTTTAACTAATTCAGCTAATGGATCTTGTAATCTTCGACCAATACTAATCGCACTTCTTTTTTCAACTGTTAAATCAGGAAACTCTTCGATTGCAATTTTACTAGCTGAATAAACACTAGCGCCTGCTTCACTAACAATAATATATTCAACTTTTCTTTTAGCATCTTTAATAACATCGGCGATAAAAGCTTCACTTTCTCTTGATGCTGTTCCATTACCGATGGCAATAATATCAATCTTATATTTATCGATTAAATCTAAAACGATTTTTTTAGCTTCATCGTATTTTTTTACTGGTTCATGCGGATAAATTACCGCTATTTCTAAACTTTGACCAACAGGTGATAAAACAGCTAATTTGCAGCCTGTTCTGTAAGCAGGGTCTAAACCTAATACCATTTTATCTTTCATCGGTGGTTGTAATAATAATTTTTCTAGATTTTTACCAAAATTATCGATGGCTACTTCTTCAGCTTTTTCAGTTAATTCACTTCTTATTTCTCTTTCAATCGAAGGCGATATCAATCTTTTATAAGCATCATTAATCGCATCGATAACCATATCTAAAACAAATGACTTATCATTTTTAATTATTTTAGTTTTTAAATGATTAATAATTTCTTCTTTATCAATATCGATAGTAACACTAATAACTTTTTCGTTTTCGGCCCGATTGATAGCTAAAATGCGATGAGGTTTAATTTCTTTTACTTTTTCTTGATAATCATAATACATCTCATAAGTTTTATTTTCATCATTAGCATCTTTTTTTATTTTAGTTATAATTACACCATTACGATAAGTATAATTTCTTATCCATTTACGATAAGATGCGTTGTCACTCACCCATTCAGCAATAATATATTTAGCCCCTTGGATAGCATCTTCGACTGTCTTTACTTTATCATTTAAGTATTTATTAGCAATCTCATTAATATTACCTTTAATGGGAAACGCCATAATTATTTTAGCTAAAGGTTCTAGTCCATTATTAATAGCATCGGTGGCTTTTGTTTTTTTCTTTTCTTTAAATGGTCGATATAAATCTTCTACTTCTACTAATTTACTAGCATTTAAAATTTGATTTTTTAACTCATCAGTTAATAAACCTTTTTCCTCGATTAATCTAATAACATCTTCTTTTCGTTTTAATAAATTAACTTGATATTCATAAATTTCATTGATTTTTCTTATTTGTTCTTCATCTAAAGCACCAGTTGCTTCTTTACGATATCTAGCAATAAAAGGAATGGTATTACCATCACTTAATAGTTTTAAAACAGCTTCAACCTGATTTGGTTTAATATTTAATTCGCTACTTGTTTGTCTAATTATATCCTGATTCATTCTCTTCACCTTAAAAATTATTATAGCATATTTAACCGAAAATAAAAAGACTCTTAATTTTAAGAATCTTCTTTTACATAATCACAACTACTACATTTTATTTTTTTACCTTTAATCGTTAATAAATTACCACAATTAGGGCACTTTTCAGCTATCGGCATATCCCAATAAGCCGTTTTACATTTAGGATAATTGTTACAACCATAAAAAATTTTACCTTTTTTACTTCTTTTTTCCACTATTTTCCCATCACAATTAGGACAGTCGATAATTTCTTTCACTTGTTTTTCTTCTTGTTTGATATATTTACAATTAGGATAATTACTACAAGCTATAAATTCGCCATATTTACCATTTCTAATAACTAAAGGGTTACCACAATTGGGACAGTTCTCCCCAGTTTTAACCGCTTCTTTTTTAGGTAATTGTTCAAAAGCTTTTTTTAAAGCTGGTTCGAAATCATTATAGAAATTTCTTAAAGTTTCAACCCAATTTTCTTTACCTTCCGCGATTTTATCTAAATCACTTTCCATATTAGCGGTATATTCAACATTGATTAAATGACTAAAGCATTCTTGTAATTTATCCGTTATTTCTATACCTATTTTAGTTGGAATAAATTTTTTATCGACTACATCGACATATTTTCTTAATTTTAATGTTTCCATGGTTGTTGCATAAGTACTAGGTCTACCAATACCTAATTTTTCCATTTCTTCGATTAATTTAGCTTCGGTATAACGAGCAGGTGGTTTTGTGAAGTGCTGTTCTTTAGTTATATCATTAGCTACAACTACATTTGAATTATAAGTATCAAAAGGTGGTAAAATATTTTCTTTAGTATCTTCATAATCACTATATACTTTTAAATAACCATCAAAAATAATAATTTGACCGGTTGCTTTAAATTGATAATTATTATTGTCTAAAATAACGGTTGTATTTGTAGTTTTAGCATCTTTCATTAAACTAGCTAAAGCACGATAATAAATCATTTTATATAATTTATATTCATCGTTAGTTAAATATGGTTTCACACTTTCTGGAGTTCGATTTATACTAGTTGGTCTAATTGCTTCGTGAGCATCTTGAACATTATCTAAATTTTTATTCGTTTTAACATAACCAATATATTCCTCACCATATTTATCTTTGATAAAACCATAAGTTGACTTAATAAATTCATCGGATAATCTAACTGAATCAGTACGCATATAACTAATAAGTCCGACAGTTTCATCTTTAAGTTCAATTCCTTCATATAACTTTTGCGCTAAAGACATGGTTTTTTTTGCATTAAAGCCTAACTTACTAGAAGCCATTCTTTGTAATGTACTAGTAATAAAAGGCGGGTTAGATTTTTTATTTTTATCTTTCTTATCGACGCTAGCAATCTTAAATGATTTACTCAATTTTTCTAATATTTCGTTAGCTTCCGCTTCATTTTTAATCGTAATTTCTTTATTGTTATAATTAAATAATTCGGCTTCAAAATCTTTAAAAACGCCAGTTATGGTCCAATATTCTTCCGGATTAAACTTTTCAATTTCTCTTTCTTTATCGACAATTAATTTTAAAGCGACACTTTGCACTCTGCCAGCCGAAGTACCATCAGTTTTAGCTTGCATTAATTTACTTAATCTAAAACCGATTATACGATCTAATATTCTTCTTGTCTCTTGACTATTAACTAAATTTTGATCGATTTTACGAGCATGATCAAATGAATTTAAAATAGCATTTTTCGTTATTTCATTAAAAACGATGCGTTCATAATTACTATCTTTTAAACCTAATGCGTCAAATAAATGCCAAGAAATAGCTTCTCCTTCGCGGTCAGGATCGGTAGCTAGATAGACAAAGTCAGCTTTTTTAACTTCTTTTTTTAAATCGTTAATTAATTTTGATTTACCCTTAATTGTAACATAATCAGGTTTAAAATTATTTTCTAAATCAACACCCAGTCCATATTTACCTTTCGTCGATAAATCTCTAATATGACCTTTACTAGATAAAACTTCATAGTCTTTACCTAAATATTTTTCAATTGTTTTACTTTTACTTGGGGACTCAACTATAACTAGTTTCACAATATCACTCCTCGTATATAGTTTATACACTATTATTTTTCTCTTGTCAATATTATTCATAAATATTTCAATTTAAAACAAAAAGACTTATTTTTGTATTTTTTTAAGTCTTCTAATTACTTTTTTTTCAATTCTTGAAATGTAAGATTGCGATATACCTAATATTTCGGCAACATCTTTTTGCGTCATTTCTTCATGATTAAATAAGCCATATCTTAAAATCATTATTTGTTTATCTCTTTTGTTTAAGTTATTTATCTCTTGATATAACAGTTTACGATTAACTTCTTCTTCTAGTCCTTTAGTTACAACATCAGCATCAGTACCTAATATATCTTCTAGGTGTAATTCATTACCCTCAGCGTCATAACTTAAACTATCTTCAAAACTAATTTCGCCTTTTCTTTTTTTATTTTTTCTTAAAAACATCAATATTTCATTATCGATACAACGCGATGCATAAGTAGCTAATTTAATATTTTTATCCAATTTATAAGTATTAACGCCTTTAATTAAACCAATGGTACCAATACTAACTAAATCTTCTAAATCAATTTTTGTATTTTCATATTTTTTAGCTAAAAAGACGACTAATCTTAAATTATGTTCGATTAATTTGGCTCTAGCTTCTTCATCGCCATCCATCGATTTAGTCACATATAAAATTTCTTCTTCTTTAGATAATGGTGGCGGTAATTTATCAGCGCTACCAACATAAAATATCTCTTGCGTGAATATTTTTAAAATTAATTTTTTTAGTTTTGTTAACATTTTATCCCTCCAATAGTTTTTTATTTAATAAACAATCAACGCCATCAATTTTAATTTTTTCATCTAACAAGCCAACAATAATATCTTTTTTTATTGTTTTATTAATTTCAATTTTATCCGCTTTAAAACATTTAATAATTCCCTTACCATTAACCCCTTGATAAGGTATATAGAAAAAATTATCAACTTGTATCTTTTTATTAATTAAAATAACCGGTTTTTTAGTTAAGGGAACCATTAAATTATTACCAGTATCTAAAAAAGCATTAAATAAATATTTTTTATTGTCATAAAATATTATTACTTTATAATAATTACTATAATTGTTTTTCAACCATAATCCCTGTTTAACATAAATATATATAATAATGGGACAGAATATGATTAAAAAAATAACATTTATTGATAAACCTTGATGAATAAAAACTAAACCATATTGTTTATAAGCAAATTCGACATTTAAAAAATATAAAAAACCACCTAAAATAATACTAGCAGTATATAAATATAGTATATTTTTGAAGGTATATTTAATATTTTTATAGCCAAAGCTTATTAAAATCATTAAAATACTAATTATCAATTTATAGAAAAACAAAGTTAAATTATTAAGCTCGATAAATAAAAAAATAATACTAATTCCTCCAATAAAAGCGCCACCCATTATTTTATAAATACTTACATTTCTTCGTAATAAAATAGAAACTGATAACAATAATATAAAATCAAAAAAGAAATTAAGAATCATCAATAAATCTAAATATATTTTTATTATCCATCACCTCAGATAAAATTATAAAAAAAAAATCATTAAAATTTTGTCGTTTTAATGATTTAATTTAAATTTTTCTTCTTTTTTTTCGATATGGAATCTTTGGACTACCGCTAATGAACACATTAAACTAATTGCATAAGTACCACCATAAGATAAAAACGGTAAAGGAACTCCGGTTAGAGGAATTAAACCAAACAAACCACCTAAATTAATTAAAATATGCATAAAGATATAACTAGCTATTCCTAGGCAAATGAATCTTCCTCTAACGGTATTAGAATTAGTAGCTATTTTTAAAATTCTAAAGATAACAAAAATATAAGCTAAAAAGATAAAACTACATTTAATAACGCCATATTCTTCACCAATTATAGCGAAAATACTATCGGTATGAGGTTCGGGTATATAAGAATATTTTTGTTTACTGTTACCGATACCTAACCCAAATAAACCGCCATCGTTTAATGCAATAAAGCCATTACAAACTTGATAACCGTTGGTTTCATATTTAGAACAAGGATTAAAAAAATCAAATCTAGATAGTTGCGCATCACTTAATAAATAACCTTGTTTTAAAACAATAATGGATGCCCCTAATATTCCTACTACTAAAACTAAACCAATAGTCCTTAATTTATCCATTCTTTTAATTGGACTAGCTAGAAACATTATTCCAAAAATAGCTAACATAATTAAAGCACTACCTAAATCTTTTTGTAAAAATGTTAAAATAGGAATTAAGATAAAAATAATTAATAATAAACCAATTTTACTATAGCGTTTAGGACTATTTGATCTAAATATACGATAGTATTGTTCAAAAATAATAGCAATTAAAATAATTGTTACAGGTTTAGCTAGTTCACTTGGTTGAATTGTACCAATTCCAGGAATGGGTAACCAGTTTTTAGCGCCATTTACTTCAGTACCAAAAGGAAACAAAAGTAAGACTAAAATTAAGACCGCTAAATAAGCGAAAATAATTAAATTTTTATAATATTTTGTTTTCATATTGACGATAATATATGATAAAACAAGACCGATTACTAACATTTGTAGTTGTTTAAAAAAATAATAATAAGTTGATACTTCATATCTAACCACGGCTTCCCTACTAGAAGCCGTTACGATATTAAGTAGGCCAAATAAGAAAAATAATACCGTTACAATTAATAATGGTCGATCCATTTTAGATATTAAATATCGTAAATTAGAAAACAACTTTTTCATACCTTTCACCTTATCTAATAATACCATATTTTTCAATTTTTGAAAACACAAACTTTAAAAATAGGTATTTTAAATGAACAAAAAATTTAATTTAAAATAAAATATATTAGCAAAAGGAGGTAATAATATGTATTATTACGGAGGTTATAGTGGCTACGGTTGTGGCCAACCATATGGTGGTTATGGCTATGGCAATGGATATGGTGCAGCTATTTTATTAGTATTATTTATTTTGTTAGTAATAATTATTGGGGCTAGAGCTTTTGATGGTAACAATTGTCAAAATCAATCACCATGTAATAGATAGGAAGAAGTTCTTCCTTTTTTATTTGGTATTTTTTTAAAAATGTGATAAAATACTTATGTTTAGTGAAAGGAAGTGAGTTTTGTGTTTGAAAAATTAAATATTTTAGATGAAAAAGATCCTCATTTAAGAAAAATTAGCAAAGATGCTACTTTTCCTTTAACTAAAGAAGATAAAAAATTAATCAAACAAGCTATCGATGAACTAACTTATAGTCAAATTGAAGAATTAGCTGAAAAATATAATTTAAGGCCAGGAATGGGACTTGCTTTCCCACAATTAGGATTAAATAAAAGAATTATCGTCATCGTTCACGAAGTTGAAGATGGAATATTTGATGAATATGTTTTTGTCAACCCTAAAATCATTTCTTATTCGGAAGAGATGATTGCAGCAGAAGTTGGCGAAGGATGCTTATCAGTTAATCGAGATGTCGAAGGACATGTCCCAAGACATGCTAGAGTTACAATTGAAGGATATGATGTCGATGGTAATAAAATTAGATTAAGGGCAAGAGAAGAATTAGCAATTGCTTTTCAACATGAAATCGATCACTTAAACGGTATTTTATTTTATGACCATATTAACCCTAAAAAACCATTCTTTAACGAAAATGAAATTAGATTAATCTAAAAAAGTTCAGTTTATGAACTTTTTTTAATACTATTTTTAATAAAACCATCAAATAAAGGATGCGGTTTAGTCGGACGAGATTTAAATTCTGGATGAAATTGACAAGCGATAAAATATGGATGTTTATCATATTCTACTATTTCAACTAAATTAGCTTTTTCGTTAATTCCCGAAAAAACTAACCCATTTTTTTCTAATATATTTTTATATTTATTATTAAATTCATAACGATGACGATGTCTTTCTTGGATATTTTCTTGATTATATAATTTATAAGCTAAAGTTCCTTTTTTTATTTTGCAATCGTAATTACCCAATCTTAAAGTACCACCCATATTGATAATTTGTTTTTGATCACTCATCAAATCAATAATTGGATCACTAGTTAATTCATCAAATTCGGTTGAGTTAGCCAAAGTGATACCACAGACATTTCTAGCAAATTCAATACAAGCTAACTGCATTCCTAAACATAGTCCTAAAAAAGGTATATTATTTTCTCGAGCATAAGTAATAGCTTTAATTTTACCTTCGATTCCTCTACTTCCAAAACCACCAGGAACGACGATACCTTTACTATTTTTAAATACTTCTTTTAAGTCAAGATTTTCTAATTTTTCTGAATCAACCCAATTGATATTGATTTTAATATTGTATTTATATCCAGCATGTTTTAAACTTTCGACTACTGATATATAAGCATCGTGTAACTCGATATACTTTCCAACTAAAGCTATTTCTACTTCATCTTTTAAATTATCTACTTTAGTAACTAAATCTTGCCAATATTTAATATTAGATGTTCTTTTTTCTAAATTAAATTGTTTTAATATAACCTCATCTAATTTTTGATTATAAAAATTAAGTGGTATTTGATAAATGTTTTTAGTATCAACAGCATCGATAATGTTACTAACACTAATACTACAATATAAAGATAATTTTCTTTTAATATCATCGTCTAAACTATAAGGACAACGACAAACTAATACATCAGGTTGGATACCTAAACCCCTTAATTCGATAACCGAATGTTGGGTTGGTTTTGTTTTTAATTCGCCAGAACCATAAATATATGGAATTAAGGTCGTATGAACAAATAAAGTTTTTTCTTTACCTAAATCGTTTCTTAATTGTCTTAAAGCTTCTAAATAAACTTGTGATTCAATATCGCCGATTGTTCCTCCTATTTCCGTGATTACAAAATCAGCATGACTAGTGGAACTAGCTTCAAAAATTTTATTTTTAATTTCATTAGTTATATGAGGTACAAATTGAACGGTCGCACCTAAATAATCGCCTCTTCGTTCTTTTTCAATGACTGAAGAAAATATTTTACCAGTCGTACAATTAGAAGAATAATTTAATTCTTCATCGATAAATCTTTCATAATGGCCTAAGTCTAAATCGGTTTCCGCTCCATCAGCAGTGACATAAACTTCTCCGTGTTGATAAGGGGACATCGTTCCTGGGTCAACATTGATATAAGGATCAAATTTTTGCATAAACACCTTATATCCTCTTGCTTTTAATAATAAAGCAATACTAGAAGCAGTAATTCCTTTACCTAAACCTGATACTACACCACCGGTAACAAAAATAAATCTTGACATAAAAAAACCTCCAAACTTTTTGAGAGTCTAGTGGCTCTTTTTAATTATATCATATTATAGGAAAAACAATCAATCTAAAACGGTTACTCTTCTAAAATATTTAAAATTATAGTTGTTAATTACGACATTATTAGATGGACTACCAGTTTCATGAACCCAAATTTTATTACCGTCTTTATCTTTTCCTACATATATACCGACGTGGTTACCATCGGCACAAGAAGATGGTACACATAAAAAACCAATATCTCCAGGAAGTAATTCACTTTCGCTTATTTCTTTAGAATAATTGTTCCAAATATAAGTTGTATTACCATTACCTAAATTATTACCTACGACATCCCAAAAAACAAAATCGACAAAATGACTACAGTCTAAACCTTTTTTATTTCTTCCTTTATAATCAGGAGTTACCGATGTTCCAAAACGATTAGCGCTGAAATTTGGACTGCTAGCAGTACCTCCCCAATAATAAGGGATATCCCCTACATAATTAGTTGCCGTAAGAACTATATCTTTTCTTGTACTCGATAAATTAGAAGGTAAAATAGATGCGATATAATCATAAGTATATTTGCTACCCGTGATATATCCCCCACCTGCTTCATCACCAGTACTTGGTCTAGTTGGAATATTAACTTTGTTTTCCTCTTCTTTAATTGCTGTTCTTACTTTTTCTAAACGATCACGAATTGTTGCTAAAGTTTCTTGATATGTTTCTCTAGTTTCTTTCTCACTAATTTTATTGACACTCATTCTAGCTGGTTCGTACAATTTATAAGCATTATCATAATTAGTATTGTTGACTTGGTTTTCAGCTACTGTAACAGCTTGCTCAAAATCATTTAAAGCAGATAAAGCATTATTAGTAGATAAATATAATATTTGGTCAGATGTAGCATTATTATAACAATCAATATAATAAAATGTGCCAACAGGAATAATGTTTAAAACAAAATTTAATATAACTGGAACAAGAAAAACTAAAACACCAGCTAACATCTTTTTCGTTATTGAACGCCACATTTTTTTAGTATCTAATTCACCACTAGAAATGGTTTTAATTATTTCGATTATAATAAAAATTACTAATATTACAGGGACAATAATCATTGCGAAATTAATTAAGCTTTTAAAAATTCTAATAATATTTAAAATGTCAATATCATTACATACATCATTTACAGTAATCATTATATCACTACCTTTACTAAAATTTCGATTTCGATTGATTTTTAGTATTACTTATATCAGTAATAATTTCAGTAATCGCGGTAATACTTTTATCTAAATATATTTTTTTAATAGGATGAAATCCCCATTTATGATGGTTATTTATATAAGTAATATAATCAGTTTTTTGAACTAAAGTAAAAGCGTTTTCTAAAGAGATATATTTACTTATCTCATCGATTAAACCTTGCAAATCAGCTTTAAAATATAATCGTTCCATTGTATCACGACCGATTATATCTTCAATTTGTCTTACTATTTTTACTTCATTTTCATAAGTTCCATTTTTTAAACCGAAATAATGTTCAACTAATAAATTAGTATATCCTTCATTAATTCCGGTTCCTATCGTTCCTACTTCCTTATTAAATTGAGAAAAACCGCAGTAATCAATTCCATATCTTTTAAAAGATGTAGCCATATGAAATAATTCGTGAAAAAAGGTAGCTTTGCTATTTACAGATAATTTAATTTCATTTTTACCAGTAAAATAAACACCATTCCAGCCAATTAAATATTTCATAACATAATTTTTAAATGAATCATTGGCTTTAATAATCTTTAAGGAACGCAAATTATCATACATAAAAAATAAATTAAGTTTGTCACTTTTTTCTTCAAGTGTAGTTACAAATTCTTTAATTATATCGGATAGATGTCTTTCGATAATTCTTTTTTTGGTTTCTTCGTCAAAAGATATTAATTCAGGCGGCAAATTTTCATATGATGATTGTTCATTATTTTCTAAAGCCTTAACAATCTTTACCATCGGTCTTGATGTAATAACTTTAGCAGTTTTTAAATCATGATTGTATTTTTTATTTAAAACATAACCTTCAGCTATTCCCCCAATTGCGCTAGTTGATAAAAATGTAATAATAAGCGGTTTTATAAAAGTTAATATGTTAGGAACAATAAATTTACAAATTTCATCTAGCCATTCAGCAAGCATAAATCACCTCGATTAGTTAATTTCTTCTAGTTTAACGCTAACTAATTTACTAACTCCTGATTCTTGCATCGTAATACCATATAAAGTATCGACATATTCCATGGTTTTTTTCTTATGAGTAATAATGATAAATTGGGTTTTGTCTTTTAATAATCTAACATATTTACCAAATGAATCGACATTGACATCATCTAAAGCTGCTTCAACCTCGTCTAATACGCAAAATGGTACTGGTTTAGATTTTAAAATAGCAAATAACAAACTAATAGCGGTGAATGTTTTCTCGCCACCGGATAATAAAGAAATCGTCGTCAATTTTTTACCTGGAGGGCTAGCAACTATTTCAATTCCTGTTTCTAAAACATTGTCTGGATCAGTTAGTTTTAAATCAGCATTTCCTCCTTTAAACAATTCTTTAAAAGTAGTTGCAAAGTTATCTTTAATAATTTTAAAAGTATTAGTAAATTCTTTAGCCATTACCTTATCCATTTCATCAATTATTTCTAATAAAGTATTTTCGGCATTAGTTAAATCAGTTCTTTGATTAAGTAAAAATTCGTATCTAGTATTAACTTCTTCAAATTCTTCGATTGCTCCTAAATTGACAACACCAAGTTCTTTAATTTGTCTTTTTAAATTATTAACTTGTGTTCTGGCTAAAGAAGTATCAATTTCTAATTTATATTTTTCTTTAGCAGCATCATAAGTTAAAGAATAAGTTTCAGATAAAGTATTTAATAAATTATCTAATTTAACATCTAATCTATTAACTACTATTTCTAATTGATTTAATGTTTCTTTTTTTTCATTAAATAAACTGTTTTCTTTTTTTATAACTAATTCATAATCAGATAATTCACTAGTTAAATCAATTTTTCTTCTATTTAAATTATTTAAATATAATTCAACTTTTTCTTTTTTTTCTAATGTCTCATAATATTCTTTTAAAACTATTTGTTCTTCATTAGCTAATTGATTAGTTAAAATATTATTATTTCCTGTTATTTCATAAGTAACTGTTTTTAATTCTTCTTGTTTTTTTATAAGTTCTTTTTTATGGTTATCTAATAAAACATCATTATCGATTTTTTCTTTATTGATTAAATAAATTTTATCTTCATAAGCGCGATAATTATTATCGATTTCATTAATTTTTTCTTCGATTGTTTTAATATTTTCGATAATTAAATTAACCTCTTTAATTAACTTTTCTAACTCATATTTTTCTAAAATAATATTTCTTGTTTTAGTAGTTGTACCACCAGTTAATGAACCGCCAATATGTAGTATTTCGCCATCTAAAGTAACAACCCGATAACGATAATTAATGGCTTTAGCAACGACATTAGCATTATCAATATTATCTGTTACAATAACATTACCTAATTGATTTAAGATAATATCTTGATATTTTTTGTCGTATTTGATTAAGTCACTTGCTATACCTAAATAACCATTTAAATTTTTAACGATATTTAAAGTATCACTATCGATATATTTAGGTTTAATTATATTTAAAGGGAAAAAAGTAGCTCGACCTAATTTGTTTTCTTTTAAATAATTAATAGCTTCTTTAGCCATATATTCATTATCGGTAACAATATTAACGGAACTAGCGCCAAGAGCTGTTGATATAGCTAAGGAATATTTCTCTTCAGTATCAAATAAATTACCAATAATATTATGAATTCCTCTTAATTTAGGATTTTCCAATATTTTTTTGACAGCAATTGGTAGACTACTATTATTATCAATACTATATCTTAATGTTTCGATTTTTAAATTTAAATTGTTTTCTTGTCGAATATTTTCTTGTAATTTATTTTCTAAATTTGATTTGTTATTTTTTATTTCTTTTAAATTTTCATTTTCTTTAGTTAATTTTTGGGAAATATTAACGCCATTTAATTCGATATTTTTAATTTCATTATTTAATTTAGTAATTTCTAAATTTAAGTTATATTCTTTTTCTTTTAATAAAATTAAATTTTCATGTACTTTACTATCGGCAACATTATATTTTTGGCGTTCTAAAATAATCGCTTTACGACTATTTATTTTTTCGACCTCACTAACTAATTTAAGTAAGTAATCTTGATATTTTTTTATTTCAACTTCTAAATCAGTGATATTTTTTTTATATTCAACTATTTTAGCTTCCCCAACACTATTATTAGTGCTTAATTTAGATATTTCTAAATTTAAAGAATCAATTTTATTTTTGTCTTGTTGATATTCAAAATTCAAATTAGTGATATCATTAACTATTAAAGCTACTTCAATAGACTTTAAGTCTTCGGTTAAATCGTTATATTTTATGGCTTGTTCTTTTTGCATTCTCAATGGTTCAACTCTATTTTCTAATTCGTTAATAATATCGTTAACTCTAGCCATATTAGTATGCGTTTTATCTAATTTTCTTATAGCTTCTTCTTTTCTTTTTTTATATTTTAAAACACCAGCTGCTTCTTCAAATATAATTCTTCTATCTTCTGGTTTATTAGATAATATTTCTTCGATTTTTCCTTGAGAAATAATATTAAAGCTTTCTTTAGCTATGCCACTATCTAATAAAATATTAGTAATATCTTTTAATCTTACTTTTTCGTTGTTTAAAAAATATTCGTTAGTACCATCGCGATATACTCTTCTTTTAATAGCAATTTCGTTATAATCTAAAGGAAAATATTTATCAGTATTATCTAAAACTAAAGTAACAGAAGCAACATTAGAAGCGTTTCTTGATTTACTACCAGAAAAAATAACATCGGTCATGTTGCCATCGCCTCTTAATGATTTTACAGATTGTTCGCCTAATACCCAACGAATCGCATCGACAACATTACTCTTCCCACTACCATTAGGGCCAACAATTCCAGTAATTTTATTATCTAGTTCAATTAAAGTTTTATCGGCAAATGATTTAAAGCCATGTGCCCTAATTGCTTTTAAATACATATTTATACTCCTATTCTGTTACATTAACGGTTCTTAATTTTGTTGTTTTATTACCAGAGGAATCAACTGCTTGATATTCAACAGTATAACGCCCTACTAAAACATTAATATTGTCACTTACTGTAACTGTTACTTCTTCATTGCTATTATCAGTTACGGTAATATCTTGTTTAAAATCATAAGTATCGACTTCACTTAAGCTAATTGTCAATTCGCCAGTAAATTCGATGGTTGGAGCTATCGTATCTCTTACAATAATTGTTCGATAAACGGTATTTGAGTAACCATTACTATTAATAGTATAACTTCTTAAATAGGTCCCTTTTTGTGATGTATCTAAAGGTGGATCAGTAGAAACGACCGAATTAGATAAAACATCGTCATTGTTATTACTTGCTGTTACTCCTAAATCATTATAATTTTCACTATTTATTTCGACATAATCTAAAACATTACCATTAATTTTCATATGAGGAATTAAATTATAGTCAATATTATTTGTCCCTGTTGTAGTTATTTCATACTCGATAACATCATTATTGTTAATAATTTTTAAAATCATATCGTTAGGAAACATTTCTTTAGTAAGCGGGTTTTTTAGATCAAGTTCGACTAAACCGGCTTCTTTCAATTGACTTAATGACAAAGTAATAACTTCCCCTTTATTTGGTCTTTGATTTTCACTCATCCATAAACCTAAAGAAGTTTTAATATATTCTATTTGATTATTATACATTTTTTCTTCCGCATCTTTCATCGAACTATTTACTAAAGGAATAACAATTAAAGCTAAAGCTCCCAATAAAACAATTACTCCCAATAATTCGGCTAGTGTAAAACCTTTTTTCATATATTTCCTCCTAATTCATTAAAATATCGCCAATTATTTCAACTAAACGATTTTTAAAATCAATGAAGCGATAATAATTATCTTTAAAAAAATTATTTTTAGCTAAACTAACATCAATTTCTAATATATTTTTACTAATCACATTTATTTTGGTATCATAACGCGAATATTTTAATTTTAATAATTCATGGTCGATATCGCCATAAAAATATATTTTGTTTTTATTTATGTAAATACTATCTTTAACAAATGTGTTAAGATAATCTTTTATTTCATTATAATTGCAAATAACATAATCAACTCTTTTTTTCTTAAAAATTTTTCTTATTTTTTTTATTCTAATTGTCTTATTAAAAAAATTTTTTTTAAATTTTCCCTTATTATAAGAATTTAGTAAATTACATTCAATAATTTTATCGTTTTTTTCAATTAAACTAGTTAAATTTTCTTCTAAGCCAATTCCCAATACATTACCACTTAAATTTTTGATAATGTTTTTTAATTTATTCATAATTAACTCCTTTTATAATATCATTGATAATATAATTAGTACATAATAGCCCCGCTATCGCTGGAACATGGGCAATTGAACCTAATTTTTTATTTTTAATTGGTATTTCTTCGCTATAGATAACTGGTATTTTACCTTTGATATTTTCTTTTCTTATTAATAATCTTAATTTTTTAGCTAATGGATCATATGCTGTTTTATCTAAATAACTAAATTTAACTTTAGTAGCATCGATACGGTTAGCCATACCTAAAGAAGTGATGAATTTAATGTTATTTTCTAAACAATATTTAATTATTTCTTTTTTAGTATCTAGAGTATCACAAGCATCGATAACATAATCGATTTTTTCTTGAAATAAATTAGGCAAATTATTTTTCGTAATAAATTCAGTTATTTTGATTACTTGACAATTAGGGTTTATTTGTTTTATTCTCTTTTCCCAGACATCTGTTTTGTATTTACCAATATTATCAATATTACTCATCAGTTGTCTATTTAAATTAGTAATGTCGATTTTATCATTATCGACAATTATTAATTTTTTAAAACAGGTTCTAGCTAATGTTTCTAATGCATAACTTCCTACGCCACCTAAACCAATTATTAAAACTGTCTTATTTTTTATTATTTCTAATTTATCTTCTAATAGCCAAATTAGTCTTTCTTCCATACCCTAACACCACTATAATTATATCGAAAATTGCTTGAAAAGTAAAGATATATTCCTTTTTATATTTGACTTAAAAATTTTTAAAAAATTATCGTTAAATTATATCAATAATAAATTATTTGCGATATAATTATAGTAAGGAGGGAGTTATTGTGAAAAATGTTGTCAAAGTAATTATAGGAATTATTTGTTTTGTGGTTTCTTTTACAGTTTGTTTTCATATTGGTTCATGGTTTGGAAAAACATTATTTAAAGATAAAGTTGAAGAAAAAACTTAT
Source organism: uncultured Bacilli bacterium (assembly GCA_944359025.1). Classification (GTDB taxonomy): domain Bacteria; phylum Bacillota_I; class Bacilli_A; order RF39; family UBA660; genus Faecisoma. The sequence continues at coordinate 22,175 of CALVSM010000011.1, forward strand.
ACTGATAGTGGTTTGACAATCACGATGGAAGAAGGTTTTAACAAAAGAGATTATGTTTCTGCTACTTTCTACTATGAAAGTCAATATGCAGCAATGACTGGTATTAAAGAATATTTTGAAGATTTAGCTGACTTTGATATCGATGGTAATAGTTCATTAGAAGAATATGCACAATTAATTTCATATGTTAACAATAAAGATAACGAATATCAAAACTTAAATGACAAAATAATGTACTACACTTATACTGATACAATAAGTGGCAAAGATTTCTTTTATTTAACAGCTGTTACTAAAGGCAGTGATGCTTTTTGGATAATTAATTTATTTTGTGAAGAAAAAAACAAAGATACTTATTTACCTAAATTTGAAAAATGGTTAGCCACAATTGAAGTAGAATAAAAGCCTATTCGTTGGAATAAGCTTTTTTATTGGCTCTTTTTTTACATTCTTGATAAACATAATTAGCTGTATAACAGTCACCAATTGCGCGATGTGACACTTGTTTAATATTAAAATATTTTTTTAATGTTTCTAATTTGTAATTATACATTTGCGGTAAATAAATACGGGCTAAAGCTAAAGTATCAATATTTTTATTAGTTAATTTATTTAAATTTAAATCTTTAATATTTTTATTAATAAAGCCTAAATCAAATTCATTATTGTGAGCAATTAAAGGTAAATCTTCGATAAAATCAATAAATTTAGGTAATACAACATCAATTGTATCTTGATTTATTAAATCTTCGTCTTTTATACCAGTAATAGTGGTTATTATTTCTGGTAATTTTATTTTAGGGTTAATTAAATAATTAAATTCGTCAACTAAAATATTATTTTTATATTTTAAAGCTCCAATTTCAATTATATAATCATAATCTTTGTTTAAACCAGTTGTTTCAATATCAAAAACTACATAATCATCACACATCATAAATCACATCTTTTCTATTGTTTTAATTCCTAAAATACTTAAGCCATTAGTTAAAACTATTTTAGTTGCTTCTAATAATAATAATTTAGAGTTTTTAATTTGTTCATCAGTTATATTACTAATATTTACTTTTTCATAATATGATGAGAATTTTTGAGTTAAGTTAAAGATATATTTTGTTAATAAAACAGGTTCACTAGTTACTAACAAATCATTAACTAAACTAGGAAATTCAATTAAATCTTTAACTATTTGATATTCTAATTCATCAGTTAATTTAATTGTAGTATTACTATATTTGTTGTTTCTTAAAATAGAATTAATTCTAACGATACTATATAAAATATAAATAGCTGATTCACCTGTGAAACTAGTAGCATTATCAAAATTAAAATTAACTATTTTATTTCTTGAAACATTAAGCATCGTATATTTGATACAAGCATTAGTTAATATTTTTAAGGTCTCTTCGCTACATTCTAAATTTCTATTTTCAAACTCTTTTTGTATTTTTTCTCTTAAGGTTTTAATAAAATCAGTTACTAAAACTAAAGTACCATTAGATGTACTCATCTTATCGCCATCTAATAAAACATATGAATAACTAATTAATTTAGGCGCTTTATAACCTAAAATATCTAAAGTAGCAGCTATTTGTTTCATATAAACTTCTTGGTCTTCCCCTAAAACGATATAGTTGTTAGTACTATTTAAATCTATCTTATGCATTGTATAAGCAATATCTTTAATTGGATATAAAGAAGTTTTATTTGATCTAGTTAAAACTAAAACTGGATCTTTAGTGGGAATATCATAATCTGATAAATCGACATAATATCTACCATTTTCATCAAGTTTTAACTTACCTTTTTCATCAATTTTATTTAAAATATTCGTTAAGTAATTATTATAGACATAATCTGATTCATGAGTAAAAACATCAAAATTAATAAAATATCGCCCTTTAAAAAATGCCCCAGCGCAAAATTCGGGTCCGATTCCAGCGCTTTATTCACTATAAAAAGCG
>CALVSM010000012.1 GCA_944359025.1 uncultured Bacilli bacterium
AATCATAAAAAACTGATAAATAGGAAATTATTTCTATTTATCAGTTTTAATTTTGACTACTTTTTCAGCAGTCTCAATTACACCGTTTTTTTTGAATTGCTTATTTTTCATAGACTTTCAAAAGTATGTTTGATATAATATTTATGGTGGTATTATGTATGGATATATCAAAGGAACAATTAAAGAAATCGAAAGCAATTATATTATTTTAGATAATAATGGTATTGGTTATTTGATCTATACTCCTAACCCTTATTCTTTTAATTTAGATGAAGAATATACTGTCTATATTTATCAAAGTGTTAAAGAAGATGAATTAACTTTATATGGTTTTAAATTAAAAGAGGAAAAAGATTTATTTTTAAAATTAATTGAAGTTAAAGGTTTAGGATGTAAGATGGCGCTACCAATTATTGCTACTGGCTCAATTAATGGAATTGTTGACGCTATTGAAAGAGAAAATATTTTATATTTAAAAAAATTTCCTAAAATTGGTGATAAAGTAGCTAGACAAATCATTTTAGATTTAAAAGGTAAATTAAATACTACTAATGTCATTAGTAACAATAATAACGATGAATTAGTCGAAGTGTTAAAAGGTTTGGGTTATAAAACTAACGATATTTTAAAAGTTATTAAACAAGTAAATAATTCTCTACCTTTAGAAGAACAAATTAAAGAAGCTTTAAAATTGTTTTTAAAATGAGAATAGCTATTGATTTTGACGATACAATCGTCGATACTACTAAAAAGGTAAGAGAATATTTAGATAAATATAATATCCCATCATTTGAAAATTTTATAGAAAAAAGATCTTTTTATGTTAAACATATCGATGAAATTACCAAAGATTTAACTTTAAAACCTAACGTTAAAGAAGTTTTAGATATTTTAAGTAAAGATAATGAATTATATATCATAACAGCACGCAGTGATTATTATTCTAATAATGTTAAATATTTAACTAAAGAGTTTGTTAAAAAAAACAAATTACCAATTAAAGAAATTTATTTTGATTGTTATGAAGAAGGAAAAGCAATTATGTGTGAAAAATTGCATATCGATTTATTTATCGATGATTATGTTATTAATTGTTTAGAAGTAGAGAAAAAAGGAATAAAAGCCTTATTATTTAATGATAAATATGCGGGGTTAGATAGTGTTGATAATTGGTTAGATATATTAAAATATATAAAGGAGTAGATTTTAATGGATGAAAGAGTAGTTACTAATAAAGAATTACAAGAAGATACTTTTGAAAAATCGATTCGTCCTGATAGTATCGATGAGTATATTGGTCAAAGTGAAATTAAAGAAAACTTAATCGTCTTTATTAAAGCGGCAAAATTAAGAGAAGAACCTTTAGATCATGTTTTATTGTATGGTCCTCCTGGTTTGGGTAAAACCACTTTAGCATACATCATAGCCAATGAATTAGGGACTAATATTAAAACAGCTAGTGGACCAGCTATCGAAAAAACTGGTGATTTAGCAGCTATTTTGTCAACTTTAGAGCCTGGCGATGTTTTGTTTATCGATGAAATTCATCGTATTCCAAGATATATAGAGGAAGTATTATATTCAGCGATGGAAGATTTTACTTTAGATATAATCGTCGGTAGTGAATCAAGTAGTCGCAGCATTAAAATTGATTTACCACCCTTTACTTTGGTTGGAGCAACAACAAGAACCGGCGACTTAACTAGTCCATTAAGAGATCGGTTTGGAATTATTGCTAAATTGAATTATTATACAGTTGATGAACTTGCACAAATAGCTAAAAGAACTAGCCGTGTTTTAAATACACCTATTGAAGATGATGCAGCAATTGAACTTGCTAAAAGAAGTCGTGGAACACCGAGAATTACTAATAGATTATTCAAAAGAGTAAGAGATTTTGCTCTAGTTATGGGAGATGGAGTAATCGATAAAAAAATAACGACGATGGCTTTAGGTAAATTAAAAGTTGATGAATTAGGTTTAGATGAGACTGATTATAATTTATTAAAAGCAATTATTGAAAAGTTTAATGGTGGACCAGTTGGAATTGATGCTATCGCTTCCAGTATTGGTGAAGAACAAACTACTATCGAAGATGTTTACGAACCTTATTTATTACAAAATGGTTTTCTAAAACGAACTAGTCGAGGAAGAATTGTTACCGATAAAGCTTACGAGCATTTAAAAATAAGTCATCAAAATAAATTAGATATAGGAGAATAGTTATGAAGAAATTAAAATTGCTTATTTTTAGTCTATTAATATTATTTTTAAGTGGTTGTGAAGTTGAAATTGAATTGCCACCTGAAGGAACTAGATGCTCATGGTATATTAACGATGCTTACGATGAAACTAGTAATGCTAATTGGTTATTTTACGAGATGAGAGATATGATAAATCTCGATGAAAATCCTAGTATTAATTTTTGGTATAATGGAATCGATGATTACGGAGTTAATTTTACAGGATTAAAAGATGGTGCTGGAATTGATATTTATGATAGAATTGCTGATAATGGAACTTATGAAATAGATGTATATCATGATGAAGGAAGCTATGTTAGGTTATCTTTTAATTTTGATGAAAATAATATTAAACAAAGTAATAGTGTAGGAAGCTGCCCTTATCCCACCTTATATTATGGGGCACCAGATACATCAACTGGACCTATAACATATACTTTCTCAACTGGTATATCAACAAATGATAAAGCTTTTATCAATATTTATAATTCATTAGAAAATGTTAAACCAGATGATCCTGATGAACCAGAAGAAGAAATAAATTGGTGTAGTACTTATTACCACATCGAAGATACATCTTTTGATAATGATGCTAATCTAATATTGTATTTTTGGAAAACTGATGATGGTATCGTTTATGCTGTTGATAGAATTGCTTCAGATATAGAATTAACTAATGAAAATGTTGGTGATTATTCTACTTTTAGTTACAATTATAGTTGGCAAAGTATTGAAGATGATTTAGATTATTGGGACTTTACTTCGGATACGGTCTTTGTTTCTGCTCAGTTTAATGCAGTAAAAAACATGATTACTGAAGATGAGGATGGAAAATTAATTTGTCCAGATGGTTATGAACAGGAAACTACTTCAGGAGCTACTACAGGTGTATATGATGGAGAAGAACTAGTTGTTATTACTGGCGAAGAATTTAAAAGAAGATTAAGAGAACTAGAACCTTATATGCAAAGTTTAGCTACTTATAAAAATATTTATATAAGTGGTAAACTACTAGTTAAAATCAATGGTACTGATACTAATTTTAAATGGTTTAATGTTGGAGCTATAACAGGTGTAGAAAATGTACAATTAGAATATCTAACTGAACAAAAAATTGCTAATGTCGTCGATTATTGTAATAGTTTTTATGACGACGCTGATAAAAATAAAAATAAACAAAACTTCGATTTAAGAATGGAAGAATGTATTAGTTTTAATGAAATGTTAGAAGAAGCCACTCATCTAGGACTAATTAGAGATTTAAAATCGAATTGTGATATTATATCAAATGAATTAGTCGATAAGTTGAAATGGTTTTTAGACATTGTTAAAATAGCAGGTCCTTTATTAGCGTTAGGGCTAGGTACTTTAGATTTTATTAAAACTGTTGCTAGTGGTGATGCTGATAAAGAAATGAAAAATACTTTTAAAAAGTTTGGAACTAGGTTAATAGCTGCTGCTTTATTATTTTTAGTGCCGTTTATATTAGCTTTCTTAATGGATTTATTTTTAGGTAATCAAAATGGTTATAATTCGGATGATCCATTTTGCGGTATAGTCGAGTGGAGTGATTATAATGACAACTGACGAATTTGATTTTGAACTACCTAATGAATTAATTGCACAAACGCCTTTAGAAAAAAGAGATGCTTCTAAATTATTAATATTAAATAAAGATACTGGCGAAATTGAACACAAACATTTTACTGATATAGTTGATTATTTAAATAAAGGCGATGTTTTAGTAGTTAATGATACTAAAGTCATTCCTGCTAGATTATATGGTATAAAAGAAGATACTAAAGCGGTCATTGAAATATTGATGTTAAAAGATAAAGAAAATAATAAATGGGAATGTTTAGCTAAACCTGCTAAAAGAATAAAAATAGGAACAATAGTTAACTTTAGTGACAAGTTAAAAGCTAAATGTATCGATGTTCAAGAAGAAGGCATTAGAATTTTTGAATTTATTTATGATGGTATTTTATTTGAAATATTAGATGAATTAGGAACGATGCCCTTACCACCTTATATCCACGAAAAATTAAAAGATAAGAATAGATATCAAACAATATATGCCAAAAATGAAGGGAGTGCTGCGGCTCCTACTGCTGGGTTGCATTTTACTAATGAATTATTAGATAAAATAAAAGCCAAAGGCGTTATTATTGCGCCGATTACTTTACATGTTGGGTTAGGAACATTTAGACCTGTTAATGTTACAGATGTAACTAAACATAAGATGCATAGTGAATTTTATCAAATGAGTAAAGAAACGGCTGATATTTTAAATAATCATTTTGGTAATGTTGTTGCGGTTGGAACTACTTCCGTTCGTACCTTAGAAACAATTATTAATTTATACGATGAATTTAAAGAATGTAGTGGTTGGACGGATATCTTTATTTATCCAGGCTATCAATTTAAAGCTATCGATGAATTAATTACTAATTTCCATTTGCCAAAATCAACTTTAATTATGTTAGTTAGTGCTTTTGCCACTAAAGATTATATAATGAAAGCATATAATGAAGCTATAAAAAATAACTATCGTTTCTTTAGTTTTGGTGATAGTATGTTTATAAAAAAAGGCTAATTGGCCTTTTTTTCAATTAATATTTTATTATTTTTTAATCTTTCATCATTTGGATTCATCTTTAACGCTATATTAATATTTTCTAATGATTTTTGATAATCATTTAAATTATAATAAGCAATAGCTAATAAATCATATATCGTATAATCCCAACTAAACGTTTCATTGATATAACTTTTAGCATGTTTTTCGATTTTCAAAGCTTCATTACAATATTTTATAACATTATGCCAATCATTCAATTGGTAATATAATAAAGCAAATTCAACATAAGGATCTCTTAAATATGGTGCTTCGTTAATTGCTTTATTTAACCACATTTTAGCTTCTTCAAAACGATTTAAATTTTTATAACATCTAGCAATAAAACGCATTGAAGCGCATCTTTCATCTTTCCAAGTAGCGGTAGGTAGGCTTAAATGTTTTATCAACATATCGATGCTTTCGTTCCATCTTTGATGAAACATATATTCTCTTCCTAAATAATGGGTGTTACGGTCGTTATTTGGCTCTTCTTTAACCGCCAATTCTAATAATGGTAAGTAACTAGAACGCGACTTATTATTGTCAGGATAATGTTCGATTGTTAGTTCTTCACAAGTTACAAATTTTTCATTTCCCTCACATTTTAAAACTTCGTGAACAGGATTAACCCATTTATAGTTTTTTCGACTATGAATTTTGTCAGTTAAAAAATTAACAGCTGGATTGCCATATTCATCAAAACTCCAAATATAATTATATCTTAATCTAGTTGTATCTTCTTGCCAATTTTTAATAATTTGTTCTTTCCAACCTTTGACTAAAACTTCATCTAAATCTAAACAAACACATACATCATAATCTTCAGGAACTAAATTTAAAGAGTAATTTCTTGCTACATCAAATCGCCAAGGATCGATTATCTTTTGTTCAACTACAACACCATGACTTTTTAGTTTGTTAACAGTATCATCAGTAGAACCGGTATCAAGTACATAAATTCCATCAGCATCTTTAGCCGATTCATAAAATCGATCGACAAATTTTCCCTCATTTTTACAAATTGCATATACACAAATCTTCAAATTAAATCACCATTTAATTATATGATGTGTAATATTGATAATTGACTATTATATTTCTTTTGTCTATAATATTTGATGAGGTGACTTATGGTTATAGTTATATTAGGTCCAACAGCAGTTGGTAAAACTAAAATGAGTGTCGAATTGGCTAAACGATTAAATGGTGAAGTTATAAATGCTGATAGTACCCAAATATATAAAGAGTTAGATATTGCAACTGCTAAAATAAAAGAAGAAGAAAAAGATAATATTCCTCATCATTTGTTTGACATAAAAAATATTGAAGAAAACTATACAGTATACGATTATCAAAAAGATTGTCGTCATGTTATTGATGACATTATAAGTAGAACAAAAACACCTATTTTAGTTGGGGGAACAGGTTTATATATTAAAGCTAGTTTGTATGATTATAAATTTGAAGAAGAAAATAATGATAATCAGTTTGAAAATTTAAGTAATGAAGATATATATAATAAACTAAAAACCATAGATAATAATATCGATATCCATATCAATAATCGTAAAAGATTAGTTAGAGCTTTAAATTATTGTTTAAATAATAATCTAAAGTTTAGTGAAAAAGAAAAAACTAATAAATTATTATATGATACTATTTTTATTGGTTTAACTTGTGAAAGAAACATTTTATATGAAAGAATCAATAAAAGAGTTGATGAAATGGTTAATGGTGGTTTATTAGATGAAGCAAAAAAAATATATGAATCTAATATTCGTACTAAAGCGGTTATGACTCCAATTGGTTATAAAGAATTATTTCCTTATTTTAAAGGTGAAAAAAAGTTAAATGAATGTTTAGAAAAAATTAAACAAAATAGTCGAAAATACGCAAAAAGACAATATACTTGGTTTAATCATCAGATGAATGTTACTTGGTTTAATGTTGATTTTGATGATTTTAATAAAACTATTAATGAAGTATATGATTATATAAAAAAACTAGATTAACTAGTTTTTAAAAATTGGTTTAATTATTTTAATATCATTATTAATTAAAGCATATATTTTATCAGTTAATAATTGATAATCTAATAGTTTATCATAATTAGTTATAAGAGGTAATTTTATCTCTTTTTTAATTTTATTTAAATAATTTTTTCCTTTTGAATTAAAGCCTAAAATATGAATATATTCAATTTTGTACTCTTTTTTATCTAAACAACACAATATATGAACCAAACATCGTTTAATTTTATTATAAGTGTAGTTTTTACTTTTAACATTATTAATTAATTCATCTATATTATTAGATTTATTAATATTTTTTTTAAGTAAATTAGCAAAATTAAAATCAATATCTTGATATTTAGTTAAATCATCCGTCATAATTTTATATTTGATAATTTGATAAAAATCATTTAAATCTATATTTTTAATATATTTTAAAGTTAAATTAGGTACATAATTTTGAATATCTTTATTTTCTTTAATTAACTGACGAATACTAGTTGCACTACTTATATGATTAGTAGCTTCTAAACTATGATAATCATTAGTTCTTTTAATAGTAATCGGCTTAATAGAACTATTTAATTGTTTAATCGCTTTAAGATAACTAATTCCTAGTAAATCATTAGGTGAATTAATTTTTATATTTAAATTTTTTTTAATTGCTAAAGATAAACTAGTAGGGTAGTTATATCCTTTTTTAACATATTCTTTAATATCGATTAAATTGTTTACCTGAAAATCAGCTATTTTATTTAAAATTTCTAAATCATTTGATTCACTACCAAAAACTAAATAATTACATTTTAAATGATTTAATAAACTTATTGCTCCATAAGCATATATATCAGCAGCTTGAATAGCAAATGAAGTAGGTAATTCAACAACTAAATCAACGCCATATTCTAAAGCTATTTTAGTTTTATCATATTTTTCAACAACACTAACATCGCCTCTATTTAAAAAATTACCGACTAAAATTAAACAAATAATTTCATTTGGAAACATGTCTTTAACTTTTTTAATATGATATAAATGACCATTGTGAAATGGGTTATATTCACCAATAATACCAACCATAAGTTAATCACCAACTAAATTATATCATTTTTATTTACTTTTTAAAACTTTTTATGTATAATGGATGTGGTGATTCAAGTGATTATCGATATTACAAGATTAAGAAATGATATTGATGAAAAGACCAATATTGATATTAATTATTCTTTTAGTAAAGAGCAATTAAAAAATAGTGGAATTATCGAGTTAAATAATGTTATGATTAAAGGCGAAATAACTAAAAATTTTGCTAAACTGCATCTGAATTTAACGATCGAAGGAGTGATGATTTTACCGTGTTCGATCAGTTTAAAACCGACAAAATATCCTTTTTCAGTTAAAATAGATGATGATTTAGATAATTTATTAGAAGATTTTGCTAAAAATGAGGCAAATACTCTTGATATTTTTCCAATAATATGGGAAAATATATTAATGGAAATTCCCCTTAGAATTGTAAATGAAGATTTATCGGATGTTAAAACTGAAGGCGATGGTTGGAAATTAGTTACAGCTAAGGAAGAAAGAATCAATCCGGAATTAGAAAAATTAAAAGATTTATTATAGGAAAAGAGGTGTTATAAATGGCTGTACCATTTAGAAAAATTAGTAAAATGCGTGGACGTAAAAGAAGAACACATTATAAAATTGAAGCTAGCACAACTGTAAAATGTCCTAAATGTGGTGAAATGATTAAACCACATCGTGTTTGTCCAAAGTGTGGAACATACAAAAATAAAGAAGTAATCGAAACTGCAGAATAAAAAGTCATTAGAACTTAATGACTTTTTGTTTTGGTTTTAAATTAGTTATTTTAATTACTTTATTTTTTAAGCTAATGCAATGTTCAATTTCTTGATTTTTCTCATCGATATCGTCAGGATAACAAGGAGCATGTTCAGGAAGTAAACAAACAACTTTTTTGGCATCTTCTACATATTCTTTAAAGTGATTAAATTTATTATGTAAAAATTGTTCCAAAACCGCATCTTTCATATCAGCATAATTAATATTTAATTCTTGTGACAATTCCATAGTTATTTTTTCCAACTCTTTTTTTGTTTTCTCATATTCCATAAAGCCAAGAGGAAGAATCAACTCCTCTTTTTTAGTATCGATTAAATCGTGTAAATGTTCCCAAACATATTGATATTCACCAAAACAGCAAACTATATAAACTTTTTTTCTATTAGAATTTATTTCATTCATTTACAAATTCACCTCTTTAAGTAGTGTTTATACTATCACAAATTAAATAATAAGTCAATTTGTATAGCGGATAGTTTCATTAGAAATATTAAATATAATACCAATCATAATCATATAACTTAATAAGGAAGAACCACCATAGCTAATAAAAGGTAAAGTAATACCAGTAATCGGCATCAAACCAAAAGTCATGCCAATATTTTGTAGTTGTTGATATATAAGCATTCCTACGATGCCACCGATAATATATTTATTAGTTAATTTGGTATTTTTAATAGCTAATAAAATTAATTTAATATCAAAAATAGCTAATAAACCAAGCAAAAATAAACAACCGATAAATCCGAAATTATTAGCATATACAGCAAAGATAAAATCAGTTTGTGGTTCAGGGAAATAGACAGGCGTATTATTGATACCCATTCCTAATAGACCCCCTGAACCAATACTAGTAATTCCATTTTCTAATTGATAACCACTGTTATTCGACCAATCTAATAACCGATCAACCCTTAAAAAAAAGTCGGTTCCAAATATATTAATAAATAAATCAGTATTAATAAAATATATGCCTAAAACAAAAACAATAAAAAGAAAAATTAAAGAAAATAAAATAATGAACCAGCGATATCTAATTCCCGATATAAAAAGCATAACAATTGTAATCAATAAATAAATCAATACTACGCCAGTGTCGGGCTGTAAAAAAGTTAAAATACTAGGAATAAAAACGACAATTCCTACTTTAATTAAAAATTTAAATTCTTCTAATACTGTTGGATTATTATAGTTTTCATTAAAATTATGAATCATCGTTCCTAAAGTAATAATTAAAATCACTTTCATAAATTCACTAGGTTGAATTGTTCCAATTCCAGGAATACTATACCAACACTTAGCGTTATTAATCGGTTCAGCAAATAATAATAACCCCAATAGCGAAATAACGCCAATAATATAAAAAATCCAAATATTTCGATAGATAAATTCATTACCGATAAACATAATAAAATAAGCAATAATAAATCCCGCAACATACCAAAGCAATTGTTTAAAAACTAACGTATCATTAGCTATTAATATTTCCGCACTATTGATAGTTATAAGACTAATAAAAACAAAAACAAATAAAATTATTAACAACCAAATATCTATTTTATATTTTGAAATCTTTTTCATCAGCTTATTTCCTTTCTATTATTATCTTACACTAATTTATCAAATTATACAATTAAATTGTTTTCAAAACAAAAAAAATATAGTATAATTAATAAAGGTGATATAAATGGAACAGATATGGCAATATTTAATTATAATTATTGTCTTGGTTATTATAGCTGTAGCTATTGTTAAATCTAAACAAAAAGATTTTAAATTAGAAGCCAATAAATTAGTGGAGTATTTAGGAGGAAAAGACAATATTATCAAATATGAAACTAATCGGTCAAGGTTTATTGTCGAATTAAAAGATACTAAAAAAGTCAATAAAGAAGGTATCCAAAAAATTGGTGCGCAAGGAATTGTCGAAATAGATAACCAATTAAAAATAATTTTAGGTGAGCAAGCCCAAAAAATAGAAAAGTTTATCGATGCTTTAAAATAATTGATTACTTTTTTATTTTTTTTGACAAAATTCGACAAAGCTCGACACAATCATTATATTATAATATTTATGAGGTGACTTATGGTGAATGTTTTTCAACAAATTTTATTAAGTATTATATTATTAGTATTTCCTTTAATTTTTAATTTATTTTATTATACTTATAGTAATAATATTAATCGGGAACAGAGTAAAGCTTTTTTTGATTTTGCTTTATTATCAAGTATTTATTTATTACTTACTTTTAATAATTTCAGTAATAACTTTACGATTACCTTATTGTTTAACATGCCCCTTATTTTCGCATATTTAAAAAAAAGAACTTATGTTGGTGTTATAATTTCTATTATTATAGTCTATATTTGTTATAATTTAGATATGAATATTTTTATCTTTATTTTTGAATATTTAATTTATTTTATTATCTATATTTTAACCTATAAAAAAAGAGAATCTACCTTTTTAAATTTATTTTTATTAACCAAATCAATTTTTTCAATCGTTATTTATTTAATATATATCGATAAATTTATATTAACCGATAGTTTGTTAATGTTATTAACTTTTATTATTATAACTTACATAATAGTTTATATGTATAATAAAGGCGAAGATATTATTAAACTTCATATGAGTATTAAAGAATTAGAAACCGAAAAACAATTTAGAGATTCTTTATTTAAAATTACACATGAAATAAAAAATCCAATTGCTGTTTGTAAGAGCTATTTAGATATGTTCGATATTAACAATAAAGAACATATTAAATATATTAATATTTTAAAAGAAGAAAATGAAAAAATATTGCTATTGTTACAAGATTTTTCTTCGATGAATAAAATTAAAATTCAAAAAGAAATATTAGATATTAATATGCTATTAGAAGATGTCGTTGATCAATTGAGTTCGCTTTTAAAAGATAAAAAAATAAAATTTAATTATGATATTTCTTTAGATGAAATATTTATCGAAGGTGATTATAATCGTTTAAATCAAGTTCTTATAAATATGATAAAAAATGCCGTTGAAGCATTAGAAAATATTAAAAATCCCCAAATTAATTTAGAATGTAAAATCGATAATACTAATTTTATTATTTATATTGTAGATAATGGTTGCGGAATAAAAGAAAATGATTTAGAAAAAATAAAAGAACCATTTTATACAACTAAAAAAAATGGAACTGGTTTAGGAGTTTCTTTATCTTGCGAAATAATCGAATCGCATAATGGAACTTTAGAATATTTTTCTAAAGAACATAAAGGTACTAAAGTAGTTATTACTTTACCAATTTATGAATTATTAGATTAAAAAAACTATTTAGCCTCAGGATAAATAGTTTTATCATATATATGATAGTTAGTATTTAATTCTTCTAACTGTTTGGTTGATATTAATAAAAATGTGTCTAATTTAATATTTTCTTTGCTATCAGTTACCGGATCATCCCAAGTTAAGTCTAAATGATACCAATTATTATCTAGATAGACAAAATTCCAAATATGATCATCACTTGAAATGCGATAATTTGGAAGATGTAAGCGGTTTAAAAATAAAGCCATAACATCAGAATATCCACCACATAAAGAACGTCCATAAAATAGGGGGCCTAATGCTTTATGTGAAGGGCTATCGATATCGTTTAAATTTGAAGCGATATAATCTGAATCATATATAGTGTGATCGATAATATAGTCGTGAAAAGTAATTATTTTTTCTTTATCAGTCATTTCATCAGTGATTATTTCGGCGATTAATTCATCTAACTTTTGATTGACGGAATCGATATTATCAACAGTATAAGCTTTTTCAATTCTAACACTTACTTTATCAAAAGAATTACTTGATACATAAACTTTTCGATAACTATTAAAAGGATGAACATAATTACTAATATTTACTAAATTTTCGGGTTCTGTAATTTCATAGACATCATTTTGACAATTATTATAGTTACAATAAAAATAGAAATTAGAATATCCATTATTTAAAGCTGTATAAAAGATATTTAATACATCTTGTTTATTATCGGCAATAAAATCATCAGTTGATTGAACATATAAAAAATTATAGTCAAGAGTATATTCGTTTGGTTCTTCTAAATATATTTCTTTGGAAAAAAGAATTTTTTCGATGACAAAATTAGAAATTGGTTTACGAAAAATAATAACTAAGATAAGAATAAATAATAAAACTAATATTACTAATATGTTTTTTCTTCGCTTATCCTTATAATACATATTTATATTTTGCATATTCATATTTTCATTTGTATTTTGATTGTTCATGTTTTCACCTATTTTAATTATACCAAAAAATTAAAAAAATAAAACAAAAAAGTAAATGTTTATTCCATTGCATTTACTTTTTTCGTTAAACGAGATTTATTACGCGCTGCTGTATTTTTCTTAATAGCGCCTGCTTGTGAAGCTTTATCGATTCTTTTAATAGCTGTTTTTAAATTAGTTGTTGCTTTTTCTTTATCTTTAGCTATAACTGCTTTTTCAACATTTTTACAAGCAGTTTTCATACTAGCAGTATAGTTGTTATTGTTTACAGTTTCTTTAGCAATTGATTTAATTTTTTTCTTTGCATTTTTCATATTTGCCATAATATTCACCTCCAAGCTCTTTAAAACATACTCATTTTACCATTTTATTATTAAAAATGCAACACTTTTCGCATAAAAGATTAATTTAAGATAACAATATTATTGGTGAATAAATTATGGGACATAACATTGATTTATCTAATTATAAAATAAGAACCGATTTAGCGATTGAAGCCATTAATAATCAAAAAATTAAAGGAATAACTTCTAATGAGTATATCGATGGAGATATTAAAATAACCGAGGTCAATATCGATGCTCATGCAAGTAAAATTATTAATAAGAAAAAAGGTAACTATATAACAATCGAATTTAGTGATATTACCGATTATGAAAATGGAAAAAAAGTAGAGAAAAAATTTAGTTTAGAACTTACTAAATTAATAAATAAATTAAATATTCGTAAAGATGCTAGTTGTTTAATTGTTGGTTTAGGTAATTCTAAATCGACGCCTGATTCATTAGGACCTTTAACGATTAATAATATTTTAGTAACTAATCATTTGTTTGAACTAGGGGAGGTTACTGAAGGGTATCGCAAAGTTTCAGTTTTAGTGCCGGGCGTTATGGGGCAAACCGGTTTAGAAACTAGCGAAGTTATTACTAGTTTAGTTAATACTTTTAAACCTGATTTTTTAATCGTCATTGATGCTTTAGCTAGTCAATCGATCGAACGAGTTAATAAGACAATTCAAATGACTGACACAGGAATTCACCCAGGAAGTGGAATTGGTAATAGCCGAAAAGAGATAAGTTTTAAAACTTTAAATATTCCTTGTATCGCAATTGGTGTTCCTACAGTTGTCGATGCGATTACAATCGTTAGTGATACGATTAACTATATGCATAAACATTACACTTATTCTAAATTAAATATCGATAATCCTTTAAACAAATTGATGGCTTATAGTCCTAATTATTTAAAAGAAAAGATAACTTTAAACAAAAAAGATAAAGAAACATTATTAGGAATAGTGGGAACTTTAGATGATAATGAAATTAAACAACTATTATTTGAAGTTTTAACGCCGATTGGTTTTAATTTAATGGTAACTCCCAAAGAAGTCGATTTTTTAGTTGAAAAATTAAGTTTAATTATTGGTAATGGTATCAATAAATCGCTACATGAAAATTTGACAAGTGAATAAAAATGTGCTAGAATAATCGTCAAATTGGGGGTGGAAAAATGGGAAATACACCTAAAGTTAAATTATATCCATTAGATGATTTATATTTGGCTAATGTAAATAGAAAAACTACAGTATGTTTACAAGTTGATGATAAAAGACCGTATTATATCGATGTTTTAAACGGTAATATATATAATCAAGATATTGATTATAAGATAATATCTTCATTTTTAGAAGCATTAAAAGAAAATAGTTTAGATATATTGTTAACTGATTCTGATGGTATTCAAATGCAACAATTAAGTTCCGCTAAAGTAGCCGATTTATTAAGATTGTTAGAACGTAAAAAAACATTAAATCAAGTTGTTGCACAAAGGAATCAACTAATTAGTAATAATGTTGCGAATCTTGTTAGTGACTTATTAGGACTTAATATTAGTACTCCTAGTACACCATTTAAGTTTAGTGATAAATTAAAAACAAAAGAAGTTATAGTTCCTGCTAAAAAATTGACTATATTTAAAAAAGTATTTTTAGAATATGTTAAAGCGTCATTATTATCAGAATATAATATTATTATAACTTATGGACCAGATGGTCAAGATTACCGAATTGCTAGATCACTAAAAAAAGCTAAAATTATGCAAACTGAGCAAATGAAAAGTAATGCTTTTTCATTAAGTTGTAATAAAGAAGGTAAATTAAAAATTAACGATTTAGATATTAACGAATATCGTAAGAAACAGGAAACAGGTTTCCAAAAAACATTTAGATTTTAGAAATATATCTTTTGAGATATATTTTTTATTACAAAAAAATTTATTATAAATATGTTAGTTGAAAATTTGAAAAAATATAAAAAGTTGAATAAAAAACATAATAAAGATGAACTATATTTAGCTGATTTACTTAAGTAATGGTTTTTAGGACCATTTTTCTTGTCTTTAATATAATTATTCGTTATAATTAATTATGGAGGATGATTAATTTGATTATAGGTTCACATGTTTCATTTAAAAAAGATACGCAATTAGTAGGGAGTGTTCAAGAAGCTTTAAGTTATGGAAGTACTACTTTTATGTTTTATACAGGAGCTCCGCAAAATACTAATCGTCAACTAATTGATGATGAATTAACTAAAGAGGGAAAAGAACTAATGCTTAAAAATAATATCGATATTAATAATGTTATAGTTCATGCCCCATATATAATTAATATGGCTAGTCAAAATGATTTTGCAGTGACATTTTTAAAACAAGAGTTAAAAAGAGTCGAAAGTTTAGGGATGACTAAATTAGTCTTACATCCAGGTAGTAGCGTCAAATTAACTAAAGAAGAAGGTATAAAAAATATTATCGATAATTTAAATAAAGTAGGTAAGAGTAAAGTAACTATTCTTTTGGAAACGATGGCAGGAAAAGGCACCGAACTAGGTAGTTCATTTGAAGAACTAAAACAGATAATTGATGGCGTTAATTATGAAGTTGGTGTTTGTCTAGATACTTGTCACATTAATGATGCAGGATATGATATTAGTGACTTTGATAAAGTTTTAAATGACTTTGATAAGATAATTGGGTTAAAATATTTAAAATGTCTTCATATTAACGATAGTAAAAACTTAATCAATACTCATAAAGATCGTCATGAAAATATCGGTTTAGGTACATTAGGTTTTGATAATTTAATTAAAATTATTTATCACGACAAATTAAAAGATATTCCTAAAATATTAGAAACACCTTATGTTACTGTTGATGATAATTCTAAAGAAAGAATGTATCCACCATATAAGTTTGAAATAGAAATGATTTTAAATAAAAAATTTGATAATGATTTAATTAATAAAATAAGAAATTACTATAAGTAACGATTTTTAAAATAAACATATAAAGTTTCTATTTTAGAATAACTAGTATTATCCAATTTAGCTTTTAGATCATCTAAAATACTTCTTGGATTACCAAAGACGATCGTATGCCAACTTGTTTTAATATGGTTATAGATTAATTTAACTTCGTCTTCTTTTAAAATAATGCCATTTTTTAAAGCAAAATTATTAACATCATCTAAAGTCATTCTTTTAACATATTCACTGATTAATTTTTCTTTCATTTCATTCACCACTAAAATGATATGTTTTAAAGCATAAAGTTATGAAAATTAAATAAAATATTAAAGGAGGGATATTATGTATTCTAGCATTACTAATTATGAAGCTTATGAACCATATATTAGTAGTTATACGATGAATATTCATTATAATAAACATTATAAAAAATACTTAGATAATTTAAATAAATTATTAAGTAAATATGATTATGAATATTCTAAAGAAGAATTAGTTAAAAATATCTCTATATTTCCTATTTCGGAAAGAGATGATATTTTATTTAATTTAGGTGGTGTTTTAAACCATGAGTTATTTTTTAATAATTTAGGTTATGGGAAAATGAGTGAAAACTTTAAAAATAAAATAATCGAAGATTTTAATTCGATAGATAATTTTAAAGAAGAATTTATCAAACAAGCTAATTTGTTAGTTGGATCTGGTTATACCTTTTTAGTTTTAAATAAAGAAAATAATTTAGAAATAATTAATGTAGCTAATCAAGATACTCCTATTTCTTATGGTTTAATTCCTATTATGAATTTAGATTTATGGGAACATGCTTATTATTTAGACTATCAAAATGACCGTAAAGCTTATATTAATAATTTTTTTTCAATTGTCGATTTTAATAAAGTAAGTAATTTATATGAAGAAATACAAAAAAATTTATAATGTAAGTTATATTAAAAATAAAGATATTAAAGAAACAGTTGAAAAAAGATATAGTATTTTAATCGGATTAATAATTGTAATAATGGTTGTTTTAGCTACTAATTTGTTTATTGTTCAAGTTATCAAACATGATTTTTATGTTAATAAGGTAAGTCAATTAAAGCAAAATATTGTTACTTCAACTAGTACTCCCCGTGGGAGAATTTATGACCGTAATGGTAAGATTATCGTCGACAATAAAGCCGTTAAAGTGATTTATTATAAAAAGCCTAGTGGTGTTACAACTAAAGAAGAAATTGAAGTGGCTTATAAAGTTGCTAACATGATAACTTTAGATTATAAAAATTTAACTGAAAATAATTTAAGAAAATTTTGGGTTTTAAATAATTCAGATTTAGCTAAAGAAAAGATAACGGCTGAAGAATGGCAGTTATTAGATGAGAGAAAATTAACGAGTAATGATATTGAAAGCTTAAAAATAGAAAGAGTATCCGAAGAAGATTTGGCTAGTTACGATAAGACTGATAAAACAGCGGCATATATTTATTTTTTAATGAATAAAGGTTATAGTTTTGATGAAAAAGTAATTAAAAAGGAAGATGTTACTGATAAAGAATATGCTTTAATCGCTGAAAATATTAATAATATTAAAGGTTTTGATGTTAGATTAGATTGGGAAAGAGTCTATCCTTATGGGGATGTTTTTAGAACTATTTTAGGTACTGTATCAACTACGGAAAGTGGTATTCCTTATGAATTAAAAGACTATTACTTAAATTTAGGTTATGAATTGAATGATCGAGTTGGGACAAGTTATTTGGAATATCAATATGAATCAATTTTAAAAGGGGAAAAGACGGTTTATCAGATTTTAGATGATGGAACAAGGAAGATTATTGACGAAGGAAGTCGGGGTAAGGATATTGTTTTAACTATCGATATCGAGTTACAAAAAGCTATTGAAGAAGTTTTAGAAGAAGAAGTTATAAATGGTAAAGATTATCCTAATACTAAATATTATAACCGTTCATTTGCTATTATCAGTGACCCTAACACTGGAGAAATATTAGCGATGGCTGGCAAACAAGTTGTTTTAGAAAACGGCGAATATAAAGTATATGATTACACACCTGGTATTGTCACGACTCCGGTTACTGCTGGTTCGATTGTCAAAGGCGCATCGCATGCTGTTGGTTATAAAACGGGTGCTTTAAAAATTGGTGAACGAAGAGACGATAGTTGTATTAAAATAGCTAATACCCCCCTTAAATGTTCTTGGACTACTTTAGGTTCAGTTGATGATATTGGCGCTTTAAAATATTCTTCAAATGTTTTTCAATTTCATACTGCTATTAAAGTTGGTGGTGGGGTATATAAATATAACCAAGAATTAAATATTAACCCAGAAGCATTTACTATTTATCGTAATACTTTTAAAGAATTTGGTTTAGGCGTTAAAACGGGAATCGATTTGCCAGTTGAAAGTTTAGGTTACACTAGTGATAGTACTTTAGCTGGTCATCTATTAGATTTTTCGATTGGTCAATTTGATACTTATACCCCAATTCAATTAAGTCAATATATTAATACGATTGCTAATGGAGGGTATAGAATCGAACCTCATTTATTAAAAGCGGTATATAATCCTACTAAAGATGGGTTGACTGATTTATTATATGAAGTAAAGCCTGTTATTTTAAATAAGATAACTTTAGAAGATAAGTATTTAGAAAGAATTAAATTAGGTTTTAGAGAAGGTGTGGTTAGTGGTATAGCTAATGGTTATGTCGATAGTAAATATAAACCTGCTGCGAAAACGGGAACTAGTGAAAGTTTTATCGATACTGATGGTGATGGAGTAATCGATACAGAGACGATGAGTAATACTTTTGGGGCTTATGCTCCTTATGATAACCCCGAGGTTTCTTTTGTTATTGTATCCCCAGATATCTATTATCACGATACTTCAACTTCTAGAGCTCCGATAAATCGTATAATTTCTAATCGAATTTCACAAAAATACTTTGAAATATATAAATAATTTGGTATAATTATATAAGTGTTTTAAGAAGGAGGGATTAAAATGGCTAAAAAAGGTGAAGCAAGAGAAAGAATAACTCTTCAATGTACAGAATGTAAAAGTGAAAATTATCGTACTGAAAAAAATAAACGTAATACAACTGATCGTTTAGAATTAAAAAAACATTGTCCAACTTGTAAAAAAACAACAACTCATAAAGAAAAAAAATAATATAAAGGGTGGTAACTTATGATTAATGTTAACGATATTAAAAATGGTATAACTTTTACTTTAGATGGCGAAATATATCAAGTATTAGAGTTTTCCCATGTTAAACCAGGTAAAGGTGCGGCCTTTGTAAAAATGAAAATCAGAAACTTACGAAGTGGATCAACAACTGAAAAATCTTTCAATAGTGGTACTAAATTAGAAAAAGCGATGATTGAAAAAAGACCAATGCAATTTTTATATTCATCTGGCGATAGTTATAACTTTATGAATATGGAAACTTACGAACAAATCGAATTAACTAAAGAGCAATTAGGTGATGAAGTTAATTATTTAAAAGAAGGATTAAATGTTGATTTAAGTTTTTATCAAGGTGAATTATTAGGAGTAATGTTACCAGATAAAGTTGAATTAAAAGTAACGCATACTGAACCGGCAGTTAAAGGAAATACTACTAATAATGCTACTAAAGATGCTACTTTAGAAACAGGATTAGTAGTAAGGGTTCCTTTATTTGTCGATACGGATGATGTGGTTATTATTTCTACTAGTACTGGTAAATATGACTCAAGAGCTTAAAACTGAAATGATGTTTCAGTTTTTTTTAATAATTATTTACAATTTATTATAGTTTTATGATATAATGGATATAGCGTAGGAAAATTGAATTAGAACAATAAAGAGGTGTGATATGAAGAAAATATTAGTTTTAGTATTTAGTGTTTTAGTTTCACTAAGTTTATTTATAATTGTTTATGCTGATGAGTCTGATCCATCTATCGATATTGGTGGTGGTTCTGGTCCATCAGGTCAAACTGGTGGGGGGGCAACTTTTAAATATAACAATTTTGCGGGAATAAGATTTTCTTTAGTTAAAAGTGATGGAACTGATGTCGGCAGCCAAAACTATATTGCCGATAGTATTTATAATCAACACACGAGCCGTGTTGCTAAAATGACTAGTGGTAAATGCAGTAGAGCTGCTTATGCTAATGGTAAATGTAGTATTAATTGGAACGGTGGAACATCTTTAGGAAGTGTACCACGATTGAGTACTTTACAAAGCTTATTTACTGTTAATGCTAGCGGTAAATCATTTACTTTTCCGGTTGAATTATCTCATAAAGTTAATGAAAATAGTCGTTCATATACTGGTATTTTTGATGGCTTAAAGTATGAAAATAATACTAAGATTACCAAAGAAGAACATCAAGAATTTATTAATGCTTTTTTAGAACAATTATTATCTACTTTTAATGCTGGTAATATTGAAGATTATGTCGTTAAAGGAGAAAAAAATAAACTTTATGATTTATTTATTGTCATTGAACCTCTTGAATTAGTTAAGATAAATGGTCAAGATTATGTTGGAACATCTTATGAACTTGCCGCTTTTGCTTATACCCAAGAAGGTGGCGGATTTGTTAATAGCAACGGTGAACGTCCATGTTCTACTACTTCTAATGGTGCTTTATGTGATTTAGGTGCATCGCTTCGTAAAGGTTCACCTTGTAAAACTTATTTAGATGGTAATATCATCGATAGTTTAAAGGAAAAAGAATCAACAATATTAATTAATAATTTCCCTGATGGCTATTATTTTAAAAATGTTCAATTGGTTTATTCTCATGCTCAAACTAAGTGTAGTGGCGGTGATAGCAGTCGTATCGATGTTAATATTGCTACTAATAGTAATTATGGCGTTGGTATGGGTGTTGTTTGGATTAGTGATGTCTACGATGGTGATAATTTAACTTGTGATAGTATTAAAGAGTCTATCGGTTGGGATGCTAGTGATGAAGCTATCTTAGCTTCAGCATTTAAGTCTGGTGGTATTCAAGCTATTTATAATTTATATCCAAGTGGTGTTATTAATTTTCTAGATGGTAGTGATTCTATTGATGCTAAATGGTTTATTAATCGTTGTACATGTTATGGTGTATATGATCATTATGCTAACAATAATATCGTTACTTATAAAAATCAAAATCAAACGCAAATCAATACTATTTCTAATGCTTTTGGCTCATCTAATTGGTTTCAAGTTCCTCAATTATGGGATACTAAAGCATGGCTAATTTCTGAAAAGTTAGAAAGTAATTTTACTTCTTTTAATGATCAATGGCAAAAATATTCAGAATCGATTGGTTTGGAATGGACCCCAATAACTGGCGATGAATATGTTGAAAGCTTAAAATGTGGTACTCATGAAGAATATTGGTGCGATGAATTTGAAAATTGGTACGAAGAACAAAGAAGAAATTATTCTAGTCTTTCACGTTATCCAAGTATAAATACAATTAAAAATTCTTCTATAGCTATTATCAATAATCGTTATAAAGATCAGTTACAAACGATGATAGATGCTTATAATTTAAACTTCTATCCAGCTAATGGTTTTAAATGGACTTTAGATTTAAATGATAGTACTAGTGGTATTACTACCTATTCTTATATTACACATTGTGTCGATTCTAGAGCTGCTAGTTGTGCAACTGTTAAAAATTTCTATAGTGGTATCGGCATTGATTTAGATTCTTGGTCTTGTGAGAAATTAGGAAACTATTCTTTCTCTGAATATAACAATAAATATCCTAACGCTAATATAACTGGTGATTGGTATGTATCAGTCTGTGGCTGTAATCAAGCTTTATCTTTTGATTGTACACCAGACTATAATGTTGGTTCTTGTACTAATGGTGAAGAAATAACTTATACTGATTCTTCTTCGGGAGTTGTTAGTGATGAATATTGGGATAACTGTGTATTTGAAGATTATGGTAAATATGATATAGATCCTCATAAGGTATCTGATAAAACTGATGCTTTAACTTATTATGAAAGTGAATTAGGTAGTAAATATTGTGAGGTATATTGTATTGAAGATTTATCAGCTAACTTAGCTTCCCCAAATGTTTATGTTGAAGCTGGTTCAAGATTTGAATGGGGTTATAGTAATGTTAGGGGTAGTCGTACTTGTAAGACTAAAACTGTTGAATGGGATCGGTTTGTAGATGATTTAGAAGCTGATAATATTGCTATAGAAAAAGCATATAATGCTTATTTAGTTGCTAGAGATCAACAAGCAAGCGTTGAATCATATACTGTGACTAATGGTTGTTCAGAATGTAATTGTCATAGGGAAAGTTGCTCTACTAATAAAGATGGTGTTACATCATGTCGTACAGTTTGTTGCGGTCGTCGGTATTGGGATAGACAATGCAAACGCTGGGACAGTGCGTCTTATGGTAGCGGACCAACTAGAGTTTCTGGTTCGGCTGGTTCTACTTGTTCTTGTTCTGGATCACCTTCTGTTGATTTTAATGTAAGTGGTAAATATTCTTATTATGAGAGTATTAAAAATGATGCTATTAATACATATAATGCGATGCTAGCTTGTTATGAAACTTGGGATAGTACTAAAGTTTATAATGTCAATCCTCAAGCTACTATCATATATAGTGATGATATTAATTATTCTTACACTGATGAATTAGATAAATCTACAAGTTATAATTTTTCTCAAAAATCCGATTGCGAACCACAAACTACTATTGAAGTTTTAACAAGTTGTAGTGGAAATTCATGTACTATAGAAGATAAACCGATAAAAAAATGTGAAGAAACTGAGGCAACAAGAAGTGCATCAACTAACTTTTATTTAAAAGATGATGTATTTAGATATGTATTAAAATCTAATCATTTATCAGTTCATCCTAGTGAATTAGGAAATCATAGTGAACAACATTTCACCACTAATTATATTGATATTGGTGTTCCTAATTTTCCAGTTTCTTTCTCAGCTCCAGATGGTGTATATGGAACTTATGAAGGAAGAGGTCAATTAGATGTTGAATATAATACATTAGGTCATGTTGAAAACAATAGCACAATGGTAGATACTATTCTAGGAAGTGGTGCTGCCTCATCTCCAGATAGTGATGAATATGGTAAATGGATATGTGAATATACTGTTTATTCTGATTTATTACCTGAAGATGATCCGGGAAAAGATAAAGGTGGTATTGGCGATATCGATGTTATTTATCGTCCAATAGATTTAGAAAACCCATTCCCTGATACTGATGCTAGTGGACGTGATACTGGCGATAACTGGTGTGATCTTGATTCAAATTGTAGTAATACTAATAATTATGTTAAAGATTTCATTCATAATAATAGAAATGTTGCTTATGAAGAAGTTTATAATTTAGAGCCTATGTATACCTTTGTTTTAACGCCAGCAATTATTAAAGAAATAAGAAAATATAATGATGAAAACTCATATACCTCATATACTGGTAGTTTGGGTACAACTCAGTACTTTGATTATAAATGTAATGAAGGTACAGGTAATGGATGTGTTAGTGATTATTTATCATATTTAATTGATATAACAGGAGCTAAAAATAGACCTGGTGTATGTGTGGATGATAAATTCCGTAATGCTAATGATCCAAATAGTTTCTATAGTTGTAAATTTTAAAATATTTTAAATCTAGTATGTTTAAAGGGCTCTTTGTCAAATAGTGTTGGTGGAACCAAAAACTAGTGATAAATGAGTAATTGATAAGGATGGTCAAATCGAA
>CALVSM010000013.1 GCA_944359025.1 uncultured Bacilli bacterium
TTTTAGCAGTCTATTTTCTTAACTGCTACTTCATTATACTATTATATGTTAGCATTGTCAATATATGAGTGCTAAAATTCATCAAATTTTAACAAAAAAAGATATTACATAATTTGTAACATCTTTTAATATCCAATTGTCCAGGCTTGAGTTGTACCCGCACCATTTTTATTATTAGTAACGTATACTCCAGCTTTTGTAGTCAATATTATTCTAGTTCGTCCACTCAATTCTCTTTTTAATGCTCCTCCGGTTACAGCTGCTGCGTTATAAGCAGTATAACTAGTTGAATTAGATGCAACATAATTGGCAGTAGGTGATGTTCCGTTATATGCCCAATAAGAACAACCAACTGTATTATTTCTAGAGTATTTATATATTTCTGATGTGTTAATCGGATGATATGAATATATATAATTTCGGTCATATAATGATTTAGCATAATTATTGATACCTTTATTTATTATACCTATCATAGAAGAATTTCCTGGACTTAGTTTATAGGTAGGTCCAACACATCCGTCACTTATCAATGTTACTGTTCCAGTTTTTCCAGAACCAGATCTACCAACAATTCGCCAATAAAGATTTTTATAATATACAAAGTGTCCATTACCAGCACCACTATCAACTAAATATTCTGATTTATAGACATTGTATACTTTAGCAACAGTTCCTATATTTCCAGCATTATCAACAGCTCGTAAATATACCGTATACTGACCAGGCATATTTATTCGCGATGAACTAGTACTAGTAACAGTCCAATTTCTATTATCTGTAGACATTTGATATCCAGCAATACCACTAGTGTCAGTTCTAGAATAACTTCCTTTTATATATAAATCTAATGGTTGCCAAGTTCCAGATGAATAAATAGAACCTGAATCACTACCTTTTCTAATTGTAATTGTCGGAGCAAATGGAGCAACAGTATCAATTTTTATTATTTGTTTAGAAGTAGAACTACTTGCATTTCCCGCACCATCAACTGCTCTAAAATACACTTCTTCTGTTCCATCATCATCGAATAAATATGGAATTGTCATTTTATTCCAAGTATAATTATTTGTTGAATATTCGTAGTGATCGATACCACTACTATCTGTTTTACTAACACTTAAAGTTACATAAACATCTTTATTACTCCAAGTATTAGAAACATAAGTTAGTCCATTTTTAGAGCCTTTAGTCATCTTTATTGTTGGAGTTGCAGGTTTAGTTTCGTCAATTTTTATCTTATAAACAGAAGTGGCTGTACCTTTGTTTCCAGCATTATCAACTGCTCTAAAATATAAATTAGTTGTCCCTTCTGTTGTATGGTTCATACTATTACCACTTACTGTATACCAAGTAGACTTATTAGTTGAATATTCATAATAATCTATACCACTAGTGTCAGTTCTAGAATAGCTAAGTGCTATATATACTTGATCATTAACCCAACTATCAGATTCATATGTCTCACCTCTAGAATTGCTCTTTTTCATTGCAATACTTGGTGTTGAAGGAGAAGTTTTATCAATTTTTATTTTATATACTGATGTAGAATTACCATTATTTCCTGCACCATCAACGGCCCTAAAATACAATTCTGTTGTTCCTTCGGTTGTGATTGAACTTGAATTAGTAAATTTATACCAAGTACGACCATTATTAGAATATTCATAATGATCAATACCACTAGCATCAGTTCTAGTATAGTTTAAAGTTATATAAATATCTTGATTTGACCAAGTATCTTGTGTATAAGTGGTTCCTCTAGTACTTCCTTTTTTCATTACAATAGACGGAGTACTAGGAGCTGTTTTATCGATTTTAACTACATTCAAATTTGTAGAATTACTTTTTGCACCTGAGTTACTAACGCTTCTAAAATACAAATTAGTTGTTCCTTCGGTATTAACTCTTAATGTATTTCCTGATAATCTTGTCCAACTTGTTCTATTGGTAGAATATTCATAATACGCTATAGAACTAGTTGGAGCATCGGAAGATAAATAAACATTAATATTTTGATTTGACCAAGTATTACTTGAATATATTTTATTATCTTCAGCATAACGCATAGTGACAGTTGGTACTTCTGGAGTACCTTTATCTACTTTAATAACATAACTTCTATTTGCTGTATTTCCAGCCTTATCGGTTGTTGTTATCGTTACGGTTTGACCAACTGTATTACTCGTAATATTATATATATTACTTGTTGTACTACTATGTCCTGATAAACTATCACTTCCGTTTTCGACATTAACTGTTACATTTGTTGTATACCAATTATTACTTCCTAATGTTCCTGTGAATGTTGCTGTTCCTGCTATTGGGGCAGTTTTATCCAAGTTATAGGTATCACTACATACTTTCGTTGTTTTATTATTGTTATCAGTTACTTCTACACATGCTCTATTACTTCCTTCAGTTGTGATTAAGAAGTCTTTTGTAGTTCCTGTAAAACTTGCAATTGGTGTGCACTCGCTACTACTATTTACAGTACAACTATTAGCAATTTTTATCCCAGTTTCACTGTTATCAGTTATTATTGCTCTTATATAAAAATCTTTGTTAGCCCAACCATTTTCATTTATTGAACTATTATCAACTAAATTAAATTCAACTGTAGGGGCGTAGGCATCAATTATAATATTTCTAGTGATTTCTTTAATGTTGCCAGCCATATCTTTAACTTTATACTTTACTTGAGTTGTCCCAATTATCGAAGTATCAATAGTTGGCGGATCGATTTCTAAAACACCATCAATTCCCGATAAAGCATCATCAACGGTGACATTATTTGCTAAATCTAATTTATCATTTATAATAATTGATAAATCATTAATACCATTGATAATCGGTTGAGTTTTATCTAGTCTATAGATTTGACAATCTTTTTCACTTTCATTACCTTTTTCGTCGACGCCAATCACACATACATAATTGGTTTGGCTTTCAATATCAATATAGATATTCTTATCTAAATCATAAATTGTATCACTAGGTTCACATTCTAACTGACTCATGCATCTTTTATATCCAACTGGACCAGATTCGTTATCAATGACATTTACTTTTATAAATAAATTTTGATTATACCAATCATTTTCATTTGCCTTTGTATTAACAACTTCTTGATTTACTGTTGGCTTAATATCATCTGGCGCCATATAGCCTAAATCACAATCATTAAGCTCAACTTTCTCTATATTAGTTTCGTAAGTTTTTTTATAGCATTTATTATTAATTATTGTTACCATTGCTACTTTTCCTTCGGTATTAAGATATAATTGACCAAAGCTCGGTTTATTCATGATTACTAAATCAGCATATAAGTCTTGATAATTTTTAATTTTATCCATTTTTTTACTATCTAAAATAGCCTCTGAATAAAAATTTTTTCCTGCACTAACAATTAAATTGGCCGATGACATATCGGCTGATTCTTGTGCTTCTTTAATTATATTTAATACTATAGGTGTTGCTATAAGTGATATTACTGCTAAAAGTATCACTATGCTTAACAACTCAATTAAAGTGAACGCTTTGTAAAAATTTTTTAACTTTTTTTTCATAATACATCTACCTTCTATCTAAAATTCTATCCTATTTTTACAAATAAGTCAACCTTTGTAAAGCACTTAAAAAAGAATGAATTTAATCCATTCTAATTATCTTTATTTTGTAATTTTGTTAAAGTATTTTTAATTATATTAGTATCTACATTCTCAACTGTATACCAACCATATTCAGTCATTTTATTATATAGTAAATGCTGTAACTTTAAAGTTTCTTCTAAACCATATTTTAAAGCTTGATGAACTTTTTCATTAGATGCTTCTAAAGAGCCATGAACATAAACTTCCATATTACTTTTAAGAAGTAATAACATATTTTCCATTAACAATTGATCGTTCAAGATGCCTCACCACCTAACATATTCATTAGTTCAGTTTTTATATTTTGATGGACATTTAATTGACCACTAATAAAATTTTTTAAATTAGTATCTTGTAACATATTGATAGTTTCATTAATTATCTTAATTAAATTTTGTTCATGACCAACAGCATCTTCCACATATAATAATTCTTTTTGCGTCATATTATTCCTCCTTCTTTATTATTATGAGTTAATTTTTTAAAATTATAATTAATATTTAAAAATTGTTAATAATAATATTGGTGAGTTAATATGATTTATATAATTATTTTTATTTTAAAAATATTAGAAAATGCTTTAGGAACATTAAGATTAATTATTGTTTCTAACGGTAAAAAGATAGAAGGCGCTATTTTGAACTTTTTATTATCAGTTGTTTGGGTTATGTCTACTAGTATGGTTGTCATTGATAATAATATTTATAAAATTTTAGTTTTTGCTTTTGGTTCTTTAATTGGTAGTTATTTAGGTAGTGTTTTAGAAGAAAAAATAGCTTTGGGTAATAATATGTTGTTGGTTGTTAGTAAAAAAATTAACTCTATTCAAAAAGAATTAAATTGTGATACTTACCCTATTAATAAAGATATTTTAGTAATCATGACTTCTCGGAAAAAAAGAAAAGAAGTAATTGATTTAATATTAAATATCGATAATCAAGCTAAAATAATTTCTGAATCAGCTAAACAATTAGTTTTTAAATAAATAAGGTTTATCAGTAATTATATTATATTTTTCTAAATCTTCTTTTTTATCATTAATTGTCCATAAAAATGTTTCTTTTTTATTATATATTTTTCGATATTTGTAACTTAAAATATTAAACTTAAAATTATTATATTTTCTTTTAATATTTATACCATTTCCAATAATTAAACCACAATTATTAAATTTAGTTTTAAAATATTTAATCAATTCATAATTAAAACTAGCAATATAAATATTTAATTTATAATTTTTTATTATATTATAGACAATATTGACAAATGTTTTATAATTTTTACTTTCTTCTTTTAATTCAATTAATATTTTTTTATCACTATTTATGTCATCTAATAATTCTTTTAATGTACATATTTTACTAGGATATTTTTCATTACCAAAATTATATTTTAGTAATTTTTTATATTTCATATTTTTTACAATACCACTTCCATTACTTACAAAATTAATAATTGGGTCATGAATTATAACTATTTTTTTATCTTTCGTTATTCTAACATCAAATTCGATTCCATCAATAAAATCAATATTTAAAGCAGTAAGTAAAGCTTGTTTTGTATTTGCATTATACTGACTAATACCATTTCCTCGATGTGATATTATTTTCATAACTTCACCCAATAAAATATATTCTATAAAATTTATTATTATATTATAATTTGTTTTATTAAATAACACATTTTAAATTTTTAATAAGTCATGTTAACTTATATTTTGTGTATTATCTTGTTGATTTTGCATAGAATGTTTAGTAGATGGCAATTTGACATTTTCTTGAAAATTTGTTATAGTATTGTCATTAAATGACACAGAACTGTCAGTAATGGGTTTAGATTTATTATCTACGACCTTCTGACCTGTGTCTTTTATTTTGTCTAAATCGTAAAAATATTCATTACCATTCTTATCTATCCTTGTAATAACATCAGCAGTAAAAATTGCTACATTCCCTGTGCCATCTGGAATGCCGATTTTTGCATCATAATGATTGAAGCCTCCAGTTGTATCTAAACCACTATGATTTTTCGCAGTTCCATCTTTATTATATAATTTATCAGACTGATGTTTTTTATTACTCAAAGTTTCTAAAATATCGTTCATTATTGTAACGCTAGGTCCTTTTACATCATTATAATTTTTTTGACTTTTTCCAGGATATGCATATTTTCTGCCTTGATCCATTTTGATATTATTAATTTCTATCCCTTTAAAATTATTATCAAAGTATGATTTAATATTTTTCTGTATTTTTGCCTGCTCATCTTCAAGATAATTTATTCCATCATATTGTGCAATAGTTCCTATATTTTCATAATATTGTTTAGAAAAATAAACTTTTTGTGTCAAATTACTAACCGCTTGTTCCATTGATGTATTTCTATAAGCTGTTTCCCATTTATTTTTTAAATCACGAATAAATAAAGCTTCATGACTATTCCCAGTAATTTTGTTAGCTAATTCTATAATTTTATTATAGATTTTTTAAACATTTTAAAACCTGAACTTTTATTCAGGTTTTAATTTTGATTCAATATATTGACATAATTGTTTATTTATTTCATCAACTGATAACATTTTACCATTTTTACTACATTCAATTTTTTTAAAGTCATATAAATCAACTAATTCTAAATAAGCTTTTTCGGCATTAATTAAATGTTCAGGATTAGATTCATGTTGATCAAATTTTTCTTTACGATTTTTCCTTATTTCTAAAGATACTTCATAAGGAACATGAAGAAATATTTTTATATCTGGTTTAGGTAATTCTAAAAAATCAAATTCCAACTTTTCAATCCATTTATAAGTTTTCAATCTTTCTTTTTTATCTTTTACTTTACCAGCTTGATGAGCCATATTAGAATATACATACCTATCTAATATAACATTATACCCATCATCTAACATTTCTAATATTTTATCAATATTATATTTTCGATCAGCAGCATAATATAAAGAAGCTATTTTAAAATCAACATTAGCGGCTTTTTCAGGAAACCAACCTTCACAAACTGCTTCTTTGCCTAAATAAGGACCAGCTATTATTTTACCAGTTGGTGAATCATAACTAGGAAAAGAAAAATATTTAAATTTATATTTTTTTAAATTTTCAATTACTTTTTTACTTTGAGTTTCTTTGCCTGAACAATCAGTTCCTTCAATAACGATTATTTTTCCTCGCATAAGTCACCTTTAAGATATTTTATTTTCCCACAAGATTCTTTTCCTTCATGACATACTCTTCTCGTTTCACAATCAGGGCCTAAAATTGTACCATAAATAGGAGCTATTTCTTTTACTATTTTTCTTATTTCCGTAAATATAGCTCTAATTTCCCACTGCGCTTTATTACAAATTCTAAGGCGAGAAATCCAAGCTAACGTTTTGCCATCAATATTAGTTAAAATGTTAACCATATTACCACTCAAATGAAAATAAATTAAATCTTCTTCTCTTATTCCTAATTTTTTAAATTCATTATAAATTTCATAATTTTTATCATATATTTCATTATATAAATCTAGACATTTATTTTTAATTGTCAAAGGTATTTGATATTGTTTTAAATCATGAATAGGTACAAAATCAGGAATAATTGGCATATGTGAACGATGTCTAGTTATATGAGTTAGTATTGCTAGAGAAATAGAAATTTCAAATTGAAAAGAAACTTGCGTTAATTCTTTTTGATCACCATTATATATTAAATGCATTAATTGTTCACGTGTAGAACTATCAATTTTATCATAAATAGCTTTAGCTTGGTTATAAGAATATTGATAACGGCGAATTAAAGCTGATATGATAATTGATTCATCAATATTATTAAAACTATTTAACAAAATTGGTTTATCTAAAATTTTATAATTTTCTTTAGCATATTCATCTAAAATTAATTTTGTTTTATCAATTTTAGATTCTTCGATTTCATCAATTATATCTTTATAATAAGGCACATTAGCACACATTATTTGATATAATTCTTGACCAAATTCTTTTACCTCATCAATATTACTTTTAATACCTTTAGTAAAATCAACAATCATTCTTTTTAAAGTATGGGCATCTATACCCATAATTATATTACTATGGTATGAATAAGGTAAGACAAATCTAGCATCTTCGACAGGAATACCTAAATCAACTATTTTTTGATAAGAATCAAATAAATATTTCATATGGTTACAATATTTCTCTTTAATCTCTTCTTGATTAGATAATAAATTACCATTTTCATCTTTAAAACTAGGTATATAATAACCAACTTGACTAAAATTAACTTCTCTTCTTGATTTAATTGTAAAAGAAGAATATCTTTCTTCAATTATTGTTTGTTCAATAATTGGAGATACATCTTGAATTGCAAAAACTAAATAATCATGATCGGTAATTGATTCATGTCCCATTTTAATAATTCTTTTAATAAGATTAATATTTTTTTCATAATCGTTAAATTTTTCTAAAATATCAAAAACAGTTCCTTCATAACGCGATAATCTACCCGCTGTCGAAACGATTTTGATTTTTTCTTCTAAATCTTTTTTATTTGTTTGACCTAATAATTCTATTCTCATACTACCACCAATTTAATTCTATAGCAATTAAATATTTAAGTCAATAAAATTAACTAAAATTATATTCGAAATATAAATATATTTGGAATTTATTTTTAAATGATTATCAGCGATTAATAATTTACTTTCTTTTAACAGTTGTTTAACAATATCGATATCTAAAATATCGATATCATACTTATTTTTAAATTCTAATATATTTATTCCTTCTAACTTTCTAAAACCTAATATAAATTCATTTTCCATTTTTTCTTTTTTACTTAATTTATGATTTTCTAATATATAATTACCTTTTAAATAATTTTGATAAGATTTGGTATTATCATAACGATATCCATCGATATAACCAGAAGCACCAATTCCAAAACCATAATATTCTAAATTATTCCAATAAACTAAATTATGTTTAGAATAATAATTTTCTTTAGCAAAATTACTTATCTCATAATGAATATAATTATTTAATTTTTGATTAATTAATTGATACATTTGATAATCTAAATCTTCATCGATATTAGTTATATTATCAATATATATTTTAGTATGCGGTTCAATTATTAAGGAATAAGTCGATATATGGTTAACATCTAAACTTAAAATAAAATCTAAATCTTCTTCTAATTCTTTTAAAGTTTGATTAGGCATGCCATACATTAAATCAATATTAATATTAAAATTATATTTTTTTAATAAATTAACTAAATCAATTACTTCTTCTTTAGTATGATTTCTATTTAAAAATTTTAAATGTTTAGAATTAACCGTTTGTACACCAATACTAATTCTATTAACACCGTATTTTTTTAATAATTTTATTTTTTCTAAACTTAAATCAACATTCGTTTCAATTGTAAATTCTATTTCTTTAAAATTAAATAATTTAGTTATATTTAATAATTTTTCTAATTGTTTAGTATTTAAAGAGGTTGGTGTTCCTCCACCGATATAAATTGTATCTATTAATTCATTTTGATATTTTAATTTTATTTCTTTTTCTAAAGCAATTAAATAATCATCAGCCCATTTTTCATTATAATAAAATTTGGCAAAATCACAATATGAACAAATATTTTTGCAAAAAGGGATATGAATATAAATAGACATTTAAATCAACTACTTTCATTAATATAATTACTTTTATAGAAAATGCACAATTTTTTCAAAAT
This sequence comes from uncultured Bacilli bacterium, assembly GCA_944359025.1. Classification (GTDB taxonomy): domain Bacteria; phylum Bacillota_I; class Bacilli_A; order RF39; family UBA660; genus Faecisoma. The sequence goes on from CALVSM010000013.1 coordinate 9,398, forward strand.
ATTGTGCATTTCTTACTTTTTTTTACTATTTTTGCACAATCATTGTGCATTTTATTCTTTACTAACAAAAACATTGTAAATTTCTTGATATTTATACCCCAGTTTAATATGCGTTGAATCTAAAACTAAAATACCTAATTCAACTAATTTATCAATTATTTTTGAAACAGTATTTCTTGATAACCCCGATTCTTCTTCAATTTCTTTTTTTGTAAAAATAATTTGCCTTGTTATAATTGGCATAAGTCGATAAACAGCATTACTTTTTAAAATACTTATTTTACTCATATCTTTTTCATAAATTTTTTCAATTCTAGTTATTTTTGCAACATAATTATTACATTGTTCAATAATGCACTGAAGGAAAAATTTGATAAAACCTAACATATTTCCTTTTCTACTTTCATTTAATAATTTATAATAACTTGGTTTATATAATTCTATTACTTCAGATAAAAACAATATAGGTTCTTCATTAGTTAAATTAGCAAGTTGAATTGGAATTAAAACTCTGCCTAATCGACCATTGCCATCGCGATAAGCATGAATACTTTCAAATTGCGAATGAGAAATTGCCATATTAATAAAAATTGGATCGATATACAAATCATTCATATATTCAAATAAATTATCTAATAACATAGGTACATCTTCAGGAATTGGTGGCACATATGTAGCTTCTTCAATTGAACATCCTTTAGGACCAATCCAATTTTGAATGCTTCTTATTTTTCCAGGATCTTTTTCATTACCACGAACACTATCAAGTAAAATTTTATGAATATCATTAACAAAATTAATATTAATTTCATTACTTTTTTCTAAATATTCTTTAGCATAATCAATTACCTTTTTTAAATTTTGAATTTCTAAATTATCATCAGTATTTGGCATATACTTTAAATAATACACATCATCTTCTGAAACTTGTGTACCTTCTATTTGAGTAGACTTAAAACTATCATTTAAAATAATTGAATCTAAAAAAAAATTTGAATCAATTTTACTATTTTTTAATTTTGCTTTATATTCTCCATATTTTTCATTGGCTTCAGCGACTAATTTTAATAACTCTTTATCTATATTATAAGATATAGGTAATTTGTTAACTTTTGTTGGGTTCACTTTTCTCACCTCTAAATAAATTATAACATTATTTTTTTAAAAATAAAACAAAATGCACAATATTTTAAAAAAAATGTGCATTTCTTACTTTTTTTAATCAATTTTGCACAATCATTGTGCATTTTTTGCTTTTTTTTACTATTTTTGCACAATTTTTTCTAAATATTTATAGTTACGAAAAAAGCCTTTATTTACAAAGACTTTAATTTTTAAATGGTGTCCCAGGAGGGATTCGAACCCCCGACCGCTGCCTTAGAAGGGCATTGCTCTATCCAACTGAGCTACTGAGACAAATTTAGTTAGAACGTATTAATTATACAACATATTAAGCCAATATTCAACCCTTTTTGCATTTTTTTTGCAAATAAAAACGATTTATTTAAACCGTTTTAAAAATTTATTTTTTTATTTATATAATCTACCACTTCATTTAATTCAATGGTTATTTGCTCCATTGTATCTCTATTTCTTAATGTTACAGTATTATTGTTGATAGTCTCATCATCAACTGTTAAGCAAAATGGTGTTCCTATAATATCATTTCGGCGATATCTTTTACCAATATTACCTGCTTCATCATAATTAACCATAAAATATTTAGATAAATTGTGATATATTTCTTGAGCTTTTTCAGAATGTAATTTTTTAATTAAAGGTAAAACAGCTACTTTATAAGGAGCTAAAAAAGGATGAAATTTCATTATCTCTCTAGTTTCTCCATTTTCTAATTTCTCACAACTATAAGCATCACATAAGAAAGTAAGAACCATTCTATCACAGCCTAAAGAAGGTTCAATAACATAAGGAATGTATTTTTCATTGGTTTCTGAATCTAAATATTCCATACTTTGACCAGAATATTTTTGATGTTGTTTCAAATCAAAATCAGTTCTAGAAGCAACGCCCCATAATTCACCCCAACCAAAAGGAAATTTATATTCAAAATCAGTTGTCGCATTACTGTAATGGCTTAACTCTTCTTTTTCATGATCACGCATTCTTATATTTTCTTCTTTTAAATTTAAACTAATTAACCAATCATGACAATAATTTTTCCAATAACTAAACCAATCTAATTCAGTTCCTGGTTTGCAAAAAAACTCTAGTTCCATTTGTTCAAATTCTCTTGTACGGAATGTGAAATTACCAGGTGTAATTTCATTTCTAAAACTTTTACCAACTTGAGCTATACCGAAAGGTACTTTTAGTCGCATGCTTCTTTGAACATTTAAAAAATTGACAAAAATTCCTTGAGCTGTTTCTGGTCTTAAATAAATTGTACTCTTACTATCTTCAGTTACCCCTTGAAAAGTTTTAAACATTAAATTAAACTTCCGAATATCAGTATAATCTAATTTACCACAATTTGGACAAACTATTTTATGTTCATATATGTATTTCATTAATTGTTCGTCAGTAAACCCACCAGCATCAATATGATCTCTTTCTTCGATCAATTTATCGGCACGATGTCTTGTTTTACAATGTTTACAGTCAATTAAAGGATCGTTAAACGTAGCAATATGACCACTGGCTTCCCAAGTTTTAGGATTCATCAATATTGCACAATCAACTAACACATTATAAGGATTTTCTTGAACAAATTTTTTTATCCACGCTTTTTTTACATTATTTTTAAGTTCTACACCTAATGGACCATAGTCCCAAGTATTAGCTAAACCGCCATATATTTCACTACCTTGAAATATAAAGCCATATTGTTTACATAAATTTACTAATTTTTCCATTGTTAATTCTTCCATTTTAAATTCCTCCTATTTTCGATAATTTGTTATAATTAATTGTTTACCAAATTCATCAGGAATATATGCAAATGTTTGATAAACGAAATCTTTTTCTAAATTTTTAATAGCTTCTTCAATTAATTCAATTTGTATTAAAGCCATTTCATCTTTATAAAAATCAAACGTAATATTACCAATTTTTAATTCGCGATTAGAACGCCAAGCCTTATTTGGATCCAAAAATTTTTCTTTTTTGTTATTTAACTTCATTATTTCTTCTTCAAATAAGCATTCTTCAGTTATACCATACATTCTTAATATTTCTTGAATATATCTAATAACAAATTCCTTCTCATATTTAGGAATAGTTATTTTTTCACCTTCAGGAAAAGATAAAATATTATAGCTATAATAACCAGCTCCAGTTTTTATCTCACCATTATGTCTATTTAAGCCAAGAAATAAATGTTTTTTTAATTTTCTAGCCTCTTTGATATCTTTATGTGATAAATCTTTTATAATTCCTTCTCTTTTAGCAAACTCAACTCTTTTGACAAAATTAGGAAAAATATCTTTGATATTACAATTACCTAAAGCAATTGTAAAGATACCATCTGTAGTTATAATATCAAAACAAGTTTTATCTGGATGATATTGATTATATGTAAAATATTTAACGCCAATGATTGTATGATTAGATAGAAAATTATCTAACATATAATTACACGCAATTAATGGCTCTTTTCTTACTTTTTTTAAATCTTTACTATAAACACCTATATAATTTCCATTTAATTTAGTTTTTTCTTTTAGTGTTAATCGGGGAATTATTTCACCATCTTTTTTTCTAATTGACAAAATAGCGTTTTTAAAATCATTCGATAAAAATCTTCTTAATTTTTGGATATCCATCATAAGTATTACTCCTTTTAAAATAAAAATCTATTAGAAGATATAAGGACGGTATAACCGTGGTTCCACCTTATTTATTCTAATAGAATCACTCTTTAAATTATATTGCTCGGAAGTTGCCAACCTTCGTCATCACATTGATATATATATTCTATTACATTTATCTATTTTAGTCAACTAAATTATTTATAAATAGACCAAAAAAGCATCGTTTGATGCTTAATCTTCAATTTGAACATATTTTTTATCAGTGACTTGTTTTGGTTCTTTTTTAGGAATTTCAAGATTTAAAGTACCATTTTTAAATGATGCTTTAATATCATCAACTTCAAGATCTACACCAACATAAAAACTTCTTGAACATTCACCAAAATATCTTTCACGTCTAACAAATTTACCATGTTCTTTTTCTTCTTCATTTTTATTTATTGTAGCACTAACAGTCAAATAACCATCTTCAATTGATATTTTAATATCATCTTTATTATAACCTGGCAAATCAATCATAATAGAATATTTATCTTTATGTTCTTTAATATCGGTTTTCATAACTTTATTTTCTGCATAATTGAAATCTCCAAAAATATCATCTAACAAATTAAATTCATTTCTTCTTGGTAACATCATCATATATATCATCTTCCTTTCTTAATGTGTTATACGAGTTTGTTAGCACAAATATGAATAATTATACCATGTAAGATACTCTTTTTTCTTACAAGTATAATTATAGCACTACATTTTAGCAAAGTCAATCGCGGAGTGCTAATCACATAATTTACCATATTTAATAAAATTAAAAAGTAGCTTTGAACTACTTTTTATCTAAACATACCACAGCCACCACAGTCATCATTTATAATTTGTGTTTCTTCTGTACAAGTATATTGTGGTGTATAACTATGGACATAATGAACACGATTAATTGTATGAGTATTTATTGGGCAAATATGTGGTACTTCACAATAATAATCTTTTTCCACACAATTATTAATCATTGGTTCATAAATAGGGTCCATTTGTTGTCCTTTATTACAACAACAACTTCTTTTATTAAACATTTTAATCACCTTACCTAATTTATAATATGTTTAATAAAATTAGTGGTATATGTTTTTGTACTAAAAAATTTAAGTTTATTTTAGCAATATATTAATTAATTTTAACTATTTATATAATTCAATATGTCATTAAAATTAGATGAAATATAATAACTATCTTGAATATATGATGGTGTGAATTCTTCTTGATAAATTTTATTTAAAAAAGCTAATAATTCATCATAAAAACCACAAGAATTATAAATAACAATCGGCTTATCAAATTCATGACTTCTTTTACTTTCGATAGCTAAAAAAAGTTCGTTAAGCGTCCCAATACCACCAGGTAAAAATAAGCATATATCACTTTCTAAAATCAAATAATCAATTCTATCACTGACATTTTTTGTTGTTATTTCTTTATTACATTTTAAATTATTAAAATCATCTTTATAAATATTCGGACAAATTCCTACGATATCTTTATTATTTTTTAAAGCTTGATGATAAGCAATTCCCATCAAACCAGAATCATAAGCACCAAAAACTAAATCGTTATTTACAAATAATTTTTCTAAAAGTTGTTCACAGTCTTTTTTATATTTTTCTGGTATTTCATCTTTTGAAGAACAACCAACAAAAATTCTCAAATAACTTCCTCCTTAATATTTCGCATATTTTTACTAATCATTTCTTTTTCTTCAGTTAAATATTTTATTCTTTCGATAATTCTTTTAGCTTTAACCAACTCTACCCCATCTTTAGTTTGCGCTAAATGCTGTTCTAAATTAGCAATTGAAAAATTAGAAGTAATAAAAGTTGTTAAATCGTTATCCATACGATGCTGTAAAATCGAACACAATATTTCATCTCTCGACCAAGGAGATACCGTTTCAGCTCCTAAATCATCGATTAATAATAAAGGAACCTCTTTCACATAATCAAATTTTTCATCATAGTTATCATTAAAAGAAGCTTTTAAATCTCTTAAAAATTCTGGCCAAAAGATAACCGCACTTTTGATATTTTTTTTAGCTAGTTCATTAAATGTAGCTACTATTAAATAAGTTTTTCCACAACCAAAATTACCAGTTAAATATAGACCTTTCCCGGTAGGATTATTAATAAAATTATTTAGCCATAAAATTGTATCTTTACGACTAGCCAATCTTTTATCAACTTTGCTCCAACTAGCATCGATATAATTTTTAGGTAAATTATAATATTTAATATTTTTTAAAAAATGATATTTTTTATCTTGATTTGTTTTATATTTACAAGGTTTATAATGAAATTGTAAAATACCATTACTCATTCTTGGTAAATAAGCGTAGCCTAACATTTGATTTTGGCAAGCGTTTAAACTAGGACAATTCAAACAATTGTGGAATTCTTTTGAACATTCCTCTAAAGTAGAAGTATATTTCATTAAAATTTCCTCTGGTATTTTTATCTTATCAATAAACTCTTTAAATTCTTTATCATTTAAAGCTTCTTGATAAGATTCTTTTAATTTTTTAGAATCGTAATTCATCATATCACCAACTTTTATCATCTTCCTAACTCCTTTTCTAACTCTTTTAATTCGTCATCACTTAATAAATCACTTTCGATATCTTGATCAATCCAACTAGGAACAACTTCTACTTTTTGCTTACCTTTAGTTTTTTTATTGTTATTTAAATATTCTTTTTGGGCGAAGTCAACCGCATCACTTACAGTTTCAATATTACTTCTTTTCCACTGCACAGCGATTTGTTCGACAAATTTCCACACTAATTTATTATTATTTATTTTTAAAACATAATCTAATAATACATTAACTACTCCAGGGTTTAGTTTTTGTTCAGCAATTAAATATTCGACAATTCGCATATCCTTATCTGTTGGTTTAGAATCTTGTTTTGATGATAAAAATTCATAAGGTGTCATATTTTCAAATTGATTAATTAATCTAGCTTTTTTACTATTATTAGGTTGACTTTGTCGTAATGCTAATGGTTGATTTTGATAAACTAATTTAGGAATATTACCCTTATTTTCAAACCTATAAAAACTACGACAATTTTCTTTTAACAATTCAATATCAATCTTCCGATCAACTAAACTATTTTTAATAATTTCTGTTATTTGTTCATTATCCAAATTATAAATAAAGGATAGTTCATAAATTAATTCCTTTGTATCTTTAGAAATACTCCTAATATTAAGTAGTTCTTCGGGAATTAAACTTAAAACCTCATTAAAATTAATATTTGGTTCAAAAGCTAAATCTAAATGGCTAACTTTTTTAATATTGCTATTTTCATTTTTATTCATACTAACAAAATTATAAACATCATTAAAAGAACAAGAGATATCTTGATACCCCTTCAAATCGATTTTAGGCATAGAAAACAAATCGATGATTCTTTTATATTCTTTTTTATTTAAATTATTATATAAAGCGGTATTTAAAATAGGATCATTTAAAAAATCATAAGCTGATAGTGGGCCATATAATTCATATATATAATTATTAACTTCGCCTTTTTTTAGATAAGTTTTAATCAAGCCAATGGCTTCTAATTTATCTTTAGCTTCTTTTATATCATCAAGTTTTAATTGCATACTAATAACTAAATCATTATGAGTATTATTTAAAGAATTAACTTTATTACGATCTAAAAAGCTCCATAAAGTTAAATATAAACTAATCGATATACTGCCGATAATTGGTTGATATAAAAGCGTTAAAATTAAACGATCTTGATTTTCTAAAATTGTTTTATTAATAACGACAAAATTATCTAAAGGAAGTAAAGAATTAACCATTTTAGTCACCACCATTTCGATATATATATAATAACATATTTAATCATTAAAAAAAAGAATTATTTCATTCTTTCTTTAAAGTAATCATAAAACAACTTATCTGGCTTAGTTTTCAACACTTCGGCAATTTTAACCGCCATTTTATAAGATAATGTTCGTCTATCGTTTTCTAACTGTGAATAAAATGGTTTGCTTATTCCTAACCTTTCCGCCATATAAGATGTGGTATAACCTTTATTTTGTCTTGCTTGTCTTAATTTTAAATTCATACTACAACTCCTTGTATTAATTATATCACAAAGTGCACCAATAGTGTACTGTAAAATGATTTATTTTATGAGAAAATATAATTGGTAATTTTTACCAAGAGGTGATTTATGGAAGTATCAAATGATTACACAACTTTAATTAAAAATATAAAATACTATCGTATTAAAGCAAACTTAACGCAAGAACAATTAGCAGAAAAAGCCGATTTAAGTACTTCATATATTAAGCAAATTGAATCTGGTAAAGAATTTAAAAATATTACCTTCATTACCTTTAGTAAAATTGCCAAAGCTTTAAATATTAATGTTAATCAATTATTTGAAGAAATCGAAGAAGTTTTAAATTAATTCTAAAATTTTATTTTTCAAATCATCATCCAAATTTATGATGATTTTTTTTAATGCTAAACTTTTTTGATATAGTTTTAATTTATCTTCATAATAAAATAATTTATCACTTATTTCTTTTAAAGATTTATGTATCGCATTACGACTAATATTATAATTTTCACTTATTTCTGTTAAGGTCAAATTATCAAAATAATAATCTTTAAAATATTTTCGTTGTTTATCAGTTAATAACTCACCATAATAATCATATAAAATATTTAATAATACTTGATTATCCATTTTATACAAATAAAGCTGAACAAATAATGACGATGCCTAACCCAATATAAATCGGTGTCATATATTTTCTTTTATAAATACGTTTATTGTTAAAACCGATAACAAACATTAAAATACCAATTAGAATTTGGCTAATTATAAATAAATCTCTTTCAAAAATACTCGCTACACCAAAAGCAATTAAAAAAATGGCTAAAGCAATTTGTAACAATAATGTAATTTGTTCTATTGTATCAATATCTAATTTATTCTTCATGATTCCCTCCAAACAATCCATAAATATATTTTTCAATATCAAAAACTTTTAAATCTTCTTCTTTTTCTCCTAAACCGATAAATTTAACTGGTATACCAACTTTTTCTTTAATTGCTAACACTATACCACCTTTAGCAGTACCATCCAATTTAGTTAAAATAATACCTGTGATATTAGTTATTTCTTTAAAGCTTTTAGCTTGACTAATACCATTTTGACCAGTTGTGGCATCGATGACTAACAATGTTTCATGAGGTGCATTAGGTACTAATTTACCAATCACTTTATTAATTTTATCTAATTCATTCATCAAATTAATTTTATTTTGTAATCTACCTGCTGTATCGATCAAAACAACATCATAATTTTCATTTTTTGCTTTAATTAAACCATCATAGATAACACTAGAGGCATCTTGCGTATCTTTCGATACAACATCACATCCAACCTTTTTTCCCCATTCGTTTATTTGTTCGATTGCACCTGCTCGAAAAGTATCGCCCGCAATCAATAAAACTTTTTTACCTTGGTTTTTTAACCGATAAGCAATCTTACCAATGCTTGTTGTCTTACCTACTCCATTTACGCCAACAAATAAAATAACGGTCGGATTAGTTTCTTGATAATTTATTTTGTTAACAATAATATCGTTGTTAACATAAATAATAAACATCTCATCGATAATGATATCCATTAAATCTTTAGAATCGATAATATTTTCCGATTTAACTCTTCTTTTTAATTTATCGATAAAATTCATTACTGTCTCTACGCCGATATCAGCCATAATAAATATTTCTTCTAATTCTTCAAAATATTCATTACTTACTTTTTTATATTTATTGTTTAGAATATTTATTTTATTGACAAATTCTTTACTAGTTTTTTGTAAACCTTCTTCATATGCGTCTAGTTCTTTCTTATTTGTATTACTAAACATCTGTTTAAATTTATCGAATAAGCCCATACATATTTCACCTTTAATAATTATAACAAAAAAAAAACTTTATGTCTAATAACTTTGACAAATAAATATAAACAAGGTATAATTATTATCGTCATAATTCTAATAAAGAAAGGAGGTACAAATGTTTAAGGAAAATGTTACTAAAGTTTTTGCTTTAGGTGGTTTAGGAGAAGTTGGTAAAAACATGTATTGTGTGATGCATGAAAATGAACTAATCATTATTGATGCAGGTGTTATTTTCCCTGACGATATGGTCGGCGTCGATTACATCATTCCCGATTTTACTTTTTTAAAAAGAAATGAAAGAAAAATAAAAGCTTTATTTATAACGCATGGCCATGAAGATCATATTGGAGCTATTCCCTTTTTATTACAAAATGTCCAAATACCAGCTATTTATGCACCTAATCAAGCAGTAGGATTAATTAAAGGTAAATTAGAGGAACGAAATATCCAATATAAAAATTTGTTTGTTTATAATGAACAAACAAAAGTTAAGTTTAAACATATAATGGTTGAGTTTTTTATGACAACTCACTCTATTCCCGATAGTCATGGTATTTGTGTCCATACACCAAATGGGGTTATTGTTACAACTGGTGATTTTAAATTTGACTTAACGCCAATTGGTCCAATGGCTAATTTACATAAAATGGCGGAAATTGGAAAAAAAGGCGTAACCTTATTATTAAGTGATAGTACTAACGCATTAAATGAAGGTTTTTCCGCTAGTGAATCAAAGGTTGATGAAGCTTTATCAGATATTTTTAAAAAACACCATGGTCGAATTATTATTGCTACTTTTGCTTCTAATATCTACCGTTTAAAACATATCGTCGATACTTGTAAAAGGAATAATCGCAAAATTGCCATATTTGGTCGAAGTATGACAACTAATATTGAAATTTCAATTGAAGGCGGTTATATTAAAAATAAAGGAATATTTATAAGTCCAGAAGAAGCTAATAGCATGCCAGATAATAAAGTATGTTTACTTTGTACTGGTAGCCAAGGGGAACCATTAGCAGCTTTAAGTCGAATTGCTAATGGTAGTCATAAACAAATTAAATTAAAAAACGATGATACTGTTGTATTTTCTTCTTCAGCTATTCCCGGTAATGCTGTAAGTATTTCAAGAACTATTAACAAACTTTATTTAAAAGGTGTTAAAGTATATACAAATACATCTTTAAGTGATGTTCATACTTCTGGTCACGCTAGTCAAGAAGAATTAAAACTAATGATTAGATTAATTAAACCAAAATATTTTATGCCAATTCATGGCGAATATAGAATGCTTAAAGAGCATGCTGATTTAGGTGTTATGTGTGATATACCTAAAGAAAATACTTTTGTTTTAAGTAACGGCGATGTTTTAAATATTAAAAATGGATATGTGACTAAAGGAGAAACCGTTATAGCTGGTGATTCTTATGTCGATGGTAATAAAATTGGTGATGTCGATAATATCGTTTTAAAAGAAAGAAAATCGATGAGTCAAGATGGTATTGTTATCGTTACATTAGCTATTAAAAATAATAATTTATTAGCCAATCCCACGATAACTACTAGAGGTTTTGTTTTAGTAAATGATAATATTGAATTATTACATGATTTAGAAAATAAAGCTAAATCAGTAGTTGAAAATAAACTCAAAAATATTAATGAATTGAAACCAGTTATTATTTCTGAATTAGTTAGTTATATTTATGATAAAACTGGTCGTAAACCAACAATATTACCTATAATTATGGAGGTAAAGAATTAAATCTTTATCTTTTTTCATCTAATAATGTTTCTAAATTAACCATTTCTAAATCTTTTGAATTAATATACTCGATAATTAAAGGCAATTCTTCAATCGTTTGTTTATTTATTTTTAAAGCAATAATACTGCCATTAGTTAAATTATTTTTAATTTCAATCAAAGGGTTATTCTCGACAATTATATTAGGTTTAATTGTATAACTTTTATTGTTTTTACAAATATCTAAAACTTCTTGATTATTTTCTTTTGTAAAACAATAAGTATTATTTTGTTTACCTATTTTGGTAACAACTGTATTCATCCAACTAATACCCGTTGTATTATAATTATAGTTATAACCTAAATTACCAATTAAATGTCCTTTTTTAATTAAATCGATTATTTTTTCATTATTATTTTCAAACCAATTACCATCGGTATAAAAAACAGCACTTATGCCATATTTTTTTAAAATAGTTATTATCTTTTCTATTTCACTATTTTCCTCTACTAAAAATAATAAACTAACTTGTTTTTTTAATTTATTACCGCTTACAATATATTTATCATATTTTTCATTGATACTTATTTCAGGTAATACTTCTTTATATACTAATAAATTACTATTAAAACTATTTATTTTTTTCATTTTACGATAACTTTTTTTTATATCAATTTCAACACCATTTAAACCTGGGATAATATCATTATCCTTTATAAGAGCGTCAATAGGTTCAACTTTATATTGATTAGCAATAAGTTCTATTTCATTTAAAATATCGTCATTTTCTTTAATAACGGTCGATATTTGTTCAGTATAAAAAAAACTAAAACAAATTAAACTTATTAAGCCAATTATTTCAAATGTTTTTTTCAATCTATCACCTAATAAAATATATGAAATTATTTTAACTTTTTCACACATTTAAGTATCTTTCATAAACTAAAATGAAAGGAGTATTACTTATGTATCCAAATTATCAAAACATGCCTAAAAATTATCCAAATAATTTTAAAAACAATATGTATCCTAACGATGAAAGATTTATTGGTGGTTTTGCTTTTCCATTTTTATTAGGTGGGGTAACTGGAGCAGCACTAGCTCCTAATTTCTGGCGTCCACCTTACAATAGACCGCCTTATCCATACCCACCTTATCCACCATATGGACCATATTACCGCTAAAAAAAAACTAGTCACCTAGTTTTTTTCATTAAATAGCGATTAAGCGTAGTTTCAATAATTACAAAACCTAACTTTTTGTATAAATTAATAGCTTTTGTATTATCTTGATAAACCCATAAATAAACAATATTATTAAGACAAATGTTATTAATAATATCTGTTCCAATTTTTTTATTACGATATGTTTCTATTATATAAAGTTCATCAAGCAAAACACCATCTAAATACGAATAATAAAGCAAACTTCCCACAATTTTATCATCGACTACAATTAAATTATATTTTGATAAATATAGGGGAATTGTTTTATGAACATATTTTTTTATATTCTCTAATTCGTCATTGGGAAGGTTATAAAAAGTATTAATTTTAAATTCTTCTAATAAAGGAATATTTTTCTTATTAGCTTTAATTAGTTTATACATAAAATTTACCTATTAAAAATTGAAGTTAAAATCACTCCAATTTATTTTGCTTCTTCTTGAGCTCTTGTTTCTCTAATAACAATAACTTTAATTGTTCCAGGATATTGTAAAGTTTCTTCGATTTTGTTTTTAATATCGCGAGCTACTTTATAACTAGTTGCATCATCAATTTTATCAGGTTTAACAATAACTCTTAACTCACGACCAGCTTGCATAGCATATGATTTTTCAACTCCAGGAATTTCATTACCGATTTTTTCTAATTCTTGTAATCTTTGAACATAGTTTTCTAATGAATCGTTTCTAGCTCCTGGGCGAGAAGCAGATAAAGCATCAGCTATAGCTACTAAAACGGAAATCACACTAGTAGCTTCTTTATCGCCGTGATGAGATTCAATAGCGTTAATAACTATATCATTCTCTTTGTATTTTTTAGCTAAACTAGCGCCTAATTCAACATGGGATCCTTCAACTTCATGGTCGATAGCTTTACCAATATCGTGAAATAGTCCTGCCCTTTTAGCTAAAGCCACATTTTCTCCTAATTCACCAGCCATAATTCCCGCTAAATGACCTACTTCAATAGAATGTCTTAAAGCATTTTGACCAAAACTTGTTCTAAAATATAGTTTACCTAATAATTCTTGTAATTCAGGATCTACTTTAGTAATACCTAGTTCAAATAAAGCTTCTTCGCCATATTCTAACAATTTAGCTTTCATTTCTTTAACTGTTTTATCATAAATTTCTTCGATTCTTCCTGGATGAATACGTCCATCTTTAATCAAAGCTTCGATAGCGACACGCGCAATCTCACGACGATATGGGTCAAAACTAGATAAAACTATTGCTTCTGGTGTATCATCGATAATTAAATCAACGCCAGTAACTGCTTCGATTGAACGAATATTTCTTCCTTCGCGTCCAATTAAGCGACCTTTCATATCATCATTTGGTAAATTGACAACGGTTACCGTCTGATCGCCAGCTACATCACCAGCATACTTCTGCATCGCACTGATAAGCAAACTTTTAGCCTTTTTATCGACTTCAAGTTTAGCTTCAACCTCCCTATCTTTTATGTAAGCCGCTATTTCTAAATTCATCATTTCTTCGACTTTTTTCATCACTAAGTCGCGTGCTTCATTTTTTGAATAACCGGCTATTTTTTCTAACAAGTCAACTTGTTCTTTTTTTATTTCCTCCACTTTATCTTGTTCTTTTTGAATTTCTCTTTG
>CALVSM010000014.1 GCA_944359025.1 uncultured Bacilli bacterium
ACGAATTTTGATACTTCTAAAACCAATTCATAACCATACATGTCTTTCTTACTGACAGCTAATAAAACAATCAGTTCCAGTACTCCTTTCTTAAATTGGGTATTCATAAGTCACCTCTAATTAGAATTATATACCAACTACCTTGTATTGTCAAGTATCTAAATTTAAAAAATAGTATATTTCTATACTATTTAAAAATTACCATCTTGTGTTTGGGGTAAATAAATCCGTTGGTAAATCAAAAAGCTTGTTGTATTTAACTTGCACTATTTTATGAGAAATATCAAAGATAGAATAAATTGATAATTCATTAAAATTATCTACTTTAGATTTAATTAAATTCCAAACTTCTTCATTATTTAATTTAACTTCTCTTTTAAACCATCTTCCATGTTAATTTTAATTGGTATTATATATTTCGCATCAACTTTATGAGAAATTAAATTAGTTATTACTTTCATTGCTCGTGCTTCATCAAACCATATTGGGTTATCACTATTTTCCTTTATTCTATTTAGCGATGTTATTAAAGCATTATGATCATAATTATCACTCATTTCAGTTGTAATCATATATTTTTGTTTATCATTTTGATATAATGTGTTTTCTAATAACTTATAGTTTGCATTATTATACCAATAAAGATGCAAATGTTTTCATACATACCTCCACCTATATATAATAACACGAATCATTATTCTTTTAAATATTAATTATTTAATTTCTTCTAATATTGATAATTTTTTTATTTTAATGTTATTATCTTTTCCCCTTCCTAATTCAATTTCTGGTTTAACAGATTTTCCGTGGTAATCACTTCCTCCACTTACTAATAAATTAAATCTATCAGCTATTTCTTGATAATGTTTCATTTCTTCTTTTGTATGACTAGAATGATATACTTCGATTCCTTTTAGACCATTATTAATCATATCTTTTAATAAAATTAATAAATCTTTTTCATTTAACTCTAAAGACTTGGGGTGAGCTAAAACAGGTATTCCACCACTTTCAATAATTAATTTAATACATTCTTGATAATTTAGTCCTTTATTATTTTGCCTTGTTTTTTTATGAGCATCTATTAAATATTTATCAAAAGCTTCTTGAAAGGTATTCGCATATCCGTATTTAATGCATAATTTTGCCAAATCGGGTCTTCCCAAATTATGTCTTGCATTTACTAATTCTTTTATATCTTCATAACTAAAAATAATTTGATAATCCCTTTTTATTTGTTCCATAACCGATAAGACAGAATTGATACTATTATCTTGCAATTCTTTCATTTTTTTATTTAATGTTTCATTTTCTAAATCGATATCATAACCTAATATATGCATTCTTCCTTTAGGTATTTTTATCGATAATTCAATACCATTGATTATTTTAATTCCACTATCGGTAATTAATGAGTCGTTTTTATCTACTTTTTTTATTCCTTCGATTGTATCGTGATCAGTTATTGCAAGTATTCCAATTCTTTTTTTTATTGCTAATCTTATTAATTCTTGTGGCGATAAATCACCATCTGAATAATTTGTATGAGTATGCATATCAATTAATTTATCACAATATATTTTACTTTTATCCATTTTTATCACTCCTATTTTTAATTTATCTTAACTTTTTTATTAACATTTTTTCTTGAACTAATGGGGAGACATATCTTGAAAAATCTTTATTGAGATTAAACAACTCTTTAACAACACTTGATGAAACAAATTGATACTCTTTATCGGCAAATAGACAAATGGTATTAATTTGATTATTTGATATTTCTTTATTTATTTGTTGTAATTGTACTTCATAATCATAATCGCTTAGACTTCTAAGTCCTCGAATTATTGCTTTACAACCATATAATAAAGCAATATCTACAGCTGCTTTACTATCAGACACAATTTTAATATTGCTTACATTTTTATATAATTCTTTTATTATCTCTATTCTCTCTTCTAATGTAAATAAACTAGATTTTTTTAAAGGATTTTGTAAAACTGCAATTATAACTTCATCGAATAAATCACTTGCTTGTTTTACAATATTCATATGTCCTTTAGTTATTGGATCAAAACTTCCTGGATATAAAACTTTAGTCATAATAATTTCACCAACCTTTTAACAAACTCTTCTTCGTTTTTATCTAATATATAATCAAAATCTTTTGTATTAAAATTAATACTTGCTTTTTCTCTAGATAAAAATTTTTCTTTAGATATATTATCTCTTTTCATGGCTCTTTGCTCTCTTATTTCGTAAGGCTCATCTAAAAGTATTTTTATATTACACATATTAAAATATTTAGATAAAGGTAATAATAACCAATCTAAAACAATTATTTTATCTTTATTGTCAATTAAAAATTTATCAATTTCTTTTTGCATATAATCCCAAGTTATATCAGATAACTTTTTCATTTCCATTCTTGATGCGAAAACTATTTCTCCTAGTTTTTTCCGACTAATATTGTTTTCTTGAATAATACAATCACCAAAAGATTTTACTAATTCTTTTTTTACTTCAGGAATTAATAAAACTTGATGACCAATTTTATCAATATCTAAATGAATAGCATTATTATTATGTTTTATTATTTGTCTAGCTAAAGTACTTTTCCCACTTCCTGATTTCCCACATATACCTATTATCATATTTTTTCCTCCTTACTTGTATTATATTACGTTTATTGTTATAATTAAAATACATATTTATTATGCTTATTATAACTGGAGGTTATTATGAATATAGATTTTGAATTATACCGAATTTTTTATGAAGTGGCCAATTATGGAAATATTACTAAAGCTAGTGAACATCTAAATATATCCCAACCTGCAATTAGTAAATCAATTAAACATTTAGAAGAACAATTAGGTGGTCAATTATTTATTAGGACTAAAAGAGGTGTTGTTTTAACTGCTGAGGGAAAAGAGTTTTATCGTTATATTAAACAAGCCATTGAATATATTAACAATGCCGAAAATAAATTTACCGATTTAATTAATTTAGAAACTGGTAGTATAAAAATTGGCATTAGTACAACATTAACTAAAGAATTTTTACTGCCTTATTTAGAAAAATTTCATTCGCTGTATCCTAATATAGACATTCAAATAGCAACAGATTTAACCAAAGAATTGTTTTTTAAATTAAAAAATGGCTTAATTGATATCATAATATTAAACTTAAATAATAAAAACTATGGTAATGATATAGAAATAATTAAATGTCGCAAAATTAATGATTGCTTTGTAGTTAATAACAAATATAAATATTTAATTAATCATGAACTTTCATTAAATGATTTAAATAATTATCCTTTAATATTACAATCGAAAGGTTCGAATACTAGAGAATTTTTAGATAAATTTACTCAGAAAAACGATGTAGTCCTTCAACCTAATATTGAACTTGCTAGTTATACTTTAGTCGTTGAATTTGCGAAAATTGGCTTAGGAATTGGTTATGTCACTAAAGACTATATTAAAAATAATTTGAAAAATAAAGAATTATTTGAATTAAAAATTAAAGAAAAAATACCTAGTAGATATATCGGAATCGCATTATCTAAAAGTCATATTCCTAACTTTAGTACTAAAAAACTTATTGAAATTATTACAAAATAAAAACAAAGATAAAATTTGCATCTTTGTTTTTGTAATAATTGGTGCATAGAAAGGGACTCGAACCCTCACAAGAATATCTTACAGACACCTCAAGCCTGCGTGTCTACCAGTTCCACCACCTATGCAATAAAAACTAGAGATTATCTAGTTTTATTATAAATTAATTTATTTTCTATATAATTAAGATAATATTTAAATTTCTAGTTATTTCACTTTTAAAGCTTTAAACATTTTCTTCCATAAACCATTAGAAGAATAATTTAATATACCAACTTTATATATTCTTAAACCATATTTAATCAAGATAAATATCGTAATAGCCATTAAAGCAATTGATATAATAACATCTATTACACTAAACTCACCCATTACTAATAATGATGGACTCAAAATAGCGGAAATAAATGGTATATAACCAAAGATATTAATTATAACAGATCCTTCAAAAGCTCCCGCCATCATCGCCAAATAATATCCTAACAAAACAATTAAGATAATTGGAGTTTGTAACTGTTGAAAATCTTCAGTATTAGTTGTAATACTAGCTAAAATACCTGCTACTAATGAATAACCGATAAAAGTTAAAATCATTAAAACTAATACTA
This sequence comes from uncultured Bacilli bacterium, assembly GCA_944359025.1. GTDB lineage: Bacteria > Bacillota_I > Bacilli_A > RF39 > UBA660 > Faecisoma. The sequence continues at coordinate 4,235 of CALVSM010000014.1, forward strand.
AAGGAATTATATAAACTAATGAATCAACAAAACTTGGAGTAAATAAACTAGATAATAATTCCATAAATTGACCAACCAAATCACTAACTCCACTCGTATTACCAAAGAAGCCACGGGATAAGAAACCTAAAGCGCCATATAAAATTAATAAAACTCCTTGAATTAAAATAAATAAATTACCAGCAATACATTTACTGAAAAAATGAACTTGTGGTGAGACATTAGAAATAATTATTTCCATTCCTCTAGTTGTCTTTTCATCGTTAATTTCTGCCCCAATCATTTGTACTAAAAATACTACTAAAATAAAAAATGGTAAGATAAAAATTGGAAAAACAGTCGACTTTATTATTTCCATATTTTCATCAGCTGAATCTTTGCTTTCATCTAAAACAGTCCGATTAATATTGACTCCTGAATTAATCGCTACTATTTCTTCATCACTAATATCAAACTTTTCCATCGCTAAATAAACTTTGACACTATTAGCAGCACTATTAATTAAAGACATATCTAAAGCATCGACAAAGTTATTACTAATTAATTCAACATTGATAATGTTAGTATCATCTAAATCAAAAACTAGCGCTAAAGAATTTTTATCATCTTCGTTATTTTTTATTGTTTCGATAATTTCATCTTTAGACTTATCATAATTAATTAATTCATAGTTACTATCTTCATTTGATAAATCAAAACTAGCATCAGCTGAAGCTTTAAAAATATCAAAAGCAACATCAGTATTATCGATAACATAAATTTTAGTTTTTTGGTCAAAATCGCCACCAAAGAAATTAATAATATGATCGATATTAGCTAAGCCTATTATCACTAAAGCGATACATATATTAGCAATATAAAACCATTTAGATTGAATTTTTCTTTTTAAACTAACGCCGATTAAAAATTTTAATTTATTTTTCATAAGATTCACCTACTTTTGCAACAAATATTTCATTTAAACTTGGTTCTTCAACCGAAAATTTAGTTACATTACTGCATTTAGAAACATATTTAAAAACACCGTCGACAATATTTTCATCTTCAATTTTAACTTCGTATTCATCAGCTTTATTAGTAACCTCTAAAACTCCTTTAATTTTTTTTACTTTATCAATGTCGATATCGCCTTTAATTAAAATATTTTTTTTACGATATTGTTCTTTTATTTTTTTTAATTCGCCTTCTAAAACCGATTTACCATTCAGTAAAACAACTAATTTTTTACAAAATAATTCGACATGTTCCATTCGATGAGATGAAAAAATAATCATACTTCCGTTTTTTGACATTTCGACAATTTGTTTTTTAAATAATTCAACATTAAATGGGTCCAAACCACTAAATGGTTCATCTAAAATTAATAATTTAGGATTATTAATAATCGCTGTAATAAATTGGACTTTTTGTTGATTACCTTTCGATAATTCTTTTATTTTTTTATCAAAATATTCAGGAATTTCAAATTTTTCTAATAATTCTTTTGTTCTTTTAATTATTTCTTCTTCTTTCATTCCTTTTAAAACACCATAATAAATACATTGCTCTTTAACAGTTAGTTTAGTTAATAAACTTCTTTCTTCTGTTAAAAAACCTATTTTGTCAGTTACATTATAATCGATTTTATTTCCATCTAAAGTAATACTTCCCTCTGTCATATCAAGAAGCCCCATAATCATTCTAAAGGTTGTCGTCTTACCTGCTCCATTGACACCTAACAAACCAAATATTTCTCCCGGCTTCACTTCAAAAGATAAATTATCAACGGCTTTAAAATCGCCATAATATTTTGTTACATTTTTAACTTTTAACATTATAACCACCTCGAATTTTTTATTTTTTTTGCATTAATTTTTTCAAATTCACTATATAATTTTAATAATTTACGCATTATTTTTTCATAATTATCATATATTTCATTATTTTTTTCTAAATTAAATATCCTTTGAATATATTTATAAAATTCCTCTTTTTCCGTATATAAATTCATTATCTTGTCGATTCTCATTTTACTTTTTTCACTTTTAATGTTAAATACATAATCGCGATAATAATTAATCAGCAATTCAGAAATAATATCGTTTTCTAAATATAAAAAATTAACAATTTTATCATAATACTTACAACATTTTAAACATGTCACTTGATGATAAAGCGAACGATATCATTATAAGTAACCACTATCATTAAAATCATAAGTAAAATTAACCCAACCGCATGAATTCTATTTTCTATTTCTGGTTTAACTGGTTTTCTTCTTATCTTTTCAATTATTAAAAATAAGATTCTCCCACCGTCAAAAGCGGGAATTGGTAATAAATTAATAAACCCAACATTAATACTTAATAAACTAGTTAAAGAAATTAAACTTAAGATACCAGCTTGCGCTGATTGACCAACAATATTATAAATTCCAACTGGCCCTGATAAATTAGATAAACTTAATTTACCTGTAAATAAATAAGCGAAAGTTACAAACATCTGCTCAATTAAACTTAAAAATTTGGTTACAGCATATTCTATAGCTTCAAAAAAACCTTTTTCAATACTACCATCTAAAGCGAAATCATATTGATAAGATGTCCCACCATCACTTTCGATAGTTTCAGGAGTAATTGTAAACCTTAATATCTCATCATCTCTTAAAACTTCTAATTCTATCGGTTTTCCATAATTTATTTGGTATTCGATCATCAAACGATCGATAGTATTTATTTTAACATTGTTAAGTTTAATAATTACATCATCGACTCTTAGTCCAGCTAAATAAGCCGGTCCATCATTAGGAACACTTACAACAGCTGGTTTATTATTAGGATTACCATTAATTAAACCAATAATAAAAAGCAAAATTATGGCGAATATAAAATTAAACATAACGCCAGCAACCATCGTCATAAAACGTTGAGACCAAGTCTTATTCATCAGTTTTTTTTCTTTAGGAACATTTTCGTCATCTAATGTATCTTCACCAGCCATCGCACAAAAACCACCGATTGGTAAAATTCTAATACCATATTCTGTTTCATCGTTTTTCCTTTTAAACTTAAATATTCTAGGACCCATTCCAATACAAAATTCATAAACATAAATTCCTGCCCTTTTAGCAAAGATAAAATGACCTAATTCATGCACAAAAATAGTTACACTAAGTATAATTATAAAATATATTAATGTCATATAATCTCCTTTAAATTAAAAATTCAACTAAAAATATAAAAGCTAAAGCAATGAAAATAACACTATCAAATCTATCTAAAATCCCACCGTGACCAGGAATTAAATTTGAAAAATCTTTTATTTGATAATTTCTTTTTATAAGTGAGAAAAATAAATCCCCTAATTGACCAATTACCGATAAGAAAAAAGTCACAAATATAAGAAGAAACAAATTGATATCTTGATTAATAACAATCAAATAAAACAAAACACTTATTAAAGTTCCAAAAAAAGCGCCACCTAAACAACCTTCCCAAGATTTATTAGGAGAAATCTCATTAATTTTATTTTTACCAAATAAAGTTCCTATCGAATGAGCAAAAGTGTCATTCATAACTGCAATTAGAAAAATATAAATAAAATAATATAAACTCATATTTCGTAAAATAATTAAACTATTAAAAGCTAAACCCAAAAATAAATTAATTCCTAATAACATAAAACATTTATCAATATTAAAATTTTGACTACGATGTTTAATTAAAGCTAATGAACCGTAAATCAAACATACAATACTTAATATTTTAAAATCAACTAAAAAATTAAAATCATTTTGAAAAATACTCGTTCCCACTAAAAATAAGAAACAAATATAACTTACTAATCTAGCCCAGTAATCATCTTTTATCACTAAATCTAACATTTCTTTAAAAGCGATTAAGGCTGTAATTAAAGCCATAATATAAAAGGGAATACCACCAAAATAAACGAGTGGTAAAGCGATAATTAAAATAATAATTGCACTAATTATTCTTTTTTTCATAGTTGATTCCTCCAAATCTTCTTTCACGTTTGTTAAAAGATTCTAATGCTTTATCAAATTCTTCTTTTTTAAAATCAGGAAATAAAGTATCTGTAAAATAAAATTCGGCATAAGCTACTTGCCATAACATAAAATTACTAATTCTTAATTCCCCACCTGTACGAATTAACAAATCTAAATTAGGTAAATCATTATATAAATATTTTGCAAACATCATATCATCCAATTGTTCAACAGCAATATTATCTTTGATAATCTTTTTACAAGCATCAATTATTTCCGCATGTCCTCCATAATTTAAACAAAAATTTAAAATTCCCTTATCATTATCTTGTGTTTTTAAAGTAATATCATCAATAATATCTAATATTTCTTTCCTCAAAGGTTCTCTTCGACCAGAAAAGACAATTTTAATCCCTTTTTTACTAAATTTTTTAAAATCTTGTTTAAATTTTTTAACAAATAAGTCCATCAAATAATTAACTTCTTCATCGCTTCGTTTAAAGTTTTCGGTCGAAAAAACATAAAGACTTAATACTTTAACTCCTTTATTAAAAATATATTCACACAAAACATCTAAATTTTTAGCCCCAGCTGCATGACCTTCACTTCGGCTTTTTCTTTGTTTTGTAGCCCATCTTCCATTACCATCGACGATAATTCCCACATGATTTGGTATCATTTAATCACTATCAATTTTAATAAAATTGATTTCCTTTCTATTTATGTAAATCAGGATAAAAGCATCCTATTAAATATTATAATATAAATATATTTTTAATACAATAAATGTGTTTAAAAAAAGATATGTTTTTACATATCTAAAACGAATCAATATTAATTTTTACTTTTTTTAAACCATTAGCATAAGCTGATGCTTGAACGATAGTCCTAATGGCATTAGCAATAATTCCTTTTTTACCAATGACACTACCAATCGCATTTTCATCAACTAAAACTTGAATTGTGATGTATTCTTCATCATCTTCAAATTGTTTAACAGCAACTGCATCAGGATCAGTTACAACACTTTTAACTAAAAATTCGGTTAATTCAGCTAAATTCATAACTAATTATCCTTTTTCATTTTTGATTCGTGAAACTTTTGCATAATTCCTTGTTGCTTAAATAAACTTCTTACTGTATCAGTAGGTATTGCCCCATTACTTAACCATTTTAAAGCTAATTCTTCATCAATTTTAATTTCAGCAGGTTCCATAATTGGGTTATAAGTACCAATAGTTTCGATAAATTTACCATCTCTTGGACTTCTAGAATCAGCAGCTACCACACGGTAAAAAGGTCTTTTTTTAGCTCCCATTCTTTTTAATCTTAATTTAACAGCCATTATAATCACTCCTTTTCTTGTTTAATTATATCATATCAAATAAATAGTGTCAACTATTATTGGTTGACACTATTTTATATAATTTTCATCAATTTTATTAATTTCTTCTAAATCATCTTGGGTCACATCATCATCAATTTCATCCCATGGTTCCTCATCTTCTTCGATAGCAATTTTAACTTTAGTTTCCCCTACTATTTCTACTCCTAATTCTTTTTCAATGTCAAAAGAAATTTGTTTATCATCTAAAATATTTACACCTAAACAAGTTGGTTGACTTAAGGTCCTAACTATAATATCTGTTTCACTACTCAAATCAGCATTTTCTTTTAGTTTGACATTAAATAAATCGTTATATTCAATTTTTTGATTAACGACTGCTGTTTTAGAATCATTATCATAAGAATACCAAATATTAACATCAAATGAACCATCGACACCTATTTTATCACCTGATTTATAACCTTTAAATTTATGATTGATTACCCAACATCCTAAAATTGTCGTCGGTTGATTTTCCATTGTTATTTTATAATTATTTTTAAAATATTTTTTACCTTTTCCAATAACCGCTTTCGTCACAATTTCTTTATATAAAGACACAATATCACCTCTCTAGTTTAATATATGCGATTATTGGTCTTTTGTACATAAAAAATTAAATTATTTCACCATCCATACTCCAAGTTTTAACTGAAGTTATTTTAACATTCACAATCTTACCCAAATAACTTTTATCCGCTTTAACATTAACTAATTTCATTGTATCAGTATATCCTTTTAAACAGTCCTTCTTTTTTGAACTATAATCTTCTAATAAAACCGGCACTACTTTATTTAAGTATTTATCATTGTTTTCTTTTGAATATTTATTAACCAATTGATTTAATCTTTGTAATCTTTCCTCTTTTTCTTCTAACGATACATTATCCACCATTTTACTAGCAGGCGTTCCGATTCTTGGTGAGAAAATAAAAGTAAAAGCTGAATCATACTTACAAGCAGCGACGACATCTAAAGTATCCTGAAAATCTTTATCTGTTTCACCAGGAAAGCCAACGATAATATCAGTAGTAATCGATACATTAGGTATTTTTTCTTTTAATTTGTTAAATAAAGTTAGATATTCTTCTTTCGTATAGCGTCTACCCATTAATTTTAAAATCTTACTAGAACCAGATTGAATTGGCAAATGAATATATGGCATAATATTTTCATATTTACTAATTGTATCGATCATATCGTCGTTAAAATCCCAAGGATGACTAGTAACAAATCTAATTCTTTTAATTCCTGTTTTAGCTACATCTTCTAATAAATTAGCCATCGTATAGTTGATATTTAAATCTTTACCATAAGCATTGACATTTTGGCCTAATAAAGTTACTTCTTGATAACCATCTTTAATTAAATCTTTTACTTCTTCAATTATATATTTTGGTAATCTACTTCTTTGTTTTCCTCTTGTATAAGGAACGATACAATAAGTACAAAATTTATCACAGCCATACATAATATTTACCCAAGCTTTATATTTATTATCTCTTTTAACAGGTAAGTTTTCAATAACTTCCCCTTCCCAAGAAAAAACTTCTATTTCTTGTTTTTGATTAATATAAGTTTTTTCAATTATATTAGGTAAATCAAAAATATTATGAGTCCCAAAAACAAAATCGATCCATTTATATTTATGTCTTATTTCATCGACTATTACTTCTTCTTGGGCCATACAACCACCAAAGCCAACTAAAACATCTTTAGTTTGTTTTAAATGTTTAATTCTACCTAACAAGCCAAATACTTTATTATGCGCATTTTCTCTTATCGCACAAGTATTTAAAATAATCAAGTCAGCATCTTCTAATTTATCGGTTTCAGTAAAATTCATCTCATTTAAAATAGCTTTTATATTTTCTGAATCATGTTCATTCATCTGGCAACCATAAGTTTTAATATAATATTTTTTATTTAAACCTATCGCTTTTTGATTATCGGTTAATTCATACTCGTTATCTTTTATAACAATATCATTATTGGTTCTTTTTCTTGCTTCTTTTAAATTAGGTAAATTCATAACATCACTTCCTAGATATCAATAATAACATATTTATATAATAAATTCAATAATAAAAGCCAAAGAATTCCTTTGACTTAAATTTCTTGCATCATAATTAAAATAATCGGTTTAGATTCCGTTTGTTGGTAAAAATATTTACCTATTTTATCTCTTATTTCGTTTTTGGTTTTACCATAATCAATATAAGAAACTTTAGTATTATTTTTAATTATTTCTAATGCCATATTTTCGGCTTCTTTGATTAAATCGATGTTATCTTTAACATAGACAAAACCTTTAGTAACTATTTCTGGACCTGATAAAATCTTTTTAGTTAATTTATCGATAATAGCTACTACTAAAACGATACCATTTTCCCCTAACATTTCACGATCTTTAATTACTAATTCGCCAATATCACCAACTGTTTTACCATCGATTAAAATATCATCAATTGGAATCTTTTCAAATGTATCGACTAATTTACCATCGATAAAAGTAGCTACTTGACCGTTTAAATTTAAAATAATATTTTCTTCTTTTAACCCCATTTGTTTAGCTACTTCACTATTAGCTACTTGATGACGATATTCCCCAATAACAGGAAAATAATATTTTGGTTGCATTAAATTTAACATCAACATCAAATCTTCACTTGAAGCATGTAATGCTTGAAATTCTTTACTTGACATCGTAATTAAATTGCAACCTTTTTTAGCTATTTCATCAAAAAGAGTCGTCGCACTTTTTTCCATGCCGTCGTAAACGGGAGAAGCAAAAATAATGGTATCTTCTTCATTTAAAGTAATAAATTTATCATATCCTCGAACAATTCTTTTCATATTAGAAAATGGTTTTTCTCTTTCATCGGATACTAAAATAATTGAGTCTTTAACAAGATGATGAATATTGCCTAGTTTATTTTTATCAAAATTGATATAACCATTATTAATTGCTTTAATTAAATTAGTTTCTAAAGTTTTACCTAAAATAACTAACTTACGATTAGATTCACTAACGACATTTAATATCTCTTGCATTCGATAAAATTGACCTTGAAAAATATTGATTAAGATTCTTCCTTCATATTTGTTAATTACTTCTTTTAAATATTGATAACTACGATGTTTCGGCGAAGTAAAACCTATTTTATCCGCATATAATGATTCGCTTAATAAACATAATACTCCTTGTTTACCAACATAAGCTAGTTTACCAATATCCATTTTATAATTTCCTTGCATCGAAGGATCAAAAACAAAGTTACCAGTATAGAAAATTGCGCCATCATTAGTATATAAAACATAACCAAAACTATCGGGAACCGAATGGGATAATGTTATAGGAAAAATATAATTATTACCAACCCGAATTTTTTTATGAGGTTTTAACTCAATTAAGTTCCCTTTAATATTTTCCGCATCTAACTCTTCTTTTAATAGTTCTAAAGTAAATTTTGAGCCATAAATTTTAATATTCGGTAAATCATTTAAAATATCCGGAATCGCTCCTATTTGTTCATCATGGCCATGCGATAAAAAAATACCTTGAATTCTTTCTTTATTATTAATTAAATAATCATAATTAGGTATGATATAATCAACACCTAACATTTTATCATCAGCATATTTTAACCCAGCTTCAAATATATATATTTCTTTATCGATATCGACAACATACATATTTTTCCCAATTTCGTTTAAGCCACCTAAAGCAAAAATTTTAATTTTACTCATTTTAACCTCCTTTCTTTTAGTCTTAAAAACAAGATAATTATATCAAAAAAAAACAAATTAGTCTACTTTGTTTTTTCAGGTTTACTAATTTCAAATTCTTTTACTAAAATAAACGCTTGCTCTTTTAAATCATAAGCGATAGTTAATTCAGAACTATTTGAAATAATTTTAACTTTCCTTATAATATCATCTAAATCAAAATCAATTAATTTTAAATTTGTATAATAATTATTGATTCTATTTAAATTATCATTTAATAACTCTGGTAATAAAATTAAAATATTACCACTTTTATTATCATATCTTTGCCCATTAGGTAAACTAAATTTCACTTCCATATTTTTCCTCTTATCTTAACTTAATTGTTTTATCCTGTTCTTGTACTTCTAATATTTGTCGATTGATATCTTTAACAGCTTTTTTAATATCTTTATAACTCATATAAGGTTTAATATATTTTGATGTATAATTTTTTAAAGGTTCAAAGTTAACATAACCATTGTTGACTTTTTTAGCTTGTTTTATTTTATCTTCATCTTTTTCATCTAAAGTTACTTCATAATCATCTAAAGCAATATTAATTTGTTGATATATCTGACTGTCGTTTAAATTCATATAACCGACAAAATTATTTTTATCATCATTTACTAAAATAAATACATCTTTTTCATAGTTGATATTAAAATGATGGATAATACTAACCGATTTGAATAACCCACTATAAACATATTCTAAAGATTCATTCACATAATTAGCCATATATAATTGTTTCAATGGAAATTTTTCAAACACACAAACTTCTCCTTCCAAAATACGCGGGAATTTAAGTATAACATTCTTCTTGTTATGTGTCAATAGAAAAACTTTCTATTGACATTCGACGATTATAACATCATCACCGATAATTTTTATTTGTTGCCAACTTATTTCTAGTTCATCTTTAGTTGTAAATAAAGATATTAAAAATTTACTTTTTTCGACGATTAAATATTTAATTGTTCCTTTTTCAATAACGACATCGATAATATTGCCAATCAATTTACCATCTGTCGTAATAACATTTTTACTTTGTAAATCACTTAACCGCATTTCACCACCTATTTAATTTTATGATTATTTTAATAATTTTTTCATATTATCCAAGCCATTCTTTTCGATACGGGATATTTGGGCTTGGGATATACCTATTTCTTCCGACAATTCCACTTGGGTAACTCCTTCAAAATATCTTTTTTGAATAATAAACCGTTCTTTGGCTTTTAACTTATTTAAAGCATCCTTTAACATTAATCTTGTATCCCAATTAATTTTATCTTTATTATCAGCGATTTGTTCGGATAAATATATCGTATCCCCACCATCATTATATATTGGTTCTGACATACTAACCGTATCTTTAATGGCTTCAAAAGCATTGGTTATTTCACATTCATTAATATTAATATAATCAGCTATTTCTTTGTTAGTCGGTTCACGGTTCCATTTATTAGTCAATAATTCTTTAACTTTTAAACCTCTAAATGCAATATCCTTAACACTTCTAGTTACTCTAACGGCATTGTTATCTCTTAAATATCTTTTAATTTCACCTAAAATCATCGGAACAGCATAAGTCGAAAATTTAACTTCTAAATTCAAATCAAAATTATCGATAGCTTTAATTAAACCAACACAACCAATTTGAAATAAATCATCTAAATTTTCTTTACGATTATTGTATTTTTTTAAAACTGATAAAATAAGTTTTAAATTACTATGAATTAATTTGTTTTTGGCTTCTTTATTTCCTTTTTTTAATTCTTTAAATAATTCTAACATCTCTTCATTACTTAAAACATCGATATTCGCAGTATTTACACCAGTTATTTCTACGCGATGACGGGCCATTTGAAAATCTCCTTTCAAATTCATTTTGATTTAAAAGGAGATTTTTTATACATTTATTTTATAAAATTACCATTTTCCATAATTACTTCTTCTATATTATCTTTTATTCCGATTACTTTTAAATCTTTAGTACCAAACATAAAATCAACATGATTATCACTTTTATTTATCTGGTTAAAAGCATCTTCTGATATTTGAACACACTCTAAATAAGCTGAACCTAACGCTAGATGACAAGAGGCATTTTCATCATATAATGTTTCATAAAAAACAAGTTTAGAATTAGAAATCGGCGAATTATAATCAACTAAAGCAACTTCCCCTAATTTATTAGAGTTTTCATCAAACTCAATTATTGATTTTAAAGTTTCATAACCTTGTTTAGCTTTAAAATCGACCACTTTACCATTTTCAAATTTAAGCATAAAATCATCGATTAAAACCCCGTTATAGACCAAAGGTTTAGAATTATACACCACCCCATTAACATCATCTTTAAAAGGCGCGGTAAATATTTCTTCAGTTGGTAAATTAGCGATTATTTTTTTATCATTTATATCACTTGCGCCACTAACCCAAATATGATTTTTAGGTAGCTTTATTTTTAAATTAGTTCCTTTTTTATTTTTTAAGTAAAGATAATCATACTGTTTTTCATTCATCACTTTAGCTTTTCTTTCTGTGTTAGCGATTTTTTCTTGCCAAGCTTTAATAGGATCATCTTTAACTAGACAAATATCATAAATTATATTCCATAATTTTTCAACATTATTTTCTTCATTAGGAAACATTTTATTTGCCCAAGTTTTAGTAGCTACTGAAGCAATGGTCCAAGCTATTTCATTTTTAAGTTGTTTTTCTTTAAATAATGGCCTAGTTATTCTAGATAATTTAGCTGTTAACTCTAACTTTGAAACAGCAATATCATTTCTTTCTTCATAAGTACTAAGCATTAAAAAACAAGCGTTTTTTTTAGCATACTCATCAAAGATACTTTTATTCCATAAACTACTTTCTTTTAATTCATCTATATTAAAATTTTGAAGTTGTAATTGCTTTATAACTTCATCACTGTAATCAATATAAATATCTCTTACCCCCATTTCATAAGCTTTTTTAACTACTACTCTTACAAAATCATAAACTTCAATAGGAGCAGATATTAAAAGTGGTTGATTACTTATTTTTAAACAACCTTTTAACAATAATTCAGCATATTTTTCTTGCATTTTTCTCACCCATTATTATTATATCTAAAATTTAAAATATTATCTATTATTGACATTGATTTTTGGATAAGTTAAAATATTTTTAAGAAAAATAAAATTTAATGCAATAAAAATTAGTTTTAGTGCATTGTCTTAATGAGAGGAGTAAAAAAATGGAACTAGATAACTACTTAGAAAGAATTTCACTTAACGATACTGAAGCATTTAACGAACTATATAATTTAATCAATACTAATGTCTATAGTTTCGCATTAAGTATTTTAAAAAACCACGATGATGCTTTAGATGTAGTTCAAGATACATTTATATCGATCTACCACAATGCTTACCGGTATGAGAAAAAAGGTAAACCGATGGCTTGGATTTTAACGATTACTAAAAATTTAGCATATATGAAAATAAGAAGCAACAAAAAAGAAGTTGATATTACTAATATCGAATTTAAAAAAAATGATAATTACGACAAAATATTAATTAATTATCTACTAGAAAATTTAACCGCTGAAGAAAGACAAATCATTGTCTTACATAGTTTAAATGGGTTTAAATTTCACGAAATTGCCGGTATTTTAGATTTAAAACTAACTACTACTCTCTCTAAATACCACCGAGCAATTAAAAAATTAAAAGAACTTATGAAGGAGGAACAATGAAAAATATTGAAAATAAAATAAACAAAGCTTTTCATAATATCGACCTCCCCGAGTTCGATAATAAAAAATTAAATGAAAAGAAAGGAATTGTTTATATGGAAAAGAAAAAGAAAAACATGATACCTTATTTGGTAACGGCTTGTACATTTGTATTTTGTTTATTTGCGGGGGTTTTAGTTTATAATAATAATTTCAAAGTTGCTTCAAAAATTGGCATTGATGTCAACCCTAGTATCGAATTAAAAATCAATAAAAAAGAAAAAGTTATCGATTGTTTTGCTAATAATGATGATGGTAATAAAATCTTAAGTGGAATGGACTTAAATGGTAGTGATATGAATGTCGCCATTAATGCTTTAATCGGTTCGATGGTTAAAAATGGTTATATCGATGAATTAGCTAATTCGATTCTTATTTCCGTCGAAGGTAATTCAGAAGAAGAAAATGAAAGATTAAGACAAGAAATAGTTAACGATTTAAATGCTTATCTAGTTAACAACAACTTCTCGATTGTCAGTCAAACAGTATCTAATAATCAAAGTTTAGAAAATATTGCTAAAGAATATAATATATCTTTAGGCAAAGCTAAATTAATTCAAGATATTATTGCTAACAATAATTTATTAACTTATGAAAGTTTAGCTAATCTTTCAATCAATGAATTAAATTTAATATCAAGTAACAATGATAATATTAAAGTTGAAGGAAATGCTAGTGATAAAGCTTATATCGGTTATGATAAAGCTAAAGAAATTGCTTTAAAGCATGCTAATGTTACTGACATTACTAATTATGAAATTGAGATAGATTATGATAATATTATCGTTTACGAAATTGAATTTAGAGCTAATAACGCCAAATATGAATATGATATTGACGCTAAAACTGGCGATATCGTCAAATATGATATCGATAATCATCGCAATGTTGAAAATAATAATACGGGAAATACCTCTAATACCATAACTCGTGATGAAGCTTTAAATATTGCTTTAAAACATGCTGGCGCTAGTAATGTTACAACTAAAAAAATTGAATTAGATGATAATTCATATGAAATTGAATTTATCTATAATAATAAAGAATATGATTATGATATCAGTTTAACTGGTAAAATATTAGAATATTCTATCGATAGTTATTATGATGATGATGATTATAATACTACTCACGCTAAAATAACTCGCGATGAAGCTTTAGAAATTGCTTTAAAACATGCTGGTGTTAGTGATGTTAATTATTCAAAAGTTGAACTAGATGATAACGAATATGAAATTGAATTTAGAGTTGGTCATTTAGAATATGAATATGAAATCAATGCCACAACTGGTAAAATAATTAGTTATGAAATAGACGACTAAAAAGTAATATAAACACTATATTACTTTTTTTATGTAATTTTAATTAAAAAACTTTATCTTGATTGATAAAGTTTTCATAAATTATTTTTCTTTAACTACTGCTTGGGCAGCTGCAAGTCTAGCAATTGGTACTCTAAATGGAGAACAAGATACATAATCTAGACCAATTCTATGACAAAATTCAACACTAGCAGGATCTCCTCCATGTTCACCACAAATACCTAAATGAATATCACTTCTAGTTTTTCTACCTTTACGTGCCGCCATTTCGACTAATTGTCCAACACCAGTTTGGTCTAATTTAGCAAATGGATCACTTTCAAAAATTTTCTTATCATAGTAATCATTTAAGAATTTACCAGCATCATCTCTTGAAAAACCATAAGTCATTTGCGTTAAATCGTTAGTACCGAAACTAAAGAATTCAGCTTGTTTAGCGATTTCATCAGCTGTTAAAGCCGCTCTTGGAATTTCGATCATCGTTCCAACTTTATATGTTAAATTAACATTATTATCTTTAATAATTTTATCAGCTACTTCAGTAACAATATTTTTAACATATTCTAATTCTTTAACATCGCCAACTAATGGAATCATAATTTCAGGAGTAACATTCATACCCTTCTTATTAACATTAATAGCTGCTTCGATAACCGCTCTAGTTTGCATTCTAGCTATTTCCGGATAAGTAATAGCTAAACGACAACCACGATGTCCCATCATTGGGTTAAATTCTTTTAAAGCATCGATTCTATTTTGAATAGTTTCTAAACTAATATTTAAACTTTCAGCTAAAGGTTTCATTTCTTCAATTGTATGAGGTAAAAATTCATGTAAAGGTGGATCTAAATATCTAATTACAACAGGATCTCCTTCCATCGCTGCAAATAATTTTTCAAAATCGCCTCTTTGATAAGGTAATATTTTTTCTAAAGCTTCTTCTCTTTGTTCTAAAGTATCAGCTAAAATCATTCTTCTAAAATTGAAGATACGATCTGTTTCAAAGAACATGTGTTCAGTACGACATAAACCGATACCTTCAGCACCAAATTTTCTTGCTTGAATAGCATCTTTAGGTGTATCAGCATTAGTTCTAACTTTTAATTTTCTTGTACTATCAGCCCAAGACATAAATGTTTCAAAATCGCCACTAATTGTAGCTTCAACAGTTTTTATCTCTTCGCCGTAGACATTACCAGTTGAACCATCGATAGACATGTAGTCGCCTTCTTTAAAGATTTGACCATCTTTAGTTTTTAAAGTTTTATTTTCTTCATCGATGATTAGTTCCCCACAACCAGATACACAGCATTTACCCATACCACGAGCAACGACAGCCGCATGAGATGTCATACCACCACGAACAGTTAAAATACCATTAGCGTCATTCATTCCTTGGATATCTTCAGGTGAAGTTTCTAATCTAACTAATAAAGTTTCTTCGCCTCTTTTTTTAGCTTCACTAACATCACTAGCATTAAAATAAATTTTACCTGTTCCTGCTCCAGGAGATGCCGCTAAACCTTTGGCAATTACTTTAGCTTTCTTTAATGCTTCGTTATCAAACATTGGGTGCAATAATTGATCTAATTGTTTAGGTTCAACTTTAAGTAAAGCTTCTTCTTTAGTAATCATCCCTTCATTTACTAAATCAACAGCAACTTTTAAAGCAGCAGGCGCTGTTCTTTTACCATTTCTTGTTTGCAACATAAATAATTTACCATTTTCAATTGTAAATTCCATATCTTGCATATCTTTATAATGACTTTCTAATGTTTTAGCAATTTCACTAAATTGTTTATAAACTTCCGGCATAACGCTTTCTAATGTTGAAATTGGTTGTGGCGTTCTAATACCAGCTACGACGTCTTCTCCTTGAGCATTGATTAAATATTCCCCGTATAGTTTATTTTCACCAGTTGCTGGATTTCTTGTAAATGCTACACCAGTACCAGATTTATCGCCACTATTACCATAAACCATTTCTTGAACATTAACCGCGGTTCCCCAACTACTAGGTATATCGTTCATTCTTCGATAATATATAGCTCTTTCATTATTCCAAGATCTAAATACAGCCGTAACTGCTTCGATTAATTGAACTTTTGGATCTTGTGGGAATTCTTCATTAGCTAAATTTTTATAAATTTCTTTAAATTTATTAGTAATTTCTTTCATGTCATCAGCATCTAAATCAGTGTCGTATTTAGCGCCTTTACTTTCTTTAAATTCATCTAAAACTCTTTCAAAACTAGATTTTGGATATCCTTTAACAACATCCGCAAACATTTGAATAAATCTTCTATATGAATCATAAACAAATCTTGGGTTATTTATTTTTTCACTAAAATGTTTAGCTACTTCATCGTTTAAACCTAAATTTAATACTGTATCCATCATACCAGGCATACTAGCTCTCGCACCACTTCTAACTGATACTAATAATGGGTTTTCTAAATCTCCCATTTTTTTACCTGAAGATGCTTCTAGTTGACTTAATTTAGTCATGATTTGTTCGATAACTTCATCAGCAATGTTTTCATTATCTTCATAATATTTATTACAAGCTTCAGTTGTAACTGTAAAGCCATCAGGAACTGGTAAACCTAACCCTTTCATTTCCGCTAAGTTAGCTCCTTTACCTCCTAATAGATTACGCATATCTTTGTTTCCTTCACTAAAGGAATATACATATTGTGTCATATCTTGCCCTCCTCATTGTCTAACACTCTTAAATTATAACATATTTATAATAAAAAAAGAACAAATTTTTGTTTATTTTACATAAAAAAACAGTTTTAAAATGAATCTAAAACTGCTTTTAACAAATATTAAATAAAAATTTGTACACTAAATTATATATTATCCATCTATTATTTGAAATCTATGGGATGAGGACGGCACGCGCGCAGAAATTGCTATCCACACCACCATCGGTTCCAGAAAATTGAAACACACCTGCGTCAGAATCACTGTTATACCTACCACCACGTAAGACCCAAGGACCTAAAGAATTGAGGAAACTAACACTATCACTATACCAGCCACCAGTATAACTGTTAGAATTTGATAAAGTCTCCTTCGTCGCATCTCCTAGTTTGCCTCGACTATGGTTTGAGCTACTACTACCATATGTGTATTCATCATAATACTTCGCATTTGGTGCGCTACTAAAACCTGAATTTCGTTGATAAAATGCTCCGTTACTGTCAACCATGCTTCCCATTACATATTCATTTGCTCCTCCAGACATATCATACACACCATATACATTTGATGTTGTTGACTGTCCTGTATTACTCTTATATGCAGTTGTACTATTTCCTCCTCCAGTATAATAACTACGGTTACTATTAATTGTTATATCCGTTGTTCCTAGTCCATATTTACTTTGTTTTAAGTATGCTACTGCTCCCCATTCCATATTTTTCATCATATGACTATCACCACTTAAACTATAACTACTTTTTATGTTTTGGATAGCAGTGAAGAAAGTCGATACATTTGTATCTCTTAAACTTTGTACTCCTGGCTTGACTGTTATCTTACTTGTACTTCCACTTACTTCAAATTTACCTACCCAGAAACCATTTACTTGTTCATTTCCAAATGTAAAAGCTGGATGAGTGTACCAATTGCCATTATTTGCATTCGTACATGTTTCGCTACTATCGCCTGTTCCACTTACTGCATCAGTACAACTTACTGTTCCAGTTGTTGCTGTTCCTGATTCAAATTCAACATTGATTAATTGTTCATCGACAGTTCCATTATTGGCATTAAACAATTGATATTTATATCTTGGTATCCACACATACCATAACGCTATTTCACTTTCACTTATGGTTTGGCCAACACTTTTACTTACGCCACTATTTAATACTACCGCATTAGCCCATTCTTTACTATTATAGTCATACCATTCTTCATATATATCCGCATACACCCAGTTAGTACCATCATACATAATTGGTATCATATTACTTGCTAATTCAGGTTTATTTGCTCCCGTTGTATCTTCATATTCATTAGCTTTTACGGTAAT
>CALVSM010000015.1 GCA_944359025.1 uncultured Bacilli bacterium
GTTATAGCTACTGATAATAATGAAACAAGCAATAAAATATGTAGTAATAACTATCAAATCGATAAAATCTTACCAACGATAAATGGTGTTGGTGATATAACCGTAAATAGAAATGATACAGTAGATTTAAGTAATGGTGTAACATATAGTGATACATTATCCCAAATAGATGGTACTTTAAGTATAACTCCATCAACAATAGATACATCAGTAACAGGAGTAAAAGAAGTAACATATAGTATCAAAGATAAAGCTGGCAATGTAAGAGAAGTAGTAAGAAGAATAACCGTAGATGCTGATGCACCAAGTATTGTATTTAATTTAGTCGATAGTAGCGTTATTAATAGTAATAAATGGGCTAAAGAAGACT
The DNA here is from genome assembly GCA_944359025.1 of uncultured Bacilli bacterium. Lineage (GTDB taxonomy): Bacteria > Bacillota_I > Bacilli_A > RF39 > UBA660 > Faecisoma. The sequence continues at coordinate 371 of CALVSM010000015.1, forward strand.
TCTATATAAGAGCAACTATAACTGATAATAGTGGAAGTGGCATTAAATCAGGAAGTAGTTGTACTGTAAATAGTAGTAGTGAATGTACCCCATCAGCTTCATTTACAGGAACTACTAAAGACTTCTTAATCACAACTGAAGGAAGTAATCGCGCATGTGTCGAAGTAACTGATAATAATAATAAAACAAGTAAAGTATGTAGTGATACATATAACTTGGATAAAACAGCTCCAACAGCAGGAACTGCCAACTTTAGTGGAACATTAGGAAGTAATAACTGGTATACAACAAATGTAACCGTTAATGTCGAAAATGGAAGTGATAGTTTATCAGGACATTCAAGCACAACCAGTAGTATAGCAAGTATCACAAGTAATACAGCCAGTCAAACAGTAACAATCACAACAACTGATAAAGCAGGTAATTCATCAACAAGAAATTATACTATTAAAGTAGATAAAAATGCTCCAACATTAACAGCGAAATCAGGAACAGTAGAAATAAAAGAAGGAGCAAGTAATGTGGTAGCAAACTATTTTACAGTAAGTTATAGTACAAGTGGAGGAAGTATATCATGTACTCCAACAAATACAAGTAGTTTAGCAGTAGGAAGTCGTACCTTAAGTTGTACTGCAACAGGCGGAAATGGAAAAACAACAACTGCAACCAAATCAATTACCGTAAAAGCTAATGAATATGAAGATACAACCGGAGCAAATAAACCAGAATTAGCAAGTAATATGATACCAATAAAATATAATGGAAGTAATTGGGTATATGCAGATATAAGTGAAGAATGGTATGACTATAACAGTAAAGAATGGGCTAATGCAGTTGTATTAAATAGTGGCGTAAGTAAAAGTGTAGGTCAAACCATAAGTGAAAGTGAAATAGCATTATGGTATGTATGGATACCAAGATATAAATATCAATTGTTTAATGCGAATAACGGAAGTGTATCGCAACAATTAATCAATGTAACCTTTGAATCAGGAACAGCAACAACAGGAACAGTAAGTTGTACTGATGCGGTAAGTGGATCAGGAAGTAGTAGTCAAACATGTACAAATGCAAGTAATGGAAATTGGTACACACATCCAGCATTTACATTTGGAAGTGAACAAGTAAGTGGCTTTTGGGTAGGTAAATTTGAAGTAAGTGGAAGTACAAGTAAGATAACAGTAAAGCCAGGAGTAAGTAGTTTAAGAAGGACAACCGTATCGGCTTTCTTCACCGCTATCCAAAACATAAAAAGTAGTTATAGCTTAAGTGGCGACAGTCATATGATGAAGAATATGGAATGGGGAGCAGTAGCATACCTAAAACAAAGTAAATATGGTTTAGGAACAACGGATATAACAATCAATAGTAATAGTAGCATTTATACTGGTGGAGGAAGTAGTACAACTTCATATAAGAGTAATACTGGCCAGTCAACAACTGGAAATGTGTATGGAGTATATGATATGTCTGGAGGAGCATGGGAATACGTAATGGGTAATATGGTCAATAGTAGTGGCTCATTCTATTCAAGTAATGCCGGCTTTAGTAGTGCACCAAATGCGAAGTATTATGACAAGTATACATATAGCAGCGATTGGTCTACCCATAGTCGAGGTAAACTAGGAGACGCTACAAAAGAGACACTAGCAACTTTTGGAGATAGATATGGTGGCTGGTATAGTGATCAGGCGCGCTTCGTCGGCTCTGGTTACTCTTGGTTCATCCGTGGCGGCCTCTACAGCAATGGTTCTCGCGCAGGCGTGTTCGACTTCAGCGACCTCAGTGGTAATGCGAACAGTAGCCACGGCGCGCGTGCCGTCCTCATCCCCTAGATTTCAAACGAGAGTTTGAAATCTATAACCCTTTTCTTTGAAGAGGGAAGAAAATCAAGAAGCAAAGAAAGTAAAAAAGAACAAAAAAGAACAACAAGGTAATGTCCGCCTCCTCCCTTGAATAGGGAGGAGGTGGACTGTTTTTATTTAGCGTTTGCAAATAGCAATATCTCACATTATTATAAAAATATAGATGAATAATCACACTTTTATGCTATAATAATAATCAGTTTAAAAGGAAGTGATTAATTTGAAAAAATATAATTTACCAGTTATCCTTTTAAAAGGTATTGTTTTATTACCGCAGAATACTTTAAAATTAGAGTTTGATGCTAAAAACACGGATAATAATGTTATCGATATGTCGTTATTATTTCATGATAATTATATATTAGTAGTTAGTGAATACGATAGTCATAATATGCCGAAAATTGGTGTTTTAGCAAAAATAGAAAATAATTTAGTTTTACCAAATGGAAATACTAGAGTTGATATAAAAGGTTTAAGAAGAGTTAATATTATTGAATTTTTAAATTTAAACAAAATAAAAGAACCATTAGAATCAATTGTTAGCGAAATTGCTTTAGTTAAAGTTGAAAATGAAGAGATAATTATTAATAAATTAATTAAGGAAATAAAAAGTTATGTTAAAAATATTCCATATATTAGTAATAGTATGATTTCTTTAATGGAAAATGAAAAAAGTTTAGATAAATTTACGGATATAGTTGTGCCTTCATTAATTAATAACAAGGAAAAAATATTAGAATATCTTAATACTACTAGTCCTATTAAAAGAGGGGAAATGTTATTAAAAGATATATATCAAGAAAAAGAAAGATTTCAAATTGAAAGAAATATCGATTTAAAAATAAAGCAAGAAATGGATGAAAATCAAAGGGAATTTTTAATTAAAGAAAAAATAAAGTTATTAAAAGAAGAATTAGGGGAGCAATCGAATAAAGAAAGTGATGTTGAAAAGTTAAGACAAAGAATCAATAGTTTAAAATGTCCTAAAAAAATAAAAGAAAGACTAGATTTTGAACTTAGTCGTTATGAAAATGGTTCTAGTATGTCACCAGAGATAAATGTAATAAGAGATTATATCGAATGGTTACTTAGTTTACCTTGGAACATTTTTACTAAAGATAATGAGGACTTGAAAAGTGTTAGGGCATATTTAGATAAATCACATTATGGTTTAGAAGAAGTAAAACAAAGAATTATCGAATATTTAGCTGTAAAAAAAATAAGTAATAATAATCGGTCAATTATTTGTTTAGTAGGGCCACCGGGGGTTGGTAAAACAAGTTTGGCTTTTAGTATCGCTAAAGCGATGAAGAGAAATTTTGTCAAAATATCAGTAAGTGGTATTAAGGATGAATCAGAAATATTAGGTCATCGGAAAACTTATGTTGGCGCTAGTCCAGGAAGAATAATTACGGCTTTAAAAAAAGCAAAAAGTAGTAATCCTTTGTTTTTAATCGATGAAATTGACAAGATGAGTAATGATTATTATAGTGATCCGGCAAGTAGTTTATTAAGTGTTTTAGATCCAGAACAAAATAAATATTTTAGTGATAATTATATTGAAGAAGATTATGATTTATCAAATGTTTTATTTGTCTTGACTGCTAATAATATCGAAAATATCAAAGAACCGTTAAGAGATAGATTAGAAATAATTAATATAACTGGTTATACGGAATTTGAAAAATTAGATATTGCTACGAAACATTTATTACCGAAATTATTAAAAGAAAAAGGTTTAAATGAAGAGTTTATCAATATTGATAATGATACTATTTTAAAAATAATTAGAAATTATACGAAAGAAGCAGGAGTTAGGGAATTAGAAAGACAGTTAGATAAATTAATAAGAAAAATAGTTACTCAAATTGTAACTAACAATATAAAAATAAATAAAGTTAATATTGATAATAAAGTATTAGAAAAGTATTTAGGAAAAGAAAAATATAAATTTAATACGAGAACTAAATCACAAGTAGGAGTAGTTAATGGTTTAGCTTATACGATTTATGGTGGGGATACTTTACCGATTGAAGTTAATTATTTTAAAGGTAAAGGTGATTTGATTTTAACAGGTAGTTTAGGTGACGTGATGAAAGAAAGTGCGGCGATTGCTTTAAATTATTTAAAATCAAATTATCAATTATATAAAATAAATTATGAAGATTTAATCAATAACGATATCCATATTCATGTTCCTGAAGGAGCAATAAAAAAAGATGGTCCTAGTGCGGGAATTGCTTTAACTTTAGCTATTTTAAGTGCTTTAAATAAAATTAAAATTCCTAATACTTTAGCTTTAACAGGAGAAATAACTTTAAGAGGTCATGTTTTAGCGATCGGGGGTTTAAAAGAAAAAGCGATTGGAGCTTTAAGAAGTGGTATTAAAACGATTATTATTCCACAAGATAATCGAAAAGATTTAGAAGATTTACCAGATGAAGTAAGAAATAATATTAAGTTTATTTTAGTAAAGAATTTTAAAGATGTTTACAGGGTGGTTCAAGGTGTTCGAAAATGAAGATATTAGAAATTATTATTTTATAAAATTTTTACAAAGTTATTTATATGATGAAGATATATATCAAAATACTAAAAAAGGTTATTATGATATATATATTTATAATAATGATTTTTTAGCTATTTTAATCGATTTTATCGAAGTATATCTCGATTCAGAATATGTTTATTGTGATTTAAAAATCAAATATAAATTATATGATTTAATTAACTGTATTAAATATGAATCTAACTATGCTGATGAAGATACGAAAAAATATTATTATGAAATTTTTAATGATCTTTTAATAAGATTAAATAAAATGGATAATGATATATCTAATTATGCTTGGGTATTACACGAAATATCAATTAGAAAAGATATTAAGCTATTCAAGCCAATGTCATACCACCGATATAAAAAATATGAAGATTTTGTAAGACAGTCATTAGGTTATGATTTTATTTTATTAATTTATTTGTCTGATGAAGTAGATGAAAAAACTTTTGATGATAGTATTGAAACTTTAGCTAATGATGAATTTTTCTTTGCTAGTTTGAATGCAATCGTAAAACAATGTCCTAAAATTTTAAAATATCCGTGTTTTAAAGAAAGAGTAAAAAAAGTCATTGCTTATAATAAAGTGAATTCTAATCTTTTTCGAGACGATACATTAGAAAATAAAATATTTATCATAAAACAAAATAGAAAATATTTAAAAAATTTTAGTTGATAGTTTTATCAACTTTTTTTCGTATAAAAACTAAATATATTCATATAATTTAATGGGAGTGATTAAATGAAAAAAACAGTACCTTTAAAAAAAGATATACCTTTTAAAACTAATATTGCAGAAATAACGAGTATTGCTTTAGATCACGAATTAAATTTAGAAAATAGGATAATTAAAGGACAGTTAGTTATTAGTGGTAGTTATAAGATTAATGATACTAGTGTTAATACGGAAGAATTTAAATATAATATTCCAGTAAATATCGAGATGAGCGAACGTTATATTTTAGATAACATGAAAATTTCTATCGATGATTTTTATTATGAGATAGTTGATGATAATTTATTAAGTGTCAGTATTGAAATTGGTTTAGATAATTTAAAAGAAGAGGAAATATTACCACCTTTTAAATATGAAGAAGAAAAAGTAATTCCTGTTAGTCAAGAGGTAGTCGATGAAAGAGTCGATGAAGAAGTAAAATCTTTATTTGATAATTTTGATGATAATGAAGATTTTGCCACTTATAAAGTATGTATAGTTAAAGAAAATGATACTTTAGAAAGTATTATGTTAAAATATAATGTAAATAAAGAATTATTAGAACAATATAATGATATTAGTGAAATAAAAATAGGTGATAAATTAATCATACCTTCTTTCCATGAAACAAATTAATGAAATTTTAAAGAAATATAATTTAAAACCCCATCGCTATATAAATAATGGTAAAGTAACCATCGTTGATACAGAGATGGGGCGTTTTGCGATAAAGAAAAACTTAAAAAACAAAAAAATTTTTACCTATTTAAAATCACGGAGTTTTAATTATTATCCTAAAAATATAAATGACGAAGAGGAAGAATATGAAATTACCGAGTATTTGGATGATATTGATTATCCTAATGAACAAAAGATGTTAGACTTAATCAATTTAGTAACATTATTGCATAACAAAACAACACATTATAAAGAAATTGATTTTGATGATTATAAACAAATATATGAAGATGTAAAAAACAATATCGAATATTTAACTAGTTATTATAATGATTTAATCACTTTAATTGATACCCATATTTTTATGAGTCCTAGTGAATATATGTTAGCGAGAAATATATCGCGAATTTTTAATGCTTTAAATTTTTGTAGTTATGAAATCGACAATTGGTATGATTTAGTTAAAGAAAAAACAAAGCAAAGAGTAGTGGTATTACACAATAATTTAGATTTAAGTCACTTTATTAAAAATGAAAATAGTTATTTACTTAGTTGGGATAAAGCTAAAATAGGTATCCCAATATTTGATTTATATATTTTATATAAGCATCATGGTTTAGATTATAATTTTGAAGATATCTTAAAACATTATGAACAAAGTTATCCTTTACAAAAAGATGAAAGAAAATTATTATTTGTTTTAATCGCTTTACCACCTAAATTAGATTTTAGTAAAAATGTCTATCAAATGACAAGTGAAATTACTAAAATGATGGATTTACTATATAAAACAGAAAAGTTAATTTCACCATATTATGCGGAACAAAGCATACAAAATTAGTAGCCATAAAAGGAAAAGAAGCAATAAGTTAAAACGACTAATTAGAAAAAAAGTAATTAAAACTTGCCAGCAAAAGATGATAATTAAAATTAAAAGACATAAACACCAAGTATGACGCGACCACTTGTGAAACATATAAATCACCTAATTTATTTTATGTCTTTATAAAAATTTTGATTGGGTGTATAATATAAAATGGTGGTGTTTATGAAAAGAAAATTACGAATTGACCGAATTATTATAACTATTATTTTTTTAAGTTTAATTGTGCTTTTACTAGTATATTTATTTAAACCGAAAGAGAAAGATTTAATGATTGACTTAACTAATAAAACCGTTTTAGAAGCCCAAGAATTTGCTAAAGAACATGATTTAAATTTAATTATTGAAGAAGAGATTAACTCTTTTACTAAAGATAAGATTTTTAAACAAAGTATTGCAATTGGCGATGAAATAAATAAAGGAAATGATTTAACTATTTATGTTTCTTTAGGTATCGATTATGAAAAATTAAAAGTAAATGAATTAGGTAATGTTCCTATTATGATGTATCATGGTATTCATAATATTACGGATAATGAATATACGGGTGGTAATGTCGATAAAGATGGTTATCAAAGAACAGCAGAAGCATTTAGAAAAGATTTAGAATTTTATTATAGTAGTGGTTATCGCATGATTAGATTAGAAGATTATATTAACGGAATTATCGATGTCGAAGCTGGTTTAAGTCCGATTATTCTAACTTTTGATGATGGGTTAGAAAATAGTATTAAAGTAACTGGTTTAGATGAAAATGGGGAAATTATAATTGACCCTAATTCAGCTGTTGGTATTTTAGAATCATTTAAACAAAAATATCCTGATTATAATGTTACAGCGACATTTTTTGTCAACGGTGGTTTATTTCAACAAAGTGAATATAACGAAAAAATATTAAATTGGTTAATCGATAATGGATATGATATTGGTAATCACAGTTATTCTCATGCTGATTTTACGACTATTTCTAAAGAAAAATCAGCGCAAGAAATCGGTAGTTTATATAATTTGTTAGATAAATATATAAAAGGTAAATATGTCAATATAGTAGCTTTACCTTACGGTTCACCATATAATAAAGAACATGATAATTTTTCCGTTATTTTAAATGGTGTTTACGACGGCGTTGAATATGAAACAAAAGCGGCTTTAAGAGTCGGTTGGGAAGCGGAATATTCACCGTTTAGTTTAAATTTCGATAAAACATTTTTAAAACGCATTAGAGCTTATGATAATAATGGTGTTGAATTTGATATTGAAATGAACTTTAAAATTTTAGAAAATAATCGTTATATATCAGATGGCGATAAAGATACTATTACTGTTCCTAAAGATTTAGAAAGTAAGATTAATAACATTTATAATTTAACTATTAAAAGTTATTGACAAATGTGATTAATATGTTAAAATATTGGTAAATACATTGATTAGGACACGACTTTTAAAAGACTATTTTAAGCGAATTGGTGGTGGTGAAAGACCAATAATAAGTTTTAAAAGTTACTACCTAGGAGTAGAACTCGAAAGAGATTTCCGGTTAATTCCGTTATTTTAATTAAGTTCCAATTAGGATGGTACCGTGTTACTAAACACTCCTTTATTTTTAGGGGTGTTTTTATATTTTTAAGGAGTAGTTTATGAAGAAAAAAAATTTAAGTCGCTTTGATAAAATAAAAGATACAATTAAAATGGAAGATTTTGTTATTCGATATCTTAATGATGGGGTTTATGTTGAATGTTATAAATTAACCCATAAACAATTAAAAAGTTTTGATAACCCTTATGTTGTCACTGTATCTTATGAATTTGCTGAAGCTAACATTGAATTAATTTTATCAAATAAAATTTTGTTAGTTAGTGATCGGTTTGGGAATATCGCACCATATATTAACCCTTTAGAATTGAAAAGATTAGAATCTTTAGATTTAATTGAAGAAGAAATAAAAAAAATAAAAAAAATAAGAATTAATCAATTATCTAAATTAGTTAATTTATGGGGACAAATGCAGATATTACTTTATCAAAAAGATCAAATTGAAGGAACAATCAATATTTTAGAAGAAATTAATCGGAGTTCAAAAATAAATGAATTAGGAGGAAAAACTTATGTTAAAAAATATCAAGGAAGATGAAAAATTAAATATTTTAAACCACAGTTGTGCTCATCTTTTAGCGCAAGCGGTTAAACATTTATACCCTAATGCTTTATTTTGGGTAGGACCTGTTATCGAAGATGGGTTTTATTATGATATCGATTTAGGCGATGAAGTAATTAAAGATAGTGATTTAGAAAAAATCGAAAAAGAAATGAAGAAAATTGCTAAAGATGGTAAGAGAATTTATCGGGAAGAATTGACAAGAAAACAAGCTTTAGAAAAATTTAAAGATGATCCTTATAAAATTGATTTAATCAATAATATGAGTGATGATACCGTTATTTCTTGTTATACCCAAGGTGATTTTACTGACCTTTGTAGAGGTCCACATGTCGAAAGTGTCAAAGTATTAAAACATTTTAAATTACTTAAAGTAAGTGGTGCTTATTTTAAAGGTGATTCTAAAAATAAAGCTTTACAAAGAGTTTATGGTGTTTGTTATGAAACTGAAGAAGAGTTACAAGAACATTTAGCTTATTTAGAAGAAGCTAAATTAAGAGATCATCGTAAGATAGGTAAAGAACAAGAAATATATATGAACCATGAATTAGTGGGCGCTGGTATGCCTTTATGGTTACCTAATGGAGCAATTATTAGAAAACAGTTAGAAAACTATATTTATGATAAAGAAAGAAAATTAGGCTATAATCATGTTTATACTCCTTGTGTTGGGACGGTTAATTTATATAAGACTAGTGGTCATTGGGATCATTATAAGGAAAATATGTTTCCGATGATGAAAGTTGATGAAGAAGAATTTGTTTTGCGACCAATGAACTGTCCTCATCATATGTTGATATATAAAAATAAATTACACTCTTATCGCGATTTACCAATCAGAATAGGTGAATTTGCTACCGATTTTAGATATGAAGCATCAGGTGCAGTAAAAGGTTTAGAACGAGTAAGATGTATGTGTCAAAATGATGCGCATTTGTTTGTAACTCCAGAACAAATTAAAGATGAATTTAAACAAGTTGTAAATTTAATTTTAGATGTTTATAAAGATTTTGGAATTAAAGATTATAAATTTAGATTGTCATTGAGAGATAAAAACGATAAAGAAAAATATTTTGATGATGATGAAATGTGGGATAATGCGGAAAATAAATTAAGAGAAGTATTAAATGAACTAAAAATACCTTATTTTGAAGCTATCGGTGAAGCTGCTTTTTATGGACCTAAATTAGATGTCGAAGTAAAACCAGCAGTAGGACCAGAAGTAACTTTATCAACTTGTCAATTAGACTTTTTATTACCAAGAAGATTTGAACTATCTTATATTGATAATAAAGGCGAAAAACAAACACCAGTTGTCATTCATCGAGCTATTTTTGGAACATTTGATCGTTTTACGGCTTTTATATTAGAAGAAACAAAAGGAGCACTACCAACTTGGTTAGCGCCGGTTCAAGTTAATATTATTCCTGTTAATAGTGAATATCATTTAGCATACGCTAAAGAAATATACGAAGAATTAATAAATAAAAATATTCGGGTTGAGTTAGATAGTCGCGAAGAAAAATTAAGTTATCGGATGCGAGAAAGTGTCGTTAGAAAAATACCTTTTACTTTAATTTTAGGACAAAGGGAAGTTGATGATAATTTAATTAGTTATCGTAAACATGGTAGTGAGGAAACAATTACTGTAAGTAAAGATGAATTTATAAAGTTAATATTAAAAGAGATTAATTGCTAATCTCTTTTAAAAATGCTTTTAAATCATCTTTTAAGTCAGCTCTATTTAAGGCAAAAGCAATATTAGCTTTTAGATAACCTAATTGATTACCGATATCATAGTAAGTTCCTTCAAACTTACAAGCATAGAAATCTTGGCTTTTCATTAAAGCTAACATACCATCGGTAAATTGATATTCGCCACCTTTACCTTTGGATAATTTTTCTAATTCTTCGAAAATTTCTGGTTTAACGATATACCTACCTAAACCAGCAAAGTTACTAGGTGCTTCTTCGACACTAGGTTTTTCAACAATGCTTTTTATTTTATCGCCTTGTTCAAATTCGATGATACCATATTTATAAACTAAAGTAGGGTCTACTTCTTGAACACCGATAACATTACAATCATATTTATTATATACGTCGATTAATTGTTTTAAAACTGGTGTTTTAGATTGCATTAAGTCATCGCCGTATAAAACAGCAAATGGTTCATTTCCGATGAAATTTTTAGCTAATTTAATAGCGTGACCACTTCCTAATGGTTCCCCTTGTCTAGTGTAATAAATTGTACACATTTTAGAAATGTTTTGAACAATTTCTAATTCTTTTAATTTGTTGTTTCTTTCTAATCTAGTTTCTAGTTCAAAGCTTTGATCGAAATGATCTTCGACATTTCTTTTATAAGGGCTCGTAATAAATAATATTTCTTCGATACCACTTTCTACACATTCTTCAACGATATATTGAAGAGTTGGTTTATCAATAATTGGTAGCATTTCTTTAGGAACTGATTTAGTTACTGGTAAAAATCTTGTTCCCATTCCTGCTACGGGAATAACTGCTTTACGTACTTTTTTCAAAAAAACATCACCTTTCTTTTAACAATTATATCAAGAATTTTGAATAATGCCAAATTTTGTGATAATTGAAAGGTAAAATGTTAAAAAAATGGTTCACAATTCATATAATTTGTGATAGAATTATGGTAGTAGTGTGGATAATATCTATACAACAAGGAGGAAAAAGGGTATGAATTTAAAAAAATGGTTTACAGGCGATGATAATGAAACATTGGCTGATGGATTAAATGATCAATATTATGCTTTAAAGACTAGTGAAGCGGTCGAAGAAGATGGTAGCACAAAATTAGTTTTATTAGAGCCACGGGCTTTTTCAGAAACACAACAGATTGCTGATCAGTTGAAAAATCGTAATACGGTTGTCGTTAATTTGAAAAGAGTAACCAGTGAACAAGCTAAAAGAATTGTCGACTTCTTAAGTGGAACAATTTATGCTATCGGAGGCGACTTACAAAAAATCGGTGGGGGAATATTTTTATGTACGCCGAATAATGTTAAAGTAAATGGTAAAATAACCGACGAAACTGAAGGTAAAGATATACACGATAATAAAGATATAAATATTGAATGGTAAATTAAATTGAGGTGAATCTTATGGAAAAATTCAGCCGTGTCTTAAGAGGCTATGATCCTGATGAAGTAAATAGTTTTTTAGACAAAGTTATTGCTAAAGTTGAAGCGATGATTAAGGAAATCGAAGATAAAGATAAACAAATTGCTAGTTATAAGGAATTAGAAGAGGAAAATAAAAAATTAAACGATAAAGTAGCCCATTTTGCTAGAATGGAAGATAATCTAAAGCGCGCTATTTTAATGTCGGAGAAAACTAGCGAACAAATTAAGTTGACAGCTTATCAAGAAAGAGATATAATAGTTAGCGATGCGAAGAAGAACGCTAATCGAATTGTCAATGAAGCATTACTTAAAGCTGAAGAAATCGAAAAAGAAACCGATAATTTAAGAAGAAATTTGATAGTTTTTAAAAGAAGATTAAGAGAAAATTTAGAAACGCAACTTGAATTAGTTGATGATATTGAAAAAATAGATATATAACAGATGAAAAAGACGGTATATTAAATATCTTTGATAGAGAGTTAGTGGTTGGTGGAAACTAATAAAGAATTAATATATAGATCACTTTGGATGTTTTTTATGGAAAAGATAAAAACGGTAACGCGTTATAGTTAAACAAGAAAAAAAGAAAGGTGGTACCGCGGAATAATTTCGCCCTTTAGGTATCATCTTTTTTATATATTGCAGGAGGTAATTATGAAATTTAAAGAATTAAATAAAAAAGCAATCAATGAAACAGAAAGTGAAGTTTTAAAGTTTTGGAAAGAAAATAATATTTTTGAAAAATCAATTAGTAATCGAGAAAATAAAGAAAACTATGTTTTTTATGATGGACCGATTTATGCGAATGCGAAACCTGGTATTCATCATGTGTTTGCTAAAACAATTAAAGATGCTTTTACTAAATATAAAACGATGCAAGGCTATCGTGTTTTAAGAAAAATTGGTCTTGATACCCATGGTTTGCCAATAGAGGTTAATGTTGAAAAAAAATTGGGTTTTAAAAATAAATCGGATATTGAAAAGTTTGGAATTGAAAATTTTTGTAAAGAATGTAATTGTGAAACGGCTACTAATATCGATGAAGTAAAAAAAATAACTGATATGATGGGTCAATTTATCGATTGTGATCATCCTTATGTTACATGTGATAATGAATATATCGAGTCGGAATGGTGGATTATTAAAGAAATGGATAAAAAAGGCTTGATTTACCACGGAAATAAAGTATTACCTTATTGTCCTAGATGTGGTACGGAATTATCTAGTAATGAAGTAGCGCAAGGTTATCAACAAGATTCAGTTAATACGGTTATCGTTACTTTTAAAAAACAAGATGAAGATGTTTATTTTTTAGCTTGGACAACTACGCCTTGGACTTTGATGGCTAATGTCGCATTGTGTGTTAATCCGGACTTAACTTATCTAAAAGTGGAAAGTCAAGGTTATAAATTTATTTTATGTGAGTCTTTAGCTGATAAAGTTTTGGGTGAGGGTTATAAAGTTTTAGAAAAATATCAAGGTAGTGAATTAAGAGGGTTAAAATATGAACAATTAATGCCTTTTGCTAAAGTCGAAGGCAAGGCTTTTGAAGTAATCGCTGATAGTTATGTTACTGATTCTGATGGTACAGGAATTGTTCATGTTGCCCCAGCTTATGGTGTCGATGATAATCGTATTTGTCAAGAAAATGGTATTTCTTTTGTCAATGTTGTCGATAAAGATGGTAAATATACAGTTGGGCCTTGGCAAGGTAGATTAGTAACTGAACCAGAATTGGAAATAGAGATAATTAAATATTTAAAAGAAAACGATAAATTATTTAAAAAGATTAAATTAGTTCATGATTATCCACATTGTTGGCGTTGTAAAAGTCCTTTAATTTATTATGCGAAACCAGCTTGGTATGTCGAAACTACGGCTTATAAAGATAAAATAATCGAAGCTAATAAAAAAATAAATTGGTATCCTGATTATATCGGTGAGAAAAGATTTGCTAATTGGTTAGATAATATGGTTGATTGGGGAATATCAAGAAATAGATATTGGGGCTGTCCGATGCCGATTTGGACATGTAGTTGTGGCCATAAAGAAGTTATTGGTTCATTAAAAGAATTACAGGATAAAATAATCGAAGATAAAGATGTTACTAAAATCGAACTACATCGACCTTATATCGATGAATTGCATATTAAATGTAGTAAATGCGGTAAAGTTATGGAAAGAGTTAAAGATGTCATGGATGTTTGGTTTGATTCTGGTTCGATGCCATATGCTCAATTCCATTATCCTTTTGAAAATAAAGAATTATTTGCTTCACAATTTCCAGCTGATTTTATAGCGGAAGGGGTGGATCAGACAAGAGGTTGGTTTTATGTATTATTAGTAATTTCAACTATTATATCTGGCGAATCTAGTTTTAAAAATGTTGTCGTTAATGATATGATGTTAGATGCCTATGGTAAAAAGATGAGTAAATCAACTGGTAATGTTATCGATCCGGTTGATATTATGACTAAATATGGTGCGGATACAGTAAGATATTATATGTTATATGCTTCACCGGTTTGGACACCATTAAAATTTGATGAAACAGGCTTAAAAGAAATTTATTCAAAATATATTTCTACTTTTAAAAATGCTTATTCGTTTTTTGAAATGTATGCGAATGCCGATAATATTGACCCAAGAACTTATGATGTACCTGTTAGTAAAAGAGAACTTATCGATAAATGGTTGTTGTCTAAATTAAATAAATTAATTAAAAATGTCACTTTAGCTTATGAAGAATACGATTTAAACAAAGTGGCTAGAATGATTGTTCCATTTTTAAACGATGATTTATCTAATTGGTATATTAGAAGTAATCGAAGAAGATTTTGGGATAGTGAGTTAACAGAATCTAAAAAAGCTGTTTATTTAACAACTTATGAAGTATTAGTGGCATTGTGTAAATTATGTGCGCCATTAACACCATTTTTAACCGAAGAAATTTATCAAAAATTAACGGGTTTTGAATCTGTTCATTTAGCTGATTTTCCTAAATATGATGAGAAATTAATTAATGAAAAAGTAGAGGAACAAATGGATTTAGTAAGAGATATTTGTTCTTTAGGTAGATTTGCTCGAGAAGAAGTTAATATTAAAGTTCGGCAACCGATTTCTCATTTAATTTTACCAAAAAATGATGAGAAAATTATCGGTAATTTACTTCCAATTATTCAAGAAGAATTAAATGTTAAAGAGATAATTTTTAAAGAAGATATGAGTGAATATTTAGATTATATTGTTAAACCTAATTTTAAAGTTTTAGGCAAAACTTTAGGTCCTAAAGTAAAAGAACTACAAGAGTTATTAACTAAATTAAGTAGTCAAGAAATCAACGAATTACAAAATAAAGGTTTAACGATTAAACTAGATGGGGAAGATTTTGAACTTACTAATGACATGGTTTTGATTACATTAAAACAAAAAGAAGGTTATGCTTCAAGCAGCAATAGTCGTACTTGTGTTGTTTTAAATACGGAATTAACCGAAGATTTAATTTTAGAAGGTTTGGCTCGGGAATTTGTTCGTAAAGTTCAAAGTTTGCGAAAAGATGCTGATTTTGTTATTACTGATCACATTAAAGTTATTTATAATGGTAGTGATAAAATAAGATTAATGTTAGACAAATATTATGATTATGTTATGGGGGAAGTTTTAGGTAATGAGTTAATTTATAACCAAGATTTAACTTTTGACGATGAATTGAATGATGAAAAAGTGGTTATTAAAGTGGAAAAAATTTAAGGGCAATTTAAGATTGTCCTTTTTTTGTTAAAATTTTCTTTTTAAGTATTTACAAACATATATTCGTATGGTATAATTTATTTGTAGGAGTTAGAAAGGAGATATATGAAAGAAGACAAAACGTATTTAATAACTAAGATATTTAACAATGAAAATATTCGAACTGTATGGGATAAGGAAACTGAAAAATATTATATTAGTGTTGTTGATGTTGTTGGAGTTTTAACCAATAGTAAAAATCCAAGGCATTATTGGAATGTATTAAAAGGACGATTGAAAAATGAAGGAAATGAGTCGGTCACAAATTGTGACCAACTGAAATTAAAAGCTTCAGATGGTAAATATTATAAGACGGATGTAGTTAATATCGAAGGAATGTTTAGAATTATCGAATCAGTTCCTAGTAAAAATGCCGAACCGATAAAACTTTGGTTGGCCAAATTAGGTAGTGAGAGAATTGATGAAGTATTTGATCCATCTATTGGTATTCAAAGATTAATTGATTTATATCGGCGTAAAGGTTACGATGAAGCATGGATAGCTAAAAGAATTAAAGGCATTCAGCAACGAAAAAGTCTTACAGATGTATGGAAAGAAAACGGAATTACAGAAAGTTATGAGTATAGTATTTTAACGGACGAAATATATAAGAGTTGGTCAGGAATGACTGCAAAAGAATATAAAGAATATAAAGGTTTGAGAAAAGAATCTTTAAGGGATAATATGGATAGTATCGAAGTAACTTTAGCGGACTTGGGTGAAGAAGCAACCAAAAGATTAGCAGCTAAACAAAAGCCACAAGGTTTAGATAGTAACATAAAAGTAGCTAAAAAAGGTGGCTATGTAGCTAAAGTTGCCCGTGATGAATTGGAAAAGCAATTAGGGGAAACGATTATATCTAATAATAATTGTTTGAATTATCAATATAAAGAGAATAATTTAATTGAAAGTAAATGATAATAATTTATTATAAATAAATTATGTGATAAAATATAGTTAGGTGTTTTTATGAAAAAAATAATAATTATTATATTGTCGTTATTTTTACTAGGAGTTGTCGCTATATTTACGGTTAATTTTTATGTTATTCTAACTACAAGAAATAACATAATAACAATCGAAGAAGCTAAAAATTTAGATGATATCGATTGTATTTTAGTTTTAGGTGCCGGCGTGTATGAAAATAAACCAAGACCGATGTTAGAAGATCGTATTTTAACAGGCATCGATTTATATAATAATGGTGTCGCTAAAAAAATAATTATGAGTGGTGATCACGGCCAAGAAGACTATGATGAAGTTAATGTTATGAAAATTTATGCAGTAGAAAAAGGAATCAACTCTAGTGATATATTTATGGATCATGCAGGTTTTTCAACTTATGATAGTATTTATCGTTTAAAAGAAATATTTGAAGTTGACAAAGTTGTTATTGTTACACAAGAATATCATTTATATCGAGCTTTATATATTGCTAAAAATTTAGGTATTGAAGCTTATGGTGTCAGTTCTAATTTAAGAGATTATCCTGGGCAATTAAAAAGGGAAGTAAGAGAAATTTTAGCTCGTGATAAAGATTTAGTTAAAGTTATTTTTAAACCACAATCTACTTATGTTGGTGAAGTTATTCCCGTTACTGGAGATGGTAATATAACTAATGATAAATAAAAACAATCACTTAAGATTGTTTTTTGGGTTGATAATTAAAGTTGTATAATTATTAAAATCGATATTTTTAATTAATTTATTAAAATCTTTATAATTTAAATTTTTAATATCATTATATTTATCATCATTAAATTTACCATATTTAACAACATCATTAATAATATTGTGGTTTAAACTAAAGATATTTTCTGTCATATAAATAATGGAACTTAATAAAGTTTTTTTCTTTCTTAAAAAATCTTTTTCGTCGATTTCTAAATTAGTCATTTCTGCTTTTATTTTTTCTAATAAAATATTTGGTTTAGTTGTTTCGCCGATAATAAACATAATTAAATAATCAGTACTGTTATCAAAATCGATACCTAATGAATCGTTAATTATTTCCTCATCAATTAAATTATTGACAAAATCACTAGTCGAAGAAAATTTACAATCGAATAAAGTTAATAAATAAAATAAATTTTTAATATTTTTTTCTAGCTTGATTTTATAGGCAATCACACATTTAGGAATACTGACATTTAATTTAATTTCATCACTTTGTTTGGCTGTTTCTTTTGGTTCTTCGTATTTTTTTATTTTAATTTTTTTTCTTTCTTTAAATTGTTTATTCATTTGGTTTTCTTTAATAATGTTGATTACTTCTTCAGCTTCTATATTGCCAGTGACGACCACAAACATATTAGATGGATGGTAAAAAGCATTATAACAAGTATATAAATCTTCTTTGGTAATTGAATTAACGCTATTAATAGTTCCAATAATTGGATATTTCATCGGATGATTTTTAAAAGTATTTTCTAATATTTTATCGTACATAACAGTACTTGGCATATCTTGATACATTTTGATTTCTTGAATAATAATACCTTTTTCTTTTTCGACATTTTCATCAGTAAAATAAGGACTTTGAACATAATCTAATAAAAGATTTAAATTTTCTTCTAAAAAGCTAGGACCAGAAAAAAGATAAGTTGTTTTGGTGTAATTGGTATTAGCGTTACAATCGGCGCCTCTTTCACTATAAAAATTAAAAATATCTAAACCATCTTCTTGTTCAAACATTTTATGTTCTAAAAAGTGCGCGATACCTAAAGGAACTTTGATTTTTTGGTTATTTTTCTCAAATTCTATTATATTTGAACCATATTTAGTAGTAAAAGTAACATAGATATTATTGACATTATTTTTAGGTAAAACAAATATTTCTAAACCGTTATCTAATTTTTCATAAAATAAATCTAAATCGAGGTTTTTATAATTAATTTTTTCCATTGTTTTCTCCTTCTAGGATAAAAATACTATCCATAAATATTTTTTTACTTAAATTAATAATATCTTCTTTGGTTACTTTTTTAATTTCTTCTAATCTTTTATCAATTAAATCATAGTTAAAATAAATATTACTTTCATACATTCTTAAAATACTTCCTTGATAATCTTCAATATCTTTTAAACTGTTAGTATAAGTTATTTTAGCTGCTTCTAGATCTTGAATAGAAAAATCACCTTTAGTCATTTTGTTTAATTCTTTTTTAATTAAATTAATACATTTTTTGACATCTTCTTTATTAGTGCCGACTGTTATATATAAAATATTATAAATCGCTTTATGAGAGGCACTTATCGAATAACAAAGACTATTTTGTTCACGAACTGTTTTAAATAATTTAGAATTAGGACTACCACCTAAAATAAAACAGTATGCATATAAGACATATTGTCTTTCAAAATCAGTTAAACCTTTTAGTTTGAAACCGATATTTAAATTAGTTTGTTCGATTGGCATTGTTTCACTTATTTTAGTTATTTTTTTGTTTATTTTATTATGTTCAAGGAAGTGGGAAGTACCAGGTTTTTTAATTGTATTAATGTTAAATTGTTCGTTAAATAATTGAATTAGTTTTTGATCGTCAACATTACCAATAATAAAAATATCGATTAAATCACTTTTAAGCATTTTTTTATAATATTCATATAAATCTTGATTAGTTATTTTTTCTAAATCGTCATTGTAACCGATTGCATTATATGCTAAAGGGGTATTATTTCCTAATGTTTCAAATAGTCTTTGTAAAGCATATCTTTTAGTATTATCTTTTAACGAATCAATTTCGTCGCTTACTAATCTTTTAGCTAAAGAAAAATATTCAAATTCATTATTTTCAATATTAGGGTTAAAGATAATATCAAATAAAAATTCTAATGATTCTTTATTCATATTTTCTTCCGTATATTTTTCATTTAAAAAGTTACAATTAAAAGAGCTAATAATATAATTCCCACTTAAATTTGTACTATAACCTAAACCTAGACCATATAATTCTTCAGTTTGTTTATCAATTTCTTGTTTAGTTTTATATTTTTTGGTTGAACTTAATAAAACTTTACCTAATAAGTTACGATAAGTTATATCTTCTTTTGTAATTAATTTTTTAAAGTTGATTTTAATTGTAATTGTTTTAAACTTATCAGTATTAATGACATGTAAGTTATAAGCTTTAGTTGAATAGTTGTTATACATAATATCACCCTTTCTAGTATGTGTGAAATTAATTATTTAATACCATTATAACATTTAAAATATAAATTGTAATTAATTTTAATTTAAATAATTACATAAAATTTAATGAGGTGAATTATGCTTAATTTTTTAAGGAATTTATTTAAAGATTTTTTTATTTTTACGGCAGCTTATTCAAATAATGTATTTCCCGATCCTTTAGATAAAGAAGAAGAGGAAAAGTATGTGGCCAAGATGAAGTTAGGAAGTAAGGAAGCAAGAGCTAAATTAATCGAACATAATTTAAGATTAGTAGCGCATATTGTTAAAAAGTACGACCATAAAAAAGATGATGTCGATGATTTAATTAGTATCGGAA
>CALVSM010000016.1 GCA_944359025.1 uncultured Bacilli bacterium
ACTATAACTTACTGTAAAGTAGTTTGCTACCACATTACTTGCTCCTTCTTTTATTTCTACTGTTCCTGATTTTGCTGTTAATGTTGGAGCATTTTTATCAACTTTAATGGTATAATTTCTTGTTGCACTATTTCCTGCTTTATCAGTGGTTGTGATTGTTACTGTTTGACTTGCTATATTACTTGTAATACTTGTTATATTACTTGTTGTACTACTATGGCCTGATAGGCTATCACTTCCATTTTCAACATTAACTGTTACATCTGTTGTATACCAATTATTACTTCCTAATGTTCCACTAAAGTTGGCAGTTCCTGCTGTTGGTGCTGTCTTATCCAAGTTATATGTGTCACTACATACTTTCGTTGTTTTATTATTATTATCAGTTACTTGGACACACGCTCTATTACTTCCTTCAGTTGTGATTAAAAAGTCTTTAGTAGTTCCAGTAAATGAGGCACTTGGCGTACATTCACTACTACTATTTACAGTACAACTACTTCCTGATTTTATACCACTTCCACTATTATCCGTTATTGTTGCTCTTATATAGAAGTCTTTTTTAGCCCAGCCATTTTCATTGATACTATTACTATCTACTAAATTAAAGACAATTGTTGGAGCATCAGCATCTACGGTTATTCTTCTTACTACTTCTCTTGTATTACCAGCTTTATCTTTGATACTATATGTTACTTCTTTTACACCTATTGTTGAAGTATCAATGGTTGATGGAGTTATACTTAAAGTACCATCTATTTGGGATAATTCATCACTATAAGTTACGCCATTACTTAAATCTACTGTATCATTAAGATTAACAGTAATATCTCCCACACCGTTTATAATAGGAGCTGTTTTATCTAATTTTATATTTATACATTTTTTCTCACTTGTTCCTAATGTATTAGTTGTTGTCGCACATAGATAATTTGTTCCTTCAGTTGTTATAAATTTAGTATTATTTCCATCTAAAACTATTTCACTTGGGTCACATTCACTACTTGATAGACAATATTTTACTTCACCATTACCAACTAAAGTAACAGCTACATCTTCTTTGGCCCAACCATTACTATTAATTAAATCTTCATTATAAGTTATATTTATTTCCGGTTCAGCATCTGTTTTCACACATTCCATATCATATTCAAAAGAATATTGATTATAAGCAGTATCCCAATAATACCACACACAACCTGATAAGCTTTCATTATTAATTGGGTTTATTATTTCTTTATCTAAAAAACCTTGCGTTTGCATATCGGTTATATATAGTGGTTGTTTATCAGTTGGATAGCCTAAATCATTTTGAATACTATACTGATAAGCTGCTTCTTCGATTGAATCGATTGTCCTTTCTAATGCTTGTTCTCGACTACTTTTAATTGAATTATCAATTATAGGAAAAGTTATTAAAGCTATTACTGCTAAAACTATTAATACTCCTAATAATTCAATTAAGGTAAAAGCATTATTTAGTAAAATGCCCCCCCCCCCATTTTTGCTATTTGTTAATCTAATCATATTCTTCAACTCCTATCATTATCATGTTTATTTATTTAATTTATTATACCTATAATTAATTTTAACTTAAAATAAGTTAAAATGCAATAAAAAAAATAAAAAAAGTCTAAATAAATAGACTTTCTAGCGACTTCCTCCGCCGCCACCGCCGAAGGAGCCTCCGCCTCCTCCACCAGATGAGAAGCCTCCGCCTCCTGATGAATAAGATTGAGCACTCGCTCTAGCACTACTAGCAGCTGACGCTGATTTAAGTGAAATCGTATTAAGAAAAATAATCGTATCTAAATCAACATAACTTTCAGAATAATTTTCAATATATTCTGGATACATATTTTTAAATTGTTTAGCAACTTTATCCGCAATACCAAAAAGGTAAGCAAACATTAAATATTCATCCCATAAATGAACTTCGATAGCTTCTTTAGTATCAATCGAAGAAAAATCTTCTAAAAATAATTTCAAACCATATAGTTTTTTAGATTCTTCATATAAAGTATCATCTAAAACATTTTTATATTTACATTCCTGTTTATTTCTTCTTTTATAAATATGACCATCGTTTTTTAATTCATTAATTTTATCATCTTTAATTTGACTAAATATATTCAAATATTTTTCATAATTTTTTCTAGCCCATTTTTCTAATTCTTTTTTCTCTAATATTCCATCTTGACTAGCTTCATACATCATTTGATACAATCTATTTTCATTAGCCATTTCAATTTTAACTTCTGAATTAAATTTTAAAGAAGTATCTTTTTCATTTTTAACTATTTTAACTTTTTCTTCTTTAATCCATTTAAGTAAAATAGCACCTAAAATACCAGTTTCTTTACCCCAACCATTTAAATTAACTAATGCATTAGCATAGTATATATCTTTATTACAAGGAATATCCCGAAAATAAGGAGTATTTTTTTTATCGATTGTCTTATTATTAATAAAGCCGTATTTATTATTTTTATTATAAATAGTTATTAAAATTATTGGTAAGATAAAAATACTAACCATTATAATAGGAAAAATCACATTTAAAAAAAATGTAAATGATTGATCATAATCATAATCAAAAGTATCTTCTTCGGCTTTGGTTAATACATCTTCAAAAGTATCATAGCGAAAATCACTATTATTAGTAATAAAAGTATTTAAAGGAAATTTTGCTAATAAGACAACATATTTATTATTCATATCATCTTCGTTAGACATATATATTTTACCGTTTTCGACATAAGCATATCCTTTATACCCATAACCCCAAACATCTAATGTATCAGGAAATTCATAATAACTAGATAAAACAATGGAAAAATTATCAAAATCAACAGAAGATAATCTATCTATCAAATTCCAATAAATAACTTGCGAATCAGAAGTATTTAAAATAAAATTAGAAATATTATAAGTTAAAATAAATTCATGACGACTATAATCATATTTACCAAAACATAGCTCTAAACCATCATGAGTATAATTAATGCCATAATAACCTTTTTTCTCATTTAAAGATGCATCGACATCCCAAGTTTTATAAGTAAGAGGAATGCCATCCATCGATACTTTAAAATTAGTTAGTTCGGAATTACCTAAATTATTATATACTTTATACCATTCGGTTCCATCACTACCATCGACTATCCAAGTTTCAGTGATACTAGCATTACCATTTTTATCGACATATATTTCCATATCGATGTCATAAATATGATTAGTAGCTAAAGCACTACTAGAAAAACATAAAAAGATAAAAATTAAAAACAATATTTTCCTCATTATCTCACCCTTTTAGAACGATAATAAATTTTTTGAAATTCTTGTGAATGTGGTATTAAAACTTTATTCATAAAACAAGTTTCACACAATGGATCATAAGATTCATCTTCGCCAATTAATACTTGTTCGCCGTCGTAAACATATTTACCCCCAACTTTACGGGCATTAAAACGAGCTTTCTTACCACATTCACAAATAGCCACTAATTCATTTAAAGAATCGGCATATCTGAGTAAAGCTTCGCTACCCGGAAATAACTTACCTTGAAAATCAACTTTCAAACCATAACAAATAACAGGAACATTCCAATCTTTAGTTATTATAACTAATTCTAGCACTTGTCTTTCGCTTAAAAATTGAGCTTCATCGATAACTAAACATGTTAAATCAATGTGATTTTTAAGATGGTCAAAAAAACTTTCTTCCGTACCAATTAAAATATCAACTTCTCTAGAAGCTCCAATTCGCGATGTAACTAAATTACCGCCTTTAGTATCAATTTTAGGTTTAATCACTAAAGCTTTCATTCCTCTTGAATTGTATTTATAAGCGGTTGTTATAACCTCGATTGTCTTACCAGCGCTCATCGCTCCATAATTAAAATATAATTTTGCCACAACTTACCTCCTTGCTCTTGGATGCGCATCTAAATATACTTTTCTTAAATGTTCATTAGAAACATGCGTATAAATACCAGTTGTCGATATGTTTTCATGTCCTAATAACTCTTGTACAACCTTTAAATCAGCTCCTTCATTTAATAAATGTGTAGCGAAAGTATGCCTTAAAGTGTGAGGAGATATATTTAACTTCAAACTACTTTTTTTAACAATATCATCGATAATCATTCTAATCGCCCGATCGGTTATTTTATTGCCAAATTTATTAAGTAATAAATATTCACTATTTTTATTTAATTTAGAATAACTTTTAGTTAAATATTCGTTTAATAAATCAGAGCAAATATGACCATATAAGACATATCTTTCTTTATTACCTTTTCCTAAAATCAAAATTCGCTTATTATTAAAATCAATATCCTTTAACTTAATATTAACTAATTCACTAACTCTAACGCCACACGAATAAAGTAGTTCCAAAATAAGTAAATTACGTAACCCTAAAACATCATTTTTATCAGGAATGCTAAATAATACTTCTAAATCATTATAATTAAGATAATTAGGTAATTTTTTTTCTAATTTGGGACTACTTATTAAAACACAAGGATTTTCTTTTATTTTTCCCATTTTAACTAAATATTTAAAAAAACTTTTTAAACTACTTATATGGCGACTAACTGTTTTACTACTATATTTTTGATTATATAAAAACTGTAAATAATTTCTAATAAAATTATAATCTATTTTATTAATATCAATATCTTTAGTAAATAAAACAAATTGATTTAAATCTTTTTTATAACTATTGATTGTATTTAAAGAATATCCCTTATCTTCCAAATATTTATAAAAATCAAGACTTTCTTTTTCCATCAACTTCACCTAAACCATCTGGTAAGAAATCAGTATCCATATATCTTAACTCATCTAAATCAAATGGTATTTCATCGATAGGATAACTAACCCCATCGATAACACAATATTCTTTTTCTTCAATATCTTTTTTAATTGGTTCTATCAATGTTTTTTTACTTTCTTTATAGATTGCTTCAATCGTTTTTAAATTAGGTCTATTTTTTCTTTCCATTTCATAAGCTTTAGAAATTATTCTTAAAATATCATAGAAATCTTTTTTATCTCTTTTTATTTCGCGCCTAATAAAATCAACACGACTTTTAACTTGATAATTTGTATATTTAATTTCTCTTGTTAAAAAAGGGGAAATTAATTTGCGAAAGCCATATTGATTAAAACCAATTCTTTCTAATTGTAAAAATCTATGCATCGTCAACTTATCTTTAACCATTTCTTTAAAGGCAACTAAATTCTTTTTATATAATACTCTTTTTTCCACAAAATATAAGGAATTATCTCGCTCATGGAGCTCTAAAATAACGATTCGTCCGCGAAATAATTTTCCTCTTTCTTGACTTATCTTTGCAATATAATTTTTATTTTCCTTAAGATAAGCTTCAATTTGAGGTTTGAAATACTCCCTTATTTGTTCTGAATCTTCAAATTTTTTGGTTGTAAATTCATCAATTTTAACTGCTTCATCTTGCATTAAAGTAAGACTTTCAAAGCCTTCTTCATCTAAAACTAAACTTAATGTTCTTTCCATTTTCTCACCTTATTTTAAATATAACTGTTATTTATAAATAGTAATAACTGGACGAATTCCATAATCTTCTTTACTAACATCAGCCGTATCGATATTACCGTCTTTTAAAACAGCCCAAGCATAAAATGACATTGCTTTACTAGCGCTACTTAACCAGTATCCTTCACCATTTGAATTATTGTATAACCAATTAGGTAATTTAGGATTGATACCCACTAATTTAGTATAAGAAGGAATTGTTGCTCTCGTTTTAATATGAATATCACTATAAACCTTTTCAACATTATCATCACTAATTCGATAATTATAAGGGGTAATATTAGACCAATTTTCCGTCGCTTTTTGTAATTGTTCTAAAATATCCGTTGGTCCTTCCATATTATCTGAAGGAGCCCAAGTAGTATGACTAACCAAATTA
This sequence comes from uncultured Bacilli bacterium, assembly GCA_944359025.1. Classification (GTDB taxonomy): domain Bacteria; phylum Bacillota_I; class Bacilli_A; order RF39; family UBA660; genus Faecisoma. Next base: position 5,963 of record CALVSM010000016.1, read on the forward strand.
TGGTCCATAATAAGTTCTACTTTATTTCCATCATCGCTTAATACATAAAAACGATAAACTGTATTATCATTTACTTGAATAGCAAACTCAGTACCTACTGGACAAACGCCATTTTTAGAACATGGATTGATTTTTTCAATTCCAAGACTTAAATCAATCGTTACAATATCCGATAATAAATTTCCTTTTTCTAAAACAAGCTCTTGGTTTTTAACTTCTTCATATATCTTTTTATATTCGTCAGTTTCCTCTTCATAAACTTTATCATAAAAATAATAAGTTCCCTCATTAGGTACCTCGCAATTATGTAATAAAACTTTATCATCATTAGAATAATATACTTCCGCACATTTAATGTTTGATTCTAAATGATTACTTAACCATTCATTATCGATTAAAGTCGTTTCAAAAGAATAAGTATTTTTTGCTATTACTTCTTTTATTTCTTCGCTATATTTTTTTAATTTAGTTTCATAAGGTGGTATATCTTCCTGATAATAATTTTGAAACACATAATATCCAACAAAGGATAATAAAACGACTATTAATATTACTGTTATTACTTTTGATCTCATCTACCATCACCATCATTATCATATCATATTTTAATTATTTTTACTATATCTATTTTGACATTCCTTAATTAGTTCTAAAGCTTTAGTAGAATCATGATAATCATAAACTTTAACTTCGATATTTTGTAAAGTTTTATAATTTTGAAAAAAATTTTTAATTTCATCTAATGTGAAATTAGATAAATCATCTAAACATTTTACTTCATTATATCTAGGGTCGACATCGACAACGGAAATTAATTTGTAATCTTCATGACCATTATCGACAACTGATAAATAACCGATAATTCTAGCAGGAACGATACACCCAGGAAAAGTTGGTTCACTAGATATAACTAAAATATCTAAAGGATCTCCATCTTTGGCTAAAGTATTTTCAATATAACCATATTCAGCTGGATAGCTCATTGCCGAATATAATACCCGATCTAGTTTAATTCGTTTAGTTTTTTTATCGATTTCAAATTTATTTTTAGTCTTTAAAGGTATTTCAATTACCGCTTCGACAACATTATTCATGAACTTCCTCCTTAAAATTTTTAATAAACTCATTATAAGCTTTAATCTCTAGTTTTAAATCATATTTTAATTTTTTCCCAGTTAAATTATTTAAAAAATATTTAACAAAATAAGGGTTTCTTACTAAAATTGGACCGATTATATATGTACCATAAAAATTATTATATTTTATTCCTTCATCTTTAAAAAGAGGATATTTTAGTTTATCGATATAACTATTATTGTTAATAAAACCTAATATTTTATGATTAATTATTTTCCCATCGATATAAACTTCTTCCATTTTTCTTTTACCTTTAGTAACTTCATAAGCAAATACTTTTAAACCTTCCACATCATCTATTTTTTGACCAAACATATCTAAACTATTTCCCGTTACTAACATAAACTTTCCACTATTGATATAATCTTTAATATCTTTTTGATATTTTTTCAAATGATTTAAAGCAATTTTTATATTTTCTTCAGTTCCACTAGCAATATAAACTAAATCATAAGTAGTAAAATCTAGTTCATCATCTAAAGATAAATATAAAATAGTATGCTTAATTTTATTTGCTTTTAAAATATTATCGATTATCTTAATGTTGCCTGATTCGCCATATAAATTTAAAAAATCATAATATAAATAAGCTATTTTCATAATAAACCTCTTTCTTTTAATTGGTCTAAATATAAATAATTTAAATCAAAATATAAAACACAATATAAATCGCCTAAAACATTTTTCAAACAAAAATCTAGCGAATTTTGATAATCTAGACAATATAAAAATTTTTTAGAATCGATATTAGCTTGTTTTAATCTAACCGCTAAATCATAGGCAAATGGTCCAATTAAAATAATTCTTGCAATACTTTTATCTTTTAATAATTCAAAATTAATATCGTAAATCCACGATAAATCTTTTAAATCATATCTACCACTTATTCTTGTAAAACCGATAGCTACTGTTTTAGTTCCTTTTTTATCTTTAATATATTCTAAAGACTGATTATAAGATAATGGTGTTTCATTTTTACTTAATAAAATTACCCCTTTATTATCATTTATTTTAAATTCATTCAATCTTTTAACTTTAAGTGATAACTGATTAAGTGAATTAACTATATCTTCTTTTTTTAATTTATCAATTAAACAAACACTATAACAAGCTAACATATTATAGACATTATATAAAGCATCATTATTTAACTTAATAACATCGCCATTTACTTCAAAACTATTTTTAAGTAAAGTTGCTTCATAAGAACATTTAGGACGCTTAAAATCATTATTAGGACAATAATAATAACCTAAATTACCATAATTAAAATAATCGAAAACTAACTTTTTGTGGCAAATTGGACAATAAGCTAAATCTAATGTATTTATTTTATTTTTTTTGGTTGAATATTTATTTTCTTTTAAACCATAGTAAGTTATTTTATTTTTTTTATTTAAACCAAATTTAACTACCAATGGATCATCAGCATTTAAAATTAAATGTGTTTTTTCTTTAATACTATTATTTATCTCATTAAAAACTAATTCATAATGACCATTGCGAGCTAACTGATCGCGAGATAAATTATTGATAATAAAATATTTTGGTGTTATAAATTTAAATACTTCTTTAACATATCTTTCATCAACTTCGATAACTAAAGCATCTACTTTAGTTTTACCATTTATTTTACTAGCTTCGATAACTGCCGTTGTGACACCATCTAATAAATTAGAGCCTTTAATATTACTAACTACTTTATAACCACTATTTTTATAAACTTCATAAATCGTTCCTACGACACTTGTCTTACCAGTAGTACCCGTGACAAAAATAGTTGTTTTCGGCATTTCAAAAAAAGTTAAAATATTTTTATTTAGTTTTAAAGCAATCTTTCCGGGAAAAGCTGTGCCTCTACCTAATAAATGTAAGATAGCACGCGTTATTTTCGCAATAATTACTATAATTCGTTTCACATAAACCACCTTCTTTTATAATTATACCATCTTTTTAATTAAATAATCTATTATTTACTTTTATTTTACTTGATTCATGGTATAATATTTGTAGAATGGAGGATATAAAAATGAATTTAAATGGTAAAGTCGCTATCGTTACTGGTGGAGCGATGGGTAACGGTCTTGGTATCGTTAAAACTTTTTTAAAATTAAATGCTACTGTTGTTATATTAGATTATTCTGATAAATTAGGAGAAACTTTAAAAGAAGTATTTAAAATATCACCTAACGTTATTGCTTATAAAGTTGATATCACTAATAAAGAACTAGTTAATAAAATTATCGCTGCTGTTTATCAAAAATATGGCAAAATTGATATATTAGTTAATAATGCTGGCGTCGCTAAATTAGTTAAATTTGAAGAAATGTCCGATGAAGTAAGAGATTTCCATATCGATATCAATATCAAAGGCACTTGGAATGTAACTAAAGCCGTATACCCTTATATGGTTAAACATAATTATGGTAAAATTGTCAATTTATCTAGTGTTACTGGACCTAAAGTAGCTGACCCTGGCGAAGTAGCTTATGCTACTACTAAAGCCGCTTTAATTGGCTTTACTAAAAGTCTAGCTATGGAAGGTGCGAAAAACAATATAACAGTCAACGCTATATTGCCTGGTTATATTATGACACCGATGGTTGAAGGCATCGCTTTAGATAGCAATAAAGATAATCCAGAAAGTGTCATTAAAGGTATTGCTGATGGTATCCCGATGGGTAGATTAGGTACTATTGAAGAATTAGGTAATTTAGCGGCCTTTTTAGCTAGTGATTTATCGAATTATATTACTGGCGCGGAATTTGTTATCGATGGTGCTTCGACGCTACCAGAAACTAGAAGTGTCGGCGTATAAAATTTTTAAAATCTCATTTTTAATAAATGAGTTTTTTCATATCAAAAAAGGCTATCAATTTATAATCGATAGCCTCAAAACTAAAATATAGTTTTATTTAGGTTAACCCATCTATATTAAACGCTAAATAGCATATTAGCGTACACATTAGAGCAAATATAGAATATAAATCTATATTCGCTATATAAGTGTCACTATATAATCACTTCCATAAAATTTACCTATCACATTTTAATATATGATGTTATATTTCTAATATATCCATTTTTAATAAAATATATTCATGCATAATAAAATTTTAACTTATTTTTGTAGTGTCACCTATAAATAGTATATTCTTGTTTTAAGTTTTGGTGATTTTTAACGAAGATTATATTAATACATATTCTTTTGATAGTATTCTTTTATCGCTACAATATTCCATAATAAATTTATTATTTTTTTTACAAAGTATTATGCCGATTGTTTTATCTTGATTAATACTTTTTAAATTATTATCAATATAATTCATATATATTTTTATTTGTCCAATATGTTCTTTTTTTAATGGAGTTATTTTTAGTTCGATAACAACATAACAATTAAATTTAATATTATATAAAAGCAAATCGATATAATTATATTCATTACCTATTTTTATTTTGTATTCATTTTTAATAAATGTAAAGCCATTACCCAATTCTTCTAAAAATAATGGTATATCTTCTAGGATAAGTTGCTGTAATAACTTTTCTGATATTATTTCGTAATTGCTTTTATTGTTTATAATAATTGGGTTTTTAACTAAATCTACTATTTCGGTATCTTCTTTATTAGCTAATTTTAATTTAGTATTTTCATCTAGTCTTTCATATTCGTTATTCTTAATTTTAGTTCTTAACTCTCTAATTGATAAATTTTGTTCTTCTACTAATTTAATATAATAATTGATTTCATTAATATCTTCAAATTTTAATAATTCAACATAATGACCATATGTTAAATGTTGCGACAGTGTCGCAAGTTTTGTAACTAATAGATAATATTTTTTCATCCTAGTTAGCGAAGTAAAAGTATATCCTTTACCAAATTCTTCAGTTAATTTTTTGGAATATTTTTTTATTATCCCTTCACCATAATGTTTACCTGCTTCAAAAAGCAGTTTACCAACATTATAATAAGTATTTAAGTCACTTCTATTCTTACTATTATCCTTTATTTTTTTAGTTATTTCATTATTTACAATTTCATTAATATCTCAAATTTTAATAATTCAACATAATGACTCCAAGATAATTTTGCCGACACTGTCGGCACTTTTTCTTTTGCTACATATTCATAATATTTTATCATTTTATACAATAATCTAACACTATAACTTCTCTTGAATTTTTCAGTTAATTTTTTGGAATATTTTTTATTATCCCCTTCGCCATAATGTTTACCTGCTTCAAAAAGCAGTTTATCAACATTATAATAAGTGTTTAGTCACTTCTATTCTTACTATAATCTTTTACTCTTTTAATTATTTCATTATTTATAATTTCATTTTTTTATTTCATTATAATAATTCAGCATAATGACTCCAACTTAATTTGGTCGACAATGTCGACCATTTTGCTTCAACATATAAATTATAAAATTGTTTAAATCTTCGCAATGTTCTTTCTGTATATTGTTTTCCAACATCTACTTTAAGTTTTTTTGAATATTCTTTTATTATCCCTTCGCCATAATGTTTGCCGGCTTCAAAAAGCAATTTACCAACATTATAATAAGTATTTAAGTCACTTCTATTTTTACTATTATCTTTTATTTTTTTAGTTATTTCATTATTTATAATCTCATTTTTTATTTCATTATAATAATTCATAAATATTCCTTTCTACGATAAACAAGTTTTAATTTCTAATTTATCCAATTTAATTTTAATACTGCCATTTATATCAGTTCGATAAATATTAGAAGTATTTAAGTTTTCTAATGTTTCTTTATTAGGATGGCCATACCAATTATTTGCCCCAACACTAATAACTGCATATTTAGGGTTAATTACTTTGATAAATTCTTTACTCGAACTAGTTTTACTGCCGTGATGGCCTACTTTTAATATATCGATATTATCCAATTTATATTTTTGAATTATATCTTTTTCTACTAAATTTGAAGCATCGCCCATCAACATAATTTTATAACCATTAATAATCGTATAAATAATAAGTGAATTATCATTTTCATCCGCATAAAGTTCATCATTTAAAAAATATAATTTATGATTATTAATGTTTAATTGTTTTATATTTTGATAATAACTTATTTTTTTATCATCTAATAATTTAATTAAATCAAGTTCTAAATCATTATATTTTCCTTTGTTAAATATCACTTTACTAACTTTAAAATCATTAATTAAATTAATACTTTCCCCCATATGGTCATAATCTCCATGGCTTAAAATTAAATAATCTATTTTTTTAATTCCTAAACTTTTAAAATAAGGTATCAATTTATTTAAAGCCATATTATAGTCACTAAATGTATTCCCACCTGTATCAACTAAAACATTTTTATTACCTAGTTCTAATAAGATGCTATCCCCTTGTCCAACATCGATAAAAGTTATTTTATCTTGATAACTAAAATATTTAATATTATTATGAATAAATAACATAATTACCAAAACATAAAAATATTTTGGTTTAATAAAAATAAAAGTAATTACTATATAATATAAAATAAAAATAATTAAATTAACTTTACACATAATTAAATTAAGATTAAAACTATTACAAAATAATGATATATACTCCATAATATTCAAAAAAAATAATAAAACATTATCAAAAATAGGAAAAATTAAAGTAAGCAAACATAAAGGAAAAATAATAAAAGTTACATAAGGAATAAAAAACAAATTAATGATTGGACTAATTAAGTTAATATAATAAAAATTATTAATCATAATAGGAACACTAGCAACAAAACAAATTAAAGAAGTAACCAATAATTTAACAAAATAATTTTTAAAATGATTAGCTAATTTACCGAAATAAATTAAATAAAAGCAAATAACAAAACTAAATAAAAAACCGACATTATAAATATAATAAGGGTTATATAATAACATTAAACAAGCAATCAAAATAATCGTTTTTTTCTTATCATATTTATTTAAAACAAATAAAAATACAGCTCTTAAAATCGAAGGAGTAAAATTAGTTAAAAAAGCATAGAAAAATAAAATTAAACAAATAAGCAAATGCCTATGTTTAAATCTTTTTAAAAAAAACAATAAAATAACCGCTAAAAAGGTCGTATGAGAACCTGATACCGCTAAAAGATGGGTAATACCATTTTCTTGATAAATTAATTTAATTTCACCATCTAAACTTTGATTATCCCCTAAAACAAAAGCTTGAACATAAGCTTTAGTTTTTAATTTATCCATTCTTTCATAAAGCAAGTTTTTAATTTTATAAAAGATATTATCATTATCTTTTATTTTTTTAATCGAATCAGCATTCAATATAAAATAAATTTTATTGCTAAGTAAATATTTGCGATAATTAAACAAATTAAATACGGTATTATCATAAGGAATAGTCAATTCACCGCTTACTAAAACATAATCACCTAAATTAAATTTAATGATTTCATCAGTATAATAACTGACACTTATATTTTCTTTAGTTTTAATAACTAAATCTATTTTATCTTCTTTATAATTAATATCTGTTATATAACCTGTTAAAGTAATATTTCCTTCTTGATAATGGGTTTTATATAACAAATTATTTGTAATATAAAATGTATAAATGATGGTTATAATAATTAATATTTTATAAAATAAGTTGGTCTTTAATTTTATTAAAAGTAGTTTCGCCAATGCCATTTACTTCCATTAATTCTTCAATTGTTTTAAAACCACCATTAGTTTCACGATATGCAATTATCGCCTTTGCTTTAACTTCACCAATTCCCGATAAAGTCATCAACTCTTCTAAACTAGCCTTGTTTAAAGATATTTTACCACTATCATTGGCGTCACTATTATTCGGTTTATTGTCAACAACATTATCGATACAAGCATCATTTTCTAATTTAGGACAAACACATTCTTTTTCGATATATTTAATACTCGTATCACCTTTTAACATCTCTTTAATCTCATCTTTAGTATAGACGATAATTACCATTTCATCAGTTAAATTTTTACTTAAATTAATAACACTTGTATCGGCATCTTTATTTAAACCGCCACTAGCATTAATCGCATCATTAACTCGACTACCAGCTTCTAATTCATAGACTCCTGGTTGTTTAACCGCTCCTTTAATATCAACTTTAATCATCTTAACTTCGACATTTTCTTTTGAAACATTTTCTTCTAAAATATTTTCTTCTAAAACATTTTCTAAAACAATTTCTTCATTAGGCTTTAAAAAAACAAACAAAACTAATATAATTAAACCAATTAATAAAACATACCAATATTTTTTTAAATAAAACATAAAAACACCTCCTATTAGTTATATACGCTAAAAAAGAGGTGTTTCCTTTTAATTATTAAAAAAAAATGAAATTTCTTTCATTTTTAAAAGCCACGATTTTTTAAGAATGATGGCACATCAGCGTCATCACTATCATCAGCTGAAGGAGTATAGGTTGTATTAGCATAAGTATGCGTTACTGGTTTTTCATCTTCAAACCCCGTAGCAATAACAGTAACGATTAATTCATCGTTTAAATTTTCATTAATAACTGCTCCAAAGATAGTATTAATATCCGTATTAGCACTTTGTCTAATTACTTCAGCAGCTTCCTCGACTTCATATAAAGTCAAATTAGCGCCACCAGTAACATTGATAATTGCATCAGTAGCTCCACTAATACCAGTTTCTAAAAGAGGACTAGATACCGCTTGTAATGCCGCTTCTTTAGCGCGATCTTCACCGACACCCATTCCAATACCAATCAAAGCATTACCCCGTTTTTCCATAACCGTTTTAACATCGGCAAAGTCTAGGTTGATTAAACCAGCAACAGCAATTAAATCACTGATAGATTGTACACCTCTTCTTAAAACATTATCAACTTCTTTAAAGGAATCTAATAAAGGTGTCGTTTTATCGATTATTTCTCTTAAACGGTCATTTGGTATAACAATCAATGTATCGACGTGTTTTTTCAATTCTTCTAAACCAGCAACAGCTTGTTGCATTCTCTTACGACCTTCAAAACTAAATGGTTTAGTCACAATACCAACTGTTAAAGCGCCTAAACTTTGCGCAATATCAGCAATAACTGGAGCAGCTCCTGTACCAGTTCCCCCGCCCATACCGCAAGTTACAAAAACCATATCAGCGCCTTTTAAAGCTTCTTCAATTTCATTTTTGCTTTCTAAAGCAGCTTCTTTACCAATTTGCGGATTAGCGCCTGCTCCTAAACCGTTAGTTAAATCAGTTCCTATTTGTATTTTAACTGGTGCTTTTGATTTATTTAAAACTTGTAAATCAGTATTAGCAACGATAAAGTCAACGCCTTGAACACCAGATTCAATCATACGATTAACTGCATTGTTGCCCCCACCGCCAACTCCGATTACTTTAATATTAGCTAATTGATCCATTTCTAATCCAAACATGTATATCCTCCCTTATTCGCCAAAGAAATATCCAAATACCTTACCTAACATTGAATCATTCGTATTCTTTCTAGGTGTTGATAAAATTTCCACTTCATCATTACTTACCATTGAATAATCTTTTCCTTTTAATTTAAGTTTATTTATAAAATATATTATGTTACCTATCGTTTGAGAATATTTATTATTCCTTAACCCGATTAAGTTCACACTTCCTATTATAGCACATTTTCCTAATTTTTCTCTACAAATTTGACTAAAGTTAACCATATTGGTAATTCCCCCAGTGACATAAATAACATCCGGTTTATGAGAAGTTAACCGATTTAACTCTTGGTTAGCTAAAGATAATATTTCATCTAATCGTGCGATAACTACTTCGCTTAATTCATATTGATTAATTTGAATAGGTTGTCCTTCTTTATTTTTTACATCTTTAAGTTCGTTTAACGAAGCACTAGTTCGCATTGCTTGCGCAAAATGTTCCTTTAAATCATTTGCAACATTTAAATCGACATTGTACATATAAGATATATCATTATCGACATTTTTACTTCCCATATTAACGATACCATGTTTAACGACAATTCCCTTATTATATAAAGATACTTCGGTTTTTTCTGCCCCAATATTAACAACTGCACTAATACATTTATCAACGTTTTCATCTCTAAAAGTATTGATATCCCCGATACAACCTAAAGATATATCGACCACATCGACACCGATACTATTTAGTAAATTAACGACAGAATAAATATTTTTTTTAGGAGTCGTAACCAAAACAGCCCGCGCTTTTAAAGAAGTACTTTTTTTATGTAATGGTTCTTTAGTCACTTCACTATCTAATGTGAAATCGACAGGAATAATTGTAACCATTTCTTTAGTAACATCATACTGTTCTTTCATCGCTGCTTGTAATACCTTAATAACATCTTCACCCGTTACAATACGTTCCTCATTAGTAATCGGAATTTCTCCTTTAATAATATTAAATTCCGAAAAATAACTAGGAATAATAGCAATAACTTTATTTAATTTAAAGCCTAACATCGCTTCAATTTCATTAAACGCTTGCTTAATACAAGTTTTAGCTTCCAAAACATCATTTATTAAACCTTTTTTTATTCCTCTAGATTTGACAGTAGAAGACGCTAAAAGATTATATCTACCGCGATATAATTCACAAACGACAATTTTAATGCTATTAGAACCAATATCGATACAAGAGTATATATGTCGCAATTATCTCACCTACTATCTATGTAATATTATACAATAATTTCTTTTAAAAGAAAAGATAATTATTCAATTATTTCAAAATTATTACCATAATCTAAATATAATATGCCATTTTTATCAGGTAAATTTTCTTTAATGGAAATATACTTATTTAATTTATAAAATGTTGCAATATTAACATACACATAATTTCCATCTGTCATCGTCAGTAAAAAACGATTATCATCAACTTCATTAGGATCAAATTGAATTTCTGATATCTTATTTAAAATCGAATTATCTAAATTACCCATTTCTTTAATAAATTCATCATAATAAGTATCCGTAATATAATTTAAAACAGTTGGTACAGGGTATTTAGAAGAAATACTTGTCCCATCTAAAAGAATCGTTTGATTAGTATGATTATAATAAAATAATGGCTTATTTTCGACAACTTCTATATAAACTTTAGTTAAAAATTTCTTTGTTACTTTAACATCTTTAATTAAAACACTTTGTTTAATTCTATTAGCAATCTCACTACTTGAATTAGCTAAACTTTTAGGATAATCACTAATTCGTCCTAACTCGATTATTTCTTGATCGGTTAAATAACTATTGTTTTTAATCACAATGTTAGTTATTTTTAAATTAAATAAAAAAGTAAAAAAACCAACAATAATTAAAACAATAGCTAAAAAAATTAAAATTCGATCATATCTTATTTTTCTTTTTTGTTTTTTTAATTTGCTTTTTTTACTTTTCATATTTACCTCTAATCTACGAATTCTTGTTCGACAATTAAATCGATATTATATTTTTCTTTAACTTTATCTTTTATTTCCATAATTAGTTTTCTAACATCGCTTGCCTTAGCATGATCTTTATTGATGATAAAATTAGCGTGTTTTTCACTGACATAAGCACCACCGATATTTTTACCTTTATAACCCAACTCTTCGATTAATCTTCCTGCAAAATCATTTTCTGGGTTACGAAAAACACTACCGGCCGAAGGATATTCCAAAGGTTGAGTAAGTAATCTTCTTTGTTTTCTTTCGTTAATTACTTCCATAATTGTATCCGCATCGCCCTTTTTTAATATTAATTTAGCTTCTAGACAAATATAATCTGGATGTTTTTGTAAAAAACTAGTTCGATAATGGAATTGTAAATCTTTATTATATAAAGTAATTATTTGATAGTCTGGCGTTAAAGCTTTGATTTCACTAGTAATATAACCCATATCTGATTTATAGGCTCCCGCATTCATAAAAATAGCGCCACCAACAGTTCCCGGAATACCTGAAGCAAATTCCAAACCAGCTAAACCTAATCTAGCTACTTTCATGCTTAATTTAACTAAATTATATCCAGCACCTACAGTAACAATCGTATCATTTATTTCTAATTTATTAAACTCTTCTAATTTTATTAAAACACCGTTATAAGTTTCATCACTAAAAATCAAATTAGAACCATTGCCCAATATTTTATGTTTTATATTATTTTTATTAAGATATTTTAACAATTTAACTAAATTATCAATATTATTAGGGTATATAATAGCTAAAGCATTCCCACCTACTTTATAAGTGGTATAATCACTCATATTAGGGTTAATAACTACTTTACCAACTTTTAATTTTTTTAAATTTTCAATCATTTTTTTACTTCCTATCTATTAACTTTTTTATATTATCATATATGATTGTCGCACTATTGTTAACCTGTAATTTGGTTAAATTTTCTTTAAATGTTTTTATTTTTATTTTATCTTTTAAAAGTTCGTCAATCGTTCTTACTAATATATCCCCTTTTAAATCTTTTTCTTCAATCATCAAAGCTGAATTATTATTTACTAAATCTAGAGCATTTTTATATTGATGATTATTTGGCACATAAGGACTAGGTATAATGATACTAGGAATTTGTAAAGCAATTATCTCACTTAAAGTACTAGCCCCTGCTCTAGTTATCATAATATCGGTTTTTTTCATCACTCTAGTAATTTTATCGATATAAGGTACCACCTTAACATTATTAGGAAATTTATATTGTTTTATTTTGTCATAATCGCCTTTGCCAGTAACATATAATATTTCATATTCTTTATTGTTAAATAAAGTCATCGTTTTAACTAAAAAATCATTTACTTTGCTAGCACCTAATGAACCCATTACAAATAAAATCAACGGTTTATTATTATCCAAATTAAATTCTTTTTTATCACAAGCTAAAACATTTTTAGCATCTTCACTACAAGGGTTACCAGTTAAGATAACTTTATTTTTAGGAAAATACTGTTTACTAGATGGAAAAGATATACCAATTATATCTGCATAATTACTTAAATATGTATTAGCTTTCCCAGGAATAGAATTTTGTTCGTGAATAAATGTTTTATAACCTAATTTTTTAGCTGATTTAATAACTGGTACTGTTACATATCCTCCTACACCAATAACTATATCAGGGTTAAAATCTTTAATCATTTTTTTACAAATCTTATTAGCTTTGATTAAACAATTGATTGTTTTAAAATTACTGAATATTTTTTTTCGATTAAACCCATATATTTCGATTTGTTTAAAAGGAATTCCATATTTAGGAACGATATCTTTTTCCATTCGATCATGTGTTCCAATATATAAAAATTCACTATTAGGTTCTTTTTGTTTTATTTTATCAACGATAGCTAACGCAGGATAAATATGGCCTCCTGTACCACCCGCACTTATTATTACTCGCATATTTCACATCCCCTACTATTGATTATATCATAATTATATGTTTTTTAAAATAATTAATGTTTTTTTAAATTTGACAAATAATGCATTTTAAATTATAATAACTGTCCATCAAAGGGGGGAAATAATCCCGAGTTTTACAGTTACTGCAATGAAAAAACACCATTTTAGTCAACAAATAAAAGGCATAATGGTGTTTTAGTTT
>CALVSM010000017.1 GCA_944359025.1 uncultured Bacilli bacterium
TGATAGTAATTGGAATAGAAAATAAAAAGGGTGTGATACTAAATGAATAATTTTTTAATACCGGCGAATGCCAAAAAATCAATGTTAATATTTGGGTTATTTACTAAATTTGATTTGATATTATTTTTAATGGGAATTGGAGCTTCTTTATTGATGCTGATGATATTGCCAGTTGAACAAATTGTTTTTGCAATTATTGCTTTATTACCTGTATTAGTAACGGGATTCTTAGTAATGCCAGTTCCTAATTATTACAATATGAGAACTTTACTTAGTTCAGCAATTCAATTTTTTATGAGCCAAAGAAAATTCAAATGGAAAGGTTGGTGTGTTCCTCATGGCGAAAACAAAAAAAGGTAGATATACAAACGATGATATACCAGTTAAAGAAATAAAAAATGGTTATATTATACTAGATAATGGTTTTAAAGTAACTGGCGTTAAAATAATGCCAAGAAACATTTTCATTCTCGATCAACAAACACAAGATGCGATTATTGCTAATTTAAGAACAGTTTATAATACTATCGATTATGAATTTTGGATTATATGTGCCGATAGACCGGTTGATATTCATGTTTATTTATCACAACTAGAACTTTTATATAATAATATTAGTAATCCAGTTAAAAGAAAGTTGATAATGGAAGATATCAATAAAGGTAATACATTTATGAATAACAATATTGTCGATACAGAATATTTCTTGTTATTTAAAGAAAAAAAGGATGACATAATTCAAAAAAGAATTAGAAATTTAATTAATACTTTAGCTGGTGCGGGATTAGTTGCATATCAAACTACAAACGATGATTTACGAATGATTTTGGATAATTTCTTAAACGGTGGGGTAACCACGACATTTGGGACGGTGTTAGGATAATGGATATAAAAACGCAAATAGCTCCTAAGGGGTTAGAATTTAGATCAAGTGACTTTATCATAAGCGACAAATATGCAACTATTTTGACAGTTGTTTCTTATCCAAAATTTATTTCACCTGGGTATTTAGCTAATTTAACTAGTATGTCAGGCGTTAAAGTAGTAATTAAACATATTCCTTTACCTTTTAGTGTTATTCAAAGAATGTTAAATAAAGAAATAGCTGATTTAAAAGCTAGATATCAAGAAGAAAACGATAAAACGATTCAAGAGCGAATTAGACAAGATTATGAATCGTTAGAATATTTTATTTCCCAATTAGTTAGTACGCAATCTAAAATATTTGATTTTCAAATGCATGTAATGGTAACGGCTGATTCTGAGGAAGAATTAATTAGTAAAAAATTACAAGTAAAAAGTTATTTAGAAGCGATGGAAATGAAAGCTTTTCCTTTAAGATTTGAACAGGAAAGAGTTTTAAAATCAATTATTCCAATTTATCCTAAACAACCGATTGAAGATCGCATTGGAACACCTATTCCTGCTCCAACAATTGCCGCAATGTTCCCATTTATTTTTGATAGTATTAAAGACCCAGGGTTATCTTGTTTATTAGGTGTTGATTTCTCTGGTGGTGTTATTTTATTCAATCAATTTTTATACCAAATTAGGAAAGAACACAACCGTAATAATGCTAATGTTATTATTTTAGGTACTTCAGGTTCTGGTAAATCAACAGCGGCTAAATTATTAATTAGAACGCATATTAGAAATGATATTCAATTAGTTATAATCGATCCTGAAGGTGAATTTGAAGATATGACTAGATTATACGGTGGTGACTTTATCGATTTAGGTAAAGGTGGCGAATTTGGTATGGTTAATCCGTTGGAAATCATTATGGATGCTGATGAAGAAGAAATTAAACAAGGGTTAGGTTATACTGTTTTAACGAGAACTTTACAATCGATAAAAGCTTTTATTAAATATTATGATCCTAGTACGGAAGAAGATGTTATTAATATGTTTAGTGAAATCGTTCAAGATACTTATCGTAGATTTGGTATCGATTTCACAACTGATTTTTCTAAATTAACTTCCCAAGATTATCCTACTTTGAAAGATGTTTATGCAACTATTAAAGGAAAATTATTATCTATTCCAGAAAAAACGCATGAAAAAGATGTTTTAGAAAAATTAGAGTTGAAAATACGACCATTAGTTAAAGAGTTAAGATATTATTTTGATGGTCATACGACGATTAAACCGCAAAGTAACTTTATTGTATTTAATATTAAAGAGTTAATGAATAGTGATAAAAATATTAGAAATGCTTTATTCTTTAATATCTTAAAATATGCTTGGAGTTTAACTTTAAACCCTAATGTTAATACGGTATTAACCGTTGATGAGGCGCATGTTTTAATTTCTGGTAGTAATGTATTAGGAGCTGATTTCTTAGGTCAAATTCAAAGACGAGCTCGTAAATACAATACCGGAACAATAATTATTACCCAACAACCTTCCGATTTTAGTGAACCTTCAGTTATTACGCAAGGTAAAGCGATATTTGATAATGCTTCTTATTATTTAATTATGGGTTTGAAAAAACAAGCGGTTGAAGATTTATCTAAATTAATCGATTTAAACGATAATGAAAAAGATAGTATTAAACGTTACAATCAAGGAGAAGCTTTATTTGTTTGTGGTAGTAGAAGAATGCGAATAAATGTAATTGCTACTGAACAAGAATTAGATTCTTTTGGAAGTGGTGGCGGATTATAAAAAAAGTGGTGATGTAGATGAATGACTTAAACAATGGTTACAATCCTCAAAATATTCAAAATAGTCAAAAAAGTGAAAAATTTCCTGAACAAGGGAATTTTTCAGCATCACCTATTAATAATCAAACTGAACAGCCTAATATACCTCATCAAGAAGGTTTGCCACCTAAAGAAGGCTTAAATAATCAAAAATTAAATAATGGTTATAATCCTAATCGAAATCAAGTGAATCGTGGTAACCAATTAAGAAAAAATAATTTAGAACAACAAAATAAAATTAATCAAGCTAAACAAGAATTAGTTAAACAGGGGGCTAAAGCAGCAGCTAATGCAGTCGCAGGACCAGCAGCTGGAGCCGCAGTCGACGCAATTTCAAAAACGGAAGCTGGGAAAAAAGCTTTAAATACAGCTTCTAAGGCTTTATCTCCTAAAAAAATTAGTCCTTTTTCGTTTTTTAATAGTAAAAAGGAGGATGAAGAAGAAGTTTCTGGTGAAGGAACTTTCGATATTGCTAAAAAAATTATGGGGTTTGCTTCATTTGGTACTTTTGGTTTAAGTGGATGTTTTACGACAATTACAGTTCTTATTGTTATTACGATAATTATTTCCCCTTTGTTTTATATTAATGAATTGATAGATTCAGCAGGCGAAGCTATATCAGAGTTTGGCGAAAAATTAGGTAATTTTTTAACTTTTCGTGGTTGGTGTAACGATGAGGAATGTCAAGAAATTGAACAAAATAATTTTTATGAACATATCGATGAGGTATATGATGAATATTTAGAAGATAAAAATGTTCGTTTAAATGCTACTTTATTAACCGCTACTTTAACATATGCTGATCCTTTTACGACTCTTGATGATGAAGAAATAACAAGTATCGAGGATTTAAGTCCTTCCAATTATGTCGATTTTAAAAAAAGTGATAAAAAAGTTGAGGATTTAGCGACAAGAATGGTTAGTTTTTGTTGTTATGAAAATGGTAGCGAATATGCCGCACCTAATGGTAAGCATATGTGTCAGATAAGTAATCATAAAGATTATGATGATATTGATTATCAATGTCCTGAGGATGTTTATGAAGAAATCGATGGTGAAATGGTTTTAGTAATAGACTATTCAGAAAAATATAAATTAGATATCGAGAGATATGAAGAATATTTAAGAGATGATTTTGTTAAGAAGTTTTATTATGATGATAAAGATGTCGAAGATGTTCAAACTAAAGTAGATGATACTGTCGATGAAATATTTTTAAGAGTAGCTATGTATGAAGATTATCAAACCAGTTCTGGTTCTTCCGCTAATTTTGCTGGTAATAATGCTACAGTTACAATTTTAGACTGTAATAATAATACGGTTATTGATCAAGTATCTTTATATGAATATTTACAAGGTGTTTTATATGTCGAAGGTTTTGCAACTGGTAGGTCTGAAGAATTTTTAAAAGTTATGGCAGTTGCAGCTAAGAACTATTTATATGCCGCTAATGGTGCTACTGAAGATAATATACCAACCAATTTAAGAATAAAAAGTTGTGCAATGAATCAAATATATTGTAGTGTTACAGAAGGCTGTCATAATATGGAAGATGGTGCTGATAACAATTATGATACTATAGCTAGTGGACCTGATAGTAATGGAAACTATTATCGACCACCAATTATTAATGATACAGAAACGATGGAAAAAATTAAAAATGCGATTGATACAACTTTAAATGACTTTATAATTAAAGATGGTAAATTTGTTACAACTCAATATCGTTCTTCTTGTTCAGGAACTTGCGATTCTTCTAATAATATTATGGATCAAGCTAAAGCTAATGATATGATTACGAACGGTAGCACATATAAAGAAGTTTTAAATTATTTTTATGATGGTGATATTAAAGAAGTAGAATTAATGCTTGCTGGATATCCTTTAGACTTGCAATATAATAACGTAACATCAGCTTACGGTTGGCGTGTACATCCAATATATCATTGTTGTCGCCATCACTATGGAACCGATATAGGAGCTGATTCTGATGCTAATATATATGCTATTGATGATGGTGTAGTTGTAACTAATGCTTATGATTCGTCATATGGTAATTATATTGTCCTTGGTCATGGTCAATTAAATGGCGGTTATTATGAATATTATAGTCTATATGCGCATCAAATTAGATTATCTAAACTTGTTCAAGTTGGCGATAAAGTAAGTGCTGGGCAACAAATTGGTAATGTAGGATCGACTGGTGATTCAACGGGTCCACACCTTCATATTGAAATATATAGTTATGTCAATGGTGTTAAAGTACGACAAGATCCAGTTGAATATTTTTCAGGGGTCGAATTAACAGGTCAAGTTGGTGGAGCTTTGTACGAATCAGAAGGAGCTTGTAACGCTACTGGTGCGGGAAGTTGTAGCTAGGAGGAATTTATGAAAAAAATAATTTTTATGCTACTGTTGGTTTTATTTTTAACTGGTTGTGATGTTAAATATGATTTAGTAATTACTAACAAAGAAAAAATAAAAGAAACGATTACTGTTTTTGTTGATAATCAAATTATCGAAAATAATTCGATGACTAAAGAAGAATATTTAGATTATTATTCAAATATATATATGAATAATCCAGGATACAAAGGAATAAAAATCACAACTAAAGAAGGAGATAAATATTCGTCATTTATCGCAAAAAATAAATATTCTTCTTTGGATGATTATGTACAATCATATACTTTTAAAAACATGTTTGATTATGCTGATATTGAAAGAGTAGGGAATTATGTTAGTTTTACCACTTCTAAAAATGCTTATTTAGAAAATATTAAAAACGATGAGTTATTATCGGAACAGTCAAAATATAATAGTTTTAAAATAAGTATAAAATTTTACAATAAATTAGCAAATCATAATGCTGATGAAGTTGATTCAAAAAACAATATTTATTCTTGGAATATTAATGAAGATACTACTAAAGATTTTATCTATTTTAAAATATCTCCTGATGTTAGGTACGATGTTATGATTAAAGATATTATTCAAGAAAATATTTTAGCAATATCAATAGTAGGAATATTGTTATTAACCGTAATTATTATTGTCGGTTATATTTTAATTAAAATTAGAAAAAATAATGAAATTTAATGAATTATGTGATATACTTTTATATAGGAATAAATAGAGGTGAGCCTTAATGAAATTAAAATTTAAAGCGTCAGCTAAAGACTATTTAATATTTGCTATTTTTGCTGTGGTTTTATTATATTTTGTCGCTATAGCAGTATTAAATTTATCTAGTTTTGCCACTGATGGTAAGTTCCATGGGTTTGATCCGTTACCCGCTTTTTCAGCACAATATATTATTCCAACTATCGTTGGTTATGTATTTGCTTTTATCTTTATCTTTACTAGTGTTTCTTCTTATTTCTTTGATCGGGATAAAGGTTTTGGTTTTAGTACTGGTGCCAAAGAAGAAAAAGGGTATGCTAGATGGGCTGATGAAAAAGAATTTAAAAAACAACCGAGTATTTATAAAGTTATACCAAGTCAAGAAACTTGTGAACATGCAGGAATACCACTAATTAATAACGGCAAGGAAATTTGGGTTGATGGTGGGGAATACCACAATCTTATTTTAGGTTCGACTGGTGCAGGTAAAACACAAACGATGGTTCAACCGATGGTTCGTATTTTAGCTAAAAAAGGTGAATCAATGATTATTACCGATCCTAAAGGTGAAATATACGAAAATAATGCCGAAATGTTAAGAGAAAAAGGTTATAATATAGTTTTACTTAATTTTCGTGATCCACAAAAAGGTAGTGCTTGGAACCCATTAGGTTTACCTTATCAATTATATAAATCAGGTAATAAAGATAAAGCTAATGAATTACTAGACGATTTAGCGATGAATATTTTGTATGATGATAAAGCGCAAAGTCAAGACCCGTTTTGGGAAAAGACTTCAGCTGATTATTTTACTGGTTTAGCTTTAGCTTTATTTGAAGATGCTAAAGAAGATGAAATAAATTTAAATACTATTAATTTAATGACGACAGTAGGTGAAGAAAAATTAGGTAATACTACTTATATCAAAGAATATTTTGGTTATAAAGATAAAGCAAGTCCTGCTTATATCAATGTTTCTTCAACTATTATGGCTCCTAATGATACTAAAAGTAGTATTTTATCCGTATTTAAACAAAAAATTAAATTATTTTCTTCAAGAGAAAATTTATCAGAAATGTTGAGTCATAGTGATTTTGATTTAAAAGATATTGGTCGTAAAAAAACAGCTGTATTTTTAGTTATTCAAGATGAGAAAAAAACCTATCACTCTTTAGTTACTATCTTTATTAAGCAATGTTATGAGACATTAATCGATGTGGCGCAAGAATCAGGTGGTAAATTACCTTTTAAAACTAATTTTATTTTAGATGAGTTTGCGAATATGCCCCCTTTAAAAGATGTTACAACGATGGTTACAGCTGCTCGTAGTAGAAATATTAGATTTACTTTTATTATTCAAAACTTTGCTCAATTATATCAAGTTTATGGTAAAGAAAATGGGGAAACTATTAAAGGTAACTGTGGTAATATTATCTACTTAATTAGTAGTGAATTAGCGTCACTAGAAGAAATAAGTAAGTTATGTGGGGAAGTTAAATCTAAAGAAAAAGATAAAACAGCTAGTACGCCATTAGTAACAGTTAGTGATTTACAAAGATTACCAGAAAATACAATTATCGTTTTAAGAATTAGATCAATGCCTTTTAAAACTAGAGTTGTTCCTGATTGGAAAATTCAAAAAGAAGGTGGTTGGGGTAAATCTTATCCTAAAGCTACTTATCCTACTAGAGAAAAACAAGATATTAAATTATTTGATTTAAAAGCTTATGTCGATGCTAAAAGAGAATCTAAATTAAATGATATGATGTCATCATTTAATCGCCCACCAGTTCCGCCAGTTGTACCTCGTGATTCTAGTGATTCAGGTGGTAGTCAAAATAAACCGATAAGACCTGTTAAAGAAGATGATTTTGATATCGATGCTTTAGTTAAACGTATCGATGCGAAAATTGCTGAATTAGAAGAACAAGAAAGACAAGAACAATTAGCTAATGCTCAAGCTTCTAATAAAGTAACTGATTTTAAAGAACCAACATTCAATAAAATTACACCTATTTCTAATGATAAAGATGTTTCTATAAAAGATTCTATTAAGGTTGATAATACAATTAAAGAACCGGATATCGTATTAAAAGAAGAAGAAAACAAAGTTATCAATGGTGTTACTGATGATCAGTTCTTTGATGATTTCTTTAACGACGGAGATTAATAATATGTTAATTGAACCATTATAGTGGTTCTTTTTTACTGATATTTTATTTTTTCTCTTGCATTTTATCTCATTTTAAGTTAAAATTAATTATAGGTATAATAAATTAAATAAACATAATAAAAATAGGAGTTGATGGGATATGTTTAAAAAAGGTTTTACTTTAATTGAATTATTAGCAGTAATAATTATACTAGCCATAGTTGCTTTAATTGCGACACCAATTATATTAAATGTAATTGAAGATGCAAGAGTGTCAGCAGGTCGTTCGGAAGCAAGGATGATATATAGTGGAATCAATAACTATTGTGCGACAGCGGATATGCAAAATCAGTTAACTGGTGAAGAAAATATATGTGCTGATGGAGTAACAGTAGAAGAAGTATCGCAAATGGTAAATTTAGGTAATGCTAAAGTAGAGGAAGTTAGTTATAGTAATGGAAAAATAACTAATTTAGTTATTGAAAGTAATAATCATAAATTTACTTTGTGTGGTGATGGAAATTTTGTCATGGATGATGAAGAATGTAGTGTTACGCCACCAATAGAAGAACCAGAAGAAGATTATGTTGATAATAGTGGTGCTAATGCTCCTGAATTGGATACAAATATGATACCTATTAAATATGATGGTACTAACTGGGTGTATGCCGATACAACCCAAGCTTGGTATAATTACGATAATCAAGAATGGGCCAATGCTGTAGTATTAAATAGTGGCGTAAGTAAAAGTGTAGGTCAAACCATAAGTGAAAGTGAAATAGCATTATGGTATGTATGGATACCAAGATATAAATATCAATTGTTTAATGCCAATAACGGAAGTGTATCGCAACAATTAATCAATGTAACATTTGAATCAGGAACAGCGACAACAGGAACTGTAAAATGTACTGATGCAGTAAGTGGATCAGGAAGTAGTAGTCAAACATGTACGAATGCATCTAATGGAAATTGGTATACTCATCCAGCATTTACATTTGGAAGTGAACAAGTAAGTGGCTTCTGGGTAGGTAAGTTTGAAGTAAGTGGAAGTACAAGTAAGATAACAGTAAAGCCAGGAGTAAGTAGTTTAAGAAGTACAACCGTATCGGCTTTCTTCACCGCTATTCAAAACATAAGAAGTAGTTATAGCTTAAGTGGCGACTCACATATGATGAAAAATATGGAATGGGGAGCAGTAGCGTATTTAAAACAAAGTAAATATGGTTTAGGAACAACGGATATAACAATCAATAGTAATAGTAGCTTTTATACTGGTGGAGGAAGTAGTACAACTTCATATAAAAGTAACACAGGACAGTCAACAACTGGAAATGTGTATGGAGTATATGACATGTCCGGAGGAGCATATGAATACGTAATGGGAAACATGGTCAATAGTAGTGGCTCATTCTATTCAAGTAGTGCCGGCTTTAGTAGTGCACCAAATGCGAAGTATTATGACAAGTATACATATAATACCAATTATGAAAATCATGGTCGAGGCAAGCTAGGTGATGCGACTAAAGAGACACTATCAAGTTTTGGTAGCTGGGATGGTGGCTGGTATAGTGATTACGCGTACTTCGTCTACTCTGGTAGCTCTTGGTTCATCCGTGGCGGCTACTACAACAATGGTTCTAACGCAGGCGTGTTCTACTTCCTCAGCAACGGTGGTGATGCGGACAGTTACTACAGCGCGCGTGCCGTCCTCATCCCATAGATTTCAAACGAAAGTTTGAAATCTATAACCCTTTTCTTTGAAGAGGGAAGAAATTCAAGAAGCAAAGAAAGTAAAAAAGAACAAAAAAGAACAACAAGGTAATGTCCGCCTCCTTCCTTGAATAGGGAGGAGGTGGACTGTTTTTTTACTTGTTTTCTATTTGTTAACTAGATATACAAAAATACAACTTAAATAAATTATATTTTTTAAATATGTTTTATTTTATAGATTTATTCACTTTATTAAGTATATTTATTAACATATAATATATTGGTGATAACAATGAATATTAGTATTCATGATTTATTAAATAAAAATAATATCAATATTATCGATATTAGAAGTGTAGAAAAATATAATGATAATCATATTGATAATGCAATTCATATTCCGATGCTTTTATTATTAAAAGAACCTAGTAAATATTTAAATAAAAATGAAGATTATTATATTTATTGTCAGTATGGTAAAAATAGTTATAAAGTATGTTTAAATCTTATTAAACAAGGGTATAGAGTTTATAATATATTAGGGGGATATGAAGCATGGTTATTAGATAGATAAACTGTATTTGATACAGTTTATTTTGTTTGACCTTTATATAACTATATAGTATAATTAAAATGGTGATTCAATATGGAATATATCATAATTGGTTTATTAATAATTATACTAATTATTACAATTTTATCTTTAACTAAAAATATTAACGAATCTAATATTACGGAAAGATTAGGTAAATTAGAAACGAATGTTGTTAAAGAAATTGGGGAATTTAAATCATCTTTTAGTAAAGATTTAGGTAATGATTTTGAAAAATTAAACGATAAATTAGATAATAAGTTAACTTTAATTAACAATAAAGTTAATGAAAGATTAGATGAAAATTTTGAAAAAACAAACAAAACATTTACTAATGTTTTAGAAAGATTATCAAAAATAGATGAGGCACAAAAGAAAATCGATAATTTATCTAGTGATATTATATCTTTACAAAGTGTTCTAACGGATAAAAAAACAAGAGGTATATTTGGTGAAGTTAATTTAAAAAATATTATGTATAATATTTTTGGGGATAACGATAAAATATATCAAATGCAATATAAATTTAATAATGACACGATAGCTGATTGTGTTTTATTTGCTCCAGAACCTTTAGGTTTAATCGCTATTGATTCTAAATTTCCTTTAGAACACTATCAAATTATGGTGGATAAAAAAAGAGAAGTTAGTGTTCGAGAACAAGCGGAAAAACTATTTAGAAGTGATATGAAAAAACATATTGATGCTATTAGTAGTAAATATATAATCGATGGAGTAACTAGTAATCAAGCGATACTTTTTTTACCAGCGGAAGCAATTTTTGCTGAAGTTAATGCTTACCACTCTGATATAATCGAATATGCTTATAAAAAAAGAGTGTGGATAACTAGTCCGACTACTTTAATTAGTACTTTAACGACGATTCAAATTATTTTAAAAAATATTGAACGAGATAAATATACTAGTGTTATTCACAATGAATTAAGATTATTAAGTAGTGAATTTAATCGTTATAAAGAAAGATGGGATAAGTTATATAAAAGTATCGAAACAGTTAGTAAAGATGTTAAAGATATTCATACAACAACCGATAAAATAACAAAAAGATTTAATGCTATTAATCAAGTAGAAATGGAGAAAATAGATGAAATTGAATAAAATAAACATAGTAATTGCTTTTGTTTTATGTTTTATTTCAGTTTTTTATGCGATAAATAATAAAGATGTAACTTTGTTGTTATTTAGTTTATATATTATAATACCATTTATGTTTAAAATAAGTCCTATAATAACTTTATTATATATGTTGTTTGGTTTTATTGCTTTATTTTTAGGTTGTCAATTACATTTATTTAAAACAACCACTTGGTTTGATAATTTTTCGCATTTTATTTGGGGTTTTTTATCAGGAATATTGGCGATTTATATATTAATCAAATTAAGAATGTTTAATCATAAAAATATTATTTTTAATGGTATTTTTATCTTTATTTTTTCTTTAGCTAGTTCGAGTATTTGGGAAATAATGGAATTTTCTATCGATAATTTATTTAATCAAGATATGCAAAGAGCTGCTAGTGGGGTATATGATACAATGAAAGATATTATTGTTGCTTTGTTTGGGAATATTATCTTTATTTTGTTTTATTGTTTAGAATATAAAAAGAAATTATTGATTAGAAAAATTATCGATAATTTATAAGGAGGATGTATGGAAGAAAAAATTATAGAATTATTAACTAATTCGGATAAAGCTTTATCGGTTACCGAAATAAACGATAGTTTAGGTTTTAGTAGTGTCGATGAATTAAAAGAATTATTGAAAGTATTAAATAAATTAGAAGATGAATTAAAAATATATCGAACTAAAAAAGATAATTATTTATTATTTACTAATAGTCATTTAAAAATTGGAACGATGATTGCGAATAAAAAAGGTTATGGTTTTGTCGATATCGAAGGTGATGAAGATGTTTTTATCCCACCTACTAATATGAATGGGGCAATTCATGGCGATAAAGTAATCGTTGAAATAACTTCTCCTAAAGGAATAGATTTAGAAGGTAGAATTTTAAAAATTGTCGATAGAAAATTTAAACAGATGGTTGGCGAAATATATTATGTTAAAAATAAACCTTTTTTAAAACTAGATGATGATCGGGTTAAATTAGATATTGTTATCGATAAAACACTAGGAGCGATGGAAGGTCATAAAGTTTTAGTTAAAATTACTAGTAAGTTAAAAGATAACAACTATAAAGGTGAAGTAATTAAAATATTAGGTCATAAAAATGATCCAGGGGTAGATATTTTATCAATTACTAATGAAATGGGAATACCTGATACATTCAGTGAAAATGTTATGAAAGAGTTAGATAACATACCTGATGAAGTAAAAGAAGAAGATTTAGTTAATCGAACTGATTTAAGAGAAGAAGTAATATTTACTATCGATGGCGATGATACGAAAGATATCGATGATGCGATATCCATTGAAAAAGTTGGTAAAAATTATAAATTAGGTGTTCATATTGCGGATGTTAGTTATTATGTAAAACCTAATACAGCTTTAGATAGTGAAGCTTTTGATAGAGGAACTAGTGTTTATTTAGCGGATAGAGTAATTCCTATGTTACCCCATAAATTATCTAATGGTATTTGTTCATTAAACCCTAATGTCGATCGCCTAGCTTTATCATGTATTATGGAAATAGATGAAAATGGTAATGTAGTAGATTATGATATTTTACAAACTATTATCAAATCAAGAATACAAATGACTTATAAAAAAGTTAACCAAATATTAGAAGAAAATAGTGTTCCTGAAGGTTATGAAGAATATGTCGATAAATTAAGAATGATGGCTGATTTAGCTAAAATATTACGTAAAAACAAAGAAAATAGGGGATATATTGATTTTGATATCGACGAATCTAAAATTATCGTCGATGATAAAGGAAAAGCTATCGATGTAACTTTAAGAAATAGAGGAACTGGCGAAAAGTTAATCGAAGACTTTATGATTGCTGCTAATGAAACCGTTGCTACACATATTTATTATATGGAATTACCTTTTATTTATCGTGTTCATGGTGAGCCTAACGAAGAAAAAATCAATAATTTTATGCGTTTTTTAAATATTTTAGGTTATAAAGTTAAAGAAGATATAAAAAAAATAACACCGAAGACTATGCAGAATATTTTAAATCAATTAAAAGATAAAAAAGAATTTCATTTATTGTCGGGTTTATTATTAAGAAGTATGCAAAAAGCTATATATGACACTAATAATATTGGTCACTTTGGAATAGCAAGTAAATGTTATACCCATTTCACATCACCAATTAGAAGATATCCTGATACAACCGTCCATCGCTTGTTACACACTTATTTATTTGATAATAATATTAGTAATGAAACTATTAGTTATTATGAAAGAGAATTACCATTTGTCGCTGAACATGCATCTAATATGGAAAGAAGAAGTATCGAATGTGAAAGAGCCGTTGATGATATGAAAAAAGCTGAATATATGATGGATCATATTGGGGAAGAATATGATGGTATTATTAGTTCGGTATTAAATTTTGGAATGTTTGTTGAATTACCTAATTTAATAGAAGGATTAGTTAGATTAGATAGTCTAAAAGGAGATTATTATACTTATGATGAAACAACATTTACAATAAGAGGTAATAAAGATAAACGTGGATATCGTTTAGGCGATAGTGTTAGAGTAAAAGTTATCGCTGCTGATAAAGAAAAAAGAACGATTGACTTCGAGGTGGTTAAAGATGGAGATATTAAACAGGAAAGCTAATTTTGATTATGAGATAATCGATACATTTGAAGTAGGCATCGTTTTAACAGGTACTGAAATCAAATCGATTAGATTAGGAAAAGCTAATTTAAAAGATAGTTATGCCATCATTAAAAATAATGAAATATATTTACTTAATATGCATATTAGTAAATATGAGCAAGGTAATATTTTTAACCATGAAGAAACAAGAACAAGAAAACTGTTAATGCATAAAAAAGAAATATTAAAATTAAGAGATAAATTAGAATTAGAAGGTTTTACCTTGATTCCAATTAAACTATATTTTAAAGGTAGTAAAGCTAAAATATTATTGGGTTTAGCTAAGGGTAAGAAAAATTATGATAAAAGAGAAACGATTAAACAAAAAGATATTGCAAGACAAATAGCTAAAGATTTAAAAAACTACTAATTATTTACAAAAAGTTAAAACTGTGATATTATATATATCACATGGGGCTGTCTAGTTTCGACGGGAATATTATTTTTAAAGGGCAAGTCGTAAGGTATACGATACATCCAAATTTAAAAATAACTGGAAACAGAAATCAATTAGCTTTCGCTTAATAATTTAGAAGGCTGCTTCTTTATTTTCTTACTCACGGAAAATAAAAGAGGCTCGATTAGTGAGTTATATCAATAAATTATTTTCTAGGTTTATTGAAGAAATTTAATAGAAATTACTAAATAAAATTTTGATAATTTATTATTATTTAGGAAAACAACAAATTATCTAAACTTGTAGAACTTTAATCTTGGTATTTTCGGACAGGGGTGCGATTCCCCTCAGCTCCACCATTTTGTTAATTATCCCTTATTTTGTAAGGGTTTTAATTTTATAAATAGTCTTTACCACTTAATTTAAGAAGGGATAAAATGAAAGAAGAAAATACAAAATTATTTAATTTAGTAGCTATGAATGATGCTGATATTTCAACTTTAGAAAAACCAATTATCGGAACGCAAGCTTTAGCTACTTGTTTTGGAGTTATTTTATATGAAAGGACTAAAAAAATAGCGATAGTTGCGCATCTATCATCAGATTTTGTAAAAACATTGCTTAAAATGTTTAGTTTAATCGATTTGAATGATAGTAATACATTTGAATATTTAATTATTCCCGGTTATTATTCTAAAAAAGAAGATCATTATAATGTTAAACCACAATTATTAGAAATATTGAATAATTGTGATGTTTTAAAAACTAAATTTATTCCTTTTAAAGAAATACCTACCAATATTGTTCAACTTCATGAAGAAACCTTATCTTACGAATTTGCTTTTGATTCTAGAACAGGAAAATTTATAAATGATGAAGTTTATTTTGGAATAGAATATTTAGAAGTTGTCGGGAAAACTAGATAATGGTATAATAGAGGTGTTTTAGGGGGAAAAATATGATAAATATTAATAGTATTAATCCAAAATTAAGACAATTTATTTTTGAATCACAAATGATGGTTTTGAAAAATGCTTTTAATGGTTATAGTTACCGTTGCTTTACTAAAAGTGATAATCAGACATTATATCAATACTTTACGATGGTACCTAATAGTAGTAAGGGAAATAAACCGGTCGATTTTTTAACTAGTTTTGATGGTAAAAACAAAACAGCTTATATTTTATTAGGACATCTAGTAGAAAAAATTTCTTATCAGGAATTTTCTAATTTATATGAAAAACTCGAAAATTTAGTTGAAATTGAAGGTCATATCGATATACCTTCAGAAAAATTAGATATGATATTAAAGTATTATCAAACCAAATTTTTTAACGACAAAACCATCGAAGATATGTTGAAGATACATGCTATTTTTAATGACTATTTAACTAATTCTTATTTATCTAAATTCACTTACAACTTTTATGAATATTATCAAGCGGTTGAAAAGGTTAGATTAGACCGTCTTAAATCTGCTTTATTAGCTAATGAAGTCCAAAAAGCTTATAAATTGACTTTTGACAAATAAACTCCTAAATGTTATAATTAAAGAGCTAAAAGGAGTGATTTTAAAATGAAAATCAGTTCGGTAAATTTAGAGGTAAGCGCAGTAAGAAGAAGTCAATATCCTACGGATAATAAACCAGAATTTTTGTTAGTTGGAAGATCAAATGTCGGTAAAAGTAGTTTTATCAATACATTGATTAATCGAAAAAATTATGCTAGAACTTCTGCTACCCCTGGGAAAACGCAAACGATAAATTTTTATTTAGTAAATAATCAATTTTATTTAGTGGATGCTCCAGGTTATGGTTATGCGCAAGTAAATAAGAAAAAACAAAAAAAATTCGGTTTGATGATGGAAGATTATTTAACTAGTCGGAAAAATTTAAAACAAGTTTTTATGCTAGTTGATTTTAGACATAAATTATCTAACGATGATATTATGATGTATAACTTTTTAAAATATTATAAATTACCGGTTACAATCGTTGCTACGAAGGTCGATAAAATACCAATTACTAAACAACAACAACAAAGAAATGTTATTTTAGAAGACTTAGATTTAGTTATTGGGGATGAATTTATTATGTTTAGTAATGTAACTAAAATTGGTAAAGATGAAATTCATCAAAAAATCGAAAGAACAATTTAATTTATTGCAATTTTAAAACAAATTCATAATATAAAATAGGTGATATTGTGAAATTTGTTATCGACAATAATAAATTTATTGTTTTTTTAAATAAAAAATTAGATTTAGATAATAAATTAAAATTAGAAAAATATTTTAAAAAATTATTTAATAAGATTAAAAACCAATTTGATATTGAAGTAAATGGTTATTATAATATTGATATTTATTCAGATAAACATTATGGAATGATTATCGAAATTATCAAAGAAGATTTAGATTATTATAATTATTTTAATCAAATTGATATGGAAATAAATATTATTAAAAATGATTTTTATTATGAAATAGATTATGATTATTTAAATAAAGATTTATTAAGTTATTGTAGTTGTTATAAATATAATGGTAAATTATATTTAAAAATAAAAGATAATATTAATTTTATCAGTTTAGCTAGATTATTAGAATTTAGTAAAATCATTTATAAAGATGACAAAATAAAATATGGTAAGAAGGTGAAATTATGAAAAAACCTGTTGTTGCTTTAGTAGGTCGGCCTAATGTTGGTAAAAGTACATTGTTTAATCGATTAGTAGGAACGAAAATCGCTATTATTGAAGATATTCCTGGAATTACTAGAGATCGTATATATGGCGACGTTAAATTTGGCGATTATGCTTTTCATTTAATTGATACTGGTGGTATCGATATAAGTGCTGAAAAATTTAACGATGAAATTAAAATACAAGCTGAAATAGCTATTGAAGAAGCTGATGTGATTGTATTTGTTGTCGATGCTAAAGAAGGTATTACTACTAACGATTTAGTAGTTAAAGATATGTTGTTAAAAGCAAATAAAAAAGTAATTGTGGCTATTAATAAAATCGATAGTAAATTAGCTAAAGATAATATTTATGATTTTTATGAGTTAGGCTTTGATAATTATATCAATATTAGTTCTGAACAAAATGAAGGTATTTATGAATTATTAATGGAAATAACTAGTGGTTTTAACGAAGTTGAGGAAGAAGATAATGATATTATAAAATTTAGTGTAATTGGACGACCTAATGTTGGTAAAAGTAGTTTAGTAAATGCTATTTTAAACGAGGAAAGAGTAATTGTTTCACCAATTGCTGGGACAACCCGTGATGCCATTGATACGCCATTTACTTATCATAATGAAAAATTTGTCGTAATTGATACAGCGGGTATGCGTAAAAAAGGTCGTATCTATGAAACTGTCGAAAAATATAGTTTACTTAGAAGTATGAAAGCAATAGATCGCTCTGATGTGTGTTTATTAGTAATCGATGCACAAACGGGTATTATCGAACATGATAAACATATTGCGGGATATGCTATCGAAGCTGGTAAACCAATAATCATTGTGGTCAACAAATGGGATGTTATCGAAGATAAAGATGAACAAATGAAGAAATTTACGAAAGATATCCGTAATAATTTTCAATTTATGCCATATGCGCCAATTGTTTATTTATCAGCTAAAACAAGAAAAAGATTACATACTTTAATGCCACAAGTTATTAAAGTATATCAAAATAGTACTAAATTTATTGCTACTAATTTGATTAATGATTGCATTAAAGATGCTTATAATCTTAATCTACCACCTTCATATAAAGGGAAAAGGTTAAAAATATATTTTTGTAATCAAGTAGCTATTAAACCACCAACTTTTAATATGCAAGTTAATAGTAAAGGCTTAGTTCATTTTTCTTATCAAAGATATCTAGAAAATAAAATAAGAGAATCATTTGATTTTGAAGGAACACCAATCGTTATTCAATTTAAAAATAAAGGTGAAGAAAAATTATAAAAAGAATCTCGTTAATTTTGAGATTCTTTTAATTGTTTAATTTTTTCGGTATTTTTAAAATTTAATTTAGCGATTTCTTTTAATTTATCAACCCCATATTTATTAACGATTCTTAGTCCTAATTCATCAACTTTATCGCTAGCTCCTTTGATTAAAAATACGCCTAATTTTTCGCCTAATTTATCAAATTCTTTTAAAAAGACAAATCGACTAATTAGTGATGCACAAGCGACAGATAGACATTTATCTTCTGCTTTAGTAATAAAGGTTATGTTTTTAACATAATTAGTTTCTTTTAAATAATTGTAATAAACAAAGGGGTTAGCAAACTGATCAACTACTATATAATCAGCTTGATATTTAGTTATCATTTTACTTAATACTTTATTGTGTAATATTGCTTTTACTTTATTCATATTCATATCAGTATTATAATTTTCATTATAATCTTTATTATTTAAAATGATGCATTCATAAGGTATTTTTTTAATTATTTTAGGTACTATTTCTAATATTTTATCATCGGTTAATTTTTTAGAATCTTTAACACCTAATTCTTCTAAAAAAGGAATATCATCTTTAGTTACATAAGTTGCACATACGACGATTGGACCAAAGTAATCACCAGTTCCTACTTCATCAGAACCAATTGTATTAGCATAATATATTTTAGGGTCGACAAATTCTTTAACTTTTTCTTTTTTCTTTTTATCTTCACTATTGGTCATTTCGACTTTTTTTGTTGGGTTTAAATGTCTTTCCATTTCTTTCCACATATTAGCATCAATATCCGCACTTCTTCCTTGAAAAACAGCTTTACCTGAATTATATAGTGTAACAACTGTATCAGCTTCATCTGCTTGAAAGATTGCATAATCAGGCGTTTTTAGTCTTTTTTTATCTTCAAAATATTCAATCATTTTTTGTTTTGTATTTTCACTAACTTTTAATGTAATTGTCATAAATTTCACCTAAATATATTTTACCACATTTATATTAATATGTACTTTTTATAAATAGTTCAAATAATGATTGGAATACTGTTCCTTCGATTTGATTTTGAAGATTGGTCAAAATGGTAATTATATCATCTTCAGTTAATTGCTCTACTTCAACATAATTTTGAGTGTTATTTATATTAATATCAGTATTATTATATATAGTAGCATTATTTATAAGTTCAATACTATAAGGATTAGTTTCATTACCAAAATAGAAAATAATATTTTGATC
>CALVSM010000018.1 GCA_944359025.1 uncultured Bacilli bacterium
GACTCAAAATCGTGTGGCTTATGTCATGTGGGTTCGATTCCCACCACAAGCACCATTGGGAAATATGTTCGAACTAGTAATAGTTCGTTTTTTTAATGATTTTTAATTTGTATGGTCGAAAAGCGGTCGAAAAGTGGTCGAATCAGTTGATAATTTTTTTTGTTTTGCATATAATATTATTGGGTGATAAAAATGTATAAAGAAGATCAAGAAACAGAATTAAAAGTTGAACTTACAAAAGATATAAAAAAAGAAATTGTTGCATTTGCTAATTCTGGTGGTGGTAGAATTTATATTGGAATTGATGATGATGGAAATATTGTTGGATTAGATAATACAAAAAAAGATATTGAAGCATTAAGCGGAATGATTAAAGATGGAATAAAATCTGATCTAACGTTATATACTCATATAAAACAAGAGCAAATTAATAATAAGAATATAATTATTTTAGAGATTTTAAATGCACCAAATAAACCATATTATTTAGCAGACAAAGGTTTAAAATCTTCTGGGGTTTATTTAAGATCTGGTAATACAAGTGTACCTGCAAGTGACGAAGTGATAAAAAAATTAATTATTGATAGCCAAAATATCCCTTTTGAGGAGATAACTTCAAAACATCAAAATTTACATTTTAATTATTTAATCGCTTTATTTAAAGAGAAAAATATTGATATAAACAAAAACATTTTGAAAACTTTAAAAATAATCAATTTAGATGAAATGTATACAAATTTAGGCTTATTATTATCTGATGAGTGTCCTTTTTCAATTAAATGTGCAATTTTTAATGGAAATAGCAAATTAGAATTTAGAGATAGAAAAGAGTTTACTGGTTCTGTTTTAAAACAAGTAAATGATACATTTGAATATCTTGATTTATATAATAAAACAAAAGGTAAAATTGTTGGACTTGAAAGAATTGACACTAAAGATTATCCAGAATATGCACTTAGAGAATCATTATTAAATGCAGTTATACATAGAGATTATAATTTTACTGGGAGTATATTAGTATCATTATTTGATGACCGTTTTGAAATCACTTCTTTGGGAGGCCTAGTCAAAGGAATTAGTATGGAAGATTTATACAATGGTGTATCTGAATCTAGAAATCCCAATTTAGCTAATATATTTTATAGATTAAAATATGTTGAAAGTTTTGGTACTGGTATTGGAAGAATCATGGAATCTTATAAAGAATATGATAAGAAGCCATTAATATCAAATACTCAAAATACATTTAAAGTTACTTTATATAATGTTAATTATGTAGATAAAAATAATATAAAAATATTACCTATAAATTTAACGCAAGAAGAACAAATTATTGAATATTTAAAGAAAAATAATAAAATAAATAGATTAATTGTAGAATCTTTATTAGATGTTTCAAAAACTAGGGCTAATGATATTTTAAATAAAATGATAAATGATAATATTTTAATTCAAAATGGTACTGGTAAAAATACATATTATATGTTAAAATGAAATCAGATTGATTTTATATATCAAATTACCAATAAGTTGTAGATAACTTCCTCAACGGCACCATTGGGAAATTAGTCGAACTAATCGACTTTAAATATATGAAAGGTTAATTTCGGTTAACCTTTCAGACTGTTGACAAATAGGTATTAAAAATACTTATTTGTCTTTTATTTTATAAATCACTCAAAACAGTTATTATTTTAATATATATCTATATTAGACATAATAATGTAATGCGAATTTTTTCAAATTCATGCACACATAAAGAAGAGTCAACTTGCGGTGGACTCTTTCTTTTGTCCTAAAGTATGTACTCTTTAGTCCATACTTCATTTTCCCATCGACAAAAACTCTTTCAATATGTTTTGGGCATATATAAATATCATTATATTCATCATATACAAATTGAAATAGTCTTTTCTATATCCAAGTCTAGTATAAGGAAAAGCTGGTATCATACCTAAATCTATTAATATTTTACAAATATGTGAAGTTAAATATGCTGCATTTCCTATAAAATAAGTTATTTTTATTATATCTAAATGATTTATTAAATTCTCAAGAGATTGATAAAATGAAACTGAATCATGCATATTACTTCCATTTGTATCAACAGTTAATACGTAATTATTATTGTCACATATAACACTTGTATTATATCCAAACATTTTTTATTTATCATTTTAATATAACATTCCTGGTCTTTATCTACATCACTTACTTTCTTTTATACTCCATAACTACCATTTTTTCACAAAAAAAGTAAGGTTTGTAAGCTTATTTTTGGAATATAAAAGCAACCTTACATGTATATTATGCAATGATTTTAAAAAAATAAAAAGACCATTAACAAAATTTATTTGTCAACAGTCTGAAAGTTATTCCAGTGTAGAGGAATAACTTTGATTAGATATTACCAATTATAAGAATATGCTTCGTTAATAAATACCTTATAAGTATCGAATTTTACATCATCATAATTGTCATCATGTGGATAGCGTAAAGTAAAATTAGCTGATCTTTCTGCTTTTATTTCAATATCATTACTGTAATCATAGCCGACTACTTTATCATCTTGGTAATAAACAACGCTAACTTCGATATAATCGATTTCATCTTGTGAATTATTTTTTACTTGGGCAACAATTTCTTCGCCATTGTTATTGTGAACTAATTCTACTTTATCAAGATATGAAATCACACTAGTAGCTTCAACATCGACATAAATTTTATAGTTATCAAATTCTTCTGGAGTTCCATACATTTCAACAGCTACTTCATTATTAGCCCCAACACCCATTAAAATATCTGAATCACTACCAGCAATCATACCATCAGCATCGTAAAATTCTACTTCTATATCTAAGTCAACAGCTGTATTATTATTGTTTTTTATAAAAACAATTAATTTACCTTCTTTAGTTATAGCACCACTACTGCTTACATTTTGCGCTAAATTAGAGGTGGCTTCTCCTTGTTGCGTAGAATTATTTCCTGATTGATCATTAGTTCCTGTTGAAGTGTTAGTTCCTTCATTGTTTCCACCATTACTTGAACATCCAGTAACAATTGCAAGAGTTAAACTAGCAACTACTAATAACAAATATAATTTTTTCATCCTATATCTCCCTTCTATTTAAATTTTAACACATAAAATAATTATTGTAAATGTATTTTAAATTAAATAAAAAAAGTATAAAAAAATCACATAAATGTGATATACTTATATATGCAGGATGGAGGTATTAAGATGCAAGGATGGGAATTTTTTAAGGGTGAAAGTTGGAAAAATAAAATCGATGTCGAAGATTTTATTTTAAATAACTATAAAGAATATTTAGGTGACGAATCATTTTTAGAAGGAATTAGCGATAAAACAAAAGTTATAATCACTAAAGTTAACGAATTAACGAAAGAAGAATTACAAAAAGGTGTTTTAGATGTTGAAACTAAAATAATTTCGGGAATTGATAATTTTGAACCTGGCTATATCGATAAAGATAATGAAGTGATTGTTGGCTTACAAACCGATAAACCACTAAAAAGAATTGTCAATTTATATGGCGGTATTAGAATGGCTCACACCTCTTTAGAAGCTTATGGTTATAAATTAGATGAAGTAGTCGACAAGCATTTTAAAGAATTTAGAAAATCACATAATGACGGCGTTTTTGACGCTTATACGGAAGAAATTAGAAGAGCAAGAAGTGCGGGGCTATTAACTGGTTTACCGGATGCTTATGGTCGAGGAAGAATTATCGGTGACTATCGACGTATTGCTTTATATGGTATCGATTATTTAATCGAACAAAAACAAAATGATTTAAAAGAAATTAAAGAAATAAATGAAGAAACCATTAGATTAAGAGAAGAAGTAAGCGAACAAATTAAAGCATTAAACGAAATTAAAAGTATGGCTTTAAAATATGGGTTTGATATATCTAAACCGGCAACTAATGCGAAAGAAGCAACTCAATGGTTATATTTTGGCTATCTAGCAGCTATTAAAGAAAATAATGGTGCGGCTATGAGTTTAGGTAGAACTTCTACTTTCTTAGATATATATATCGAAAGAGATTTAGAAAATGGTACTTTAACAGAAAAAGAAGCACAAGAAATAATCGATCAATTCGTTATTAAATTAAGAATAGCTAGACACTTAAGAACACCAGAATATAACGAGTTATTTGCTGGTGACCCAACTTGGGTAACTGAAGCTATTGGAGGAATGAATCTAAATGGTCAAAGTTTAGTTACGAAAAATAGTTTTAGATATTTACACACCTTAATTAATTTAGGTTCTTCACCCGAACCAAATTTAACGGTTTTATGGTCAAATAATTTACCTGAAAACTTTAAAAAATATTGCGCTAAAATATCAATTTTAACCGATGCTATCCAATATGAAAATGATGATATTATGCGTCCAATTTATGGCGATGATTATGCGATTGCTTGTTGTGTATCAGCAATGAAGGTTGGTAAACAAATGCAATTTTTCGGAGCTCGTTGTAATTTAGCTAAATCACTATTATATGCTATTAATGGCGGTATTGATGAGATGAGCGGTAAATTAGTTGTCGAAGGAATCGATAAAATAACTGATGATGTTTTAGATTATGAAAAAGTCAAAAAAGCTTATGACAATATGTTAGAAAAAATTGCTAAAACATATGTCGATGCGATGAATATTATTCATTATATGCATGATAAATATGCTTATGAAAAAGCTCAAATGGCTTTACATGATACTAATGTTGAGCATTTAATGGCATTTGGTGTAGCTGGGCTATCAGTTGCTACCGATTCTCTATCAGCTATAAAATATGCTAAAGTAAAACCAATTAGAAATGAACAAGGTATTGCTGTTGATTTTGAAATTGATGGTGATTATCCGAAATATGGTAATGATGATGATCGTGTTGATAGTATTGCTGTTGATATCGTAAAAACTTTTATTAAAGAGTTAAGAAAACATCCACTTTATAAACATGCTATTCATACATTATCAGTATTGACGATTACTTCTAATGTCGTCTATGGTAAAAAAACTGGATCTACTCCTGACGGTAGAAAAAAAGGTGTTCCTTTTGCGCCTGGGGCTAATCCGATGCATGGAAGGGATGCAAGTGGGGCTTTGGCTAGTTTGAATTCGGTTGCTAAAATACCTTACAAAGATGTTTGTCAAGATGGTATTTCTAATACATTTTCGATTGTTCCAACTGCTTTAGGATATGGCGAAGTAGAACAAATTAATAATTTAGTTAATTTATTAGATGGCTATTTTAAACAAGGTGCTCATCATTTGAATGTTAATGTTTTAAATAGAGAAATGTTAATTGATGCGATGAATAACCCTGATAAATATCCTAATTTAACGATTCGGGTTTCTGGTTATGCGGTACATTTTAATCGGTTAAGTAAAGAACAACAATTAGAAGTTATTTCAAGAACATTCCATGAGGCTATTTAATGATTGGGTATATTAATTCAATTGAAACAATGGGACTAGTTGATGGCCCAGGAATTAGATTCGTCGTTTTTATGCAAGGATGTCATTTAAGATGTTTATTTTGTCACAACCCAGAAACTTGGAAGATAAATACTGGATATAAAATTACTCCTGAAGAGTTAGTACAAAGAATTTTAAAATATAAAAATTACTACGGTGAAGAAGGTGGCGTAACTTTTTCGGGAGGCGAACCTTTAGTTCAAACTGATTTTTTGATTGAAACCTTAAAACTTTGTCAAAAAAACAATATTCA
This sequence comes from uncultured Bacilli bacterium, assembly GCA_944359025.1. GTDB lineage: Bacteria > Bacillota_I > Bacilli_A > RF39 > UBA660 > Faecisoma. Next base: position 5,760 of record CALVSM010000018.1, read on the forward strand.
TACTTGTTTAGATACGGCAGGAGTTGGTGGAACTAATAATGAAGAAGTATTAAAATATACTGATTTAGTGATGATGGATATTAAAGCTTTAGAACCTGACAAATATTTTAAATTAGTCGGTCAAAAGATTAATCAATCTTTAGAATTTTTAAATTTATGTCGTAAATTAAATAAAAGACTGTGGATTAGACAAGTAATAGTTCCTGGAATTAATGACAATATCGAATATATTAAGAAACTAAAAGAATTTTTAAAAGGATATGAAGTTGAAAAAATTGAATTTTTGCCGTATACTACTATTGGTGTTCCTAAATATGAAAAATTAAAGATACCATATCGCTTGAAAGATGTTGAAGCGATGGATAAAGAAAAATGTGAAGAATTATACAAATTATATCAAACGATATAATTTGTTATTGCCCTATGGCCAAGCGGTAAGGCGACGGACTCTGACTCCGTTATTCACTAGTTCGAATCTAGTTAGGGCAGCCATGAGTGATTAGCTCAGTTGGTTAGAGCGCTACGTTGACATCGTAGAGGTCGTAGGTTCGAGTCCTATATCGCTCACCATTATGATTATTAGTACTGAAATGGTTCAGTACTTTTTTTCTAAAACAGTTGAAATAAACCCAAAAATATTATATAATTTTAGTAAGAATAAAGGTGGTTATATGATATTAAGAAAACCGTATGCGTTTTTTATTAAACACTTTAAGCTAATTCACATTATATTAGCTGCTTTAGTGTGTTATTCTATTTATCGAACCAAATTATTATTAGACTTTTTTAACGAATATAGTTCTACTATTATTAATGTTCAAGGTCAAGATTTAGTAACCCCTTTATTACCAACTTTATATCAAATAGTTCCAATATTTATAATTATGGTTTCTGCTTTAGTATTAGTAATAATGTTGGTTAAGAAAAAACCTTATATTTTTTATATTATAACTATTGCTATTGCGATATTTTCGTTGGTTATTTTACAAGTTTCTAAAGGTGTTTTAACTGACTTAACTGATACACTATTAGATTCTAGAACTATCATGTTAGTTCGCGATTTAATTATGGTGTCTTTTCTTGGTCAATTATTTAGTATTGTTATTATCGTAATTCGAGCAACAGGTTTTGATGTTAAAAAGTTTGACTTTAAAACCGATTTAAAAGATTTAGAAATTAGTGAAGAAGATAGAGAAGAAGTCGAGGTACAAATTAAAATCGATACCAATAAAAATATTCGAGGAATTAGAAGAAGAATAAGATTTTTAAAATATGCTTATAAAGAAAATAAATTAATATTTAATTTTGTTTTTACTTTTATGGGAGTTGCTTTAGTCGCTTTAATAACTTTTAGTATTATGAATAAAGAAAAAATAATTACCCAAAATGTTTATTTTAATGGCAATAACTTTTCGGTTAGTTTAGTCGATAGCTATTTAGTAAATACTGATTATAATGGCAATGTTATCAATAGTGATTATTACTATTTATTATTAAGATTGGATATTAAAAATAATACAACGAAAAATAATTCTTTAGATATTGCGACAACTAAAATATTAATCGATAATTATGTTTATACGCCAACTATTGAATACCGTGATAGTTTCTTTGATTTCGGTCCTATTTATCAAAGCGAAAATATCGGTAGTGAGTATGAAAGAAAAGTATTAGTGTATCAAATACCTAAAGAATTAATAAACAAAGATATTATTTTCTCATTTGTCGATAAAAATATTACTGATGAAGAAGGTAATTTTGCAAGTACTAAAATAAAAGTTCAATATAATGATTTAACTGGTATTTCTTCTTTTAAACAAACTACGATACGAAATGAATTAAGTTTTGAAGATAGTATTTTGCCAGATTATAAGATAAACATCAGTGCTTATGATATTCAAGATAAATATAAATTAACTTATAATTTTTGTATTAAAGATGAATGTTATAAATCTTATGAATATTTAAAACCAGAAATAACGACTAATTATGATAAAACATTATTAAAAATAAGAGGAACTTTAACTAAAGAAACAAATATTTCAGGAATTTATGATTTATATGATTTTATCGAAAAATTTGGAACTTTATCATATGTTATCGATGGCGAGGAAAAATATCAAACTGTCAAGTTTAAAGAAGTGGTAAGCAAAAAGGTATTAGAGGAAAATACTTATTATATCGAAGTGTTGGATGAAGTTAAAGATGCTTCAAGTATTTCGTTTATTTTTACAATAAGAGATAAAAATTATAAATATATTTTAAAATAGTATTTCAAAAAAAATAACAATATGTTATAATTAAATAATGGAGGAGTAAAATGAAGAAGTTAATAATAGTATTTGTTTTACTGTTACTTGTTCCTTTTTCTAAAGTTTTTGCTGTTTGTGATTATAACGAAATTGCTAAATTAAAAAAAATGGCTGCTAATGTTACTATTAGCTACGACTATGTGGAAACTGACTCTTCTGTTCGATTTAAAATAACTTTAAATAATTTGCGCGATGAGATGTATTTTATCGACAAATTAACTTATACCCAGTATGATTATCAAAGTGAAGAACAGACGATTTCTAATTATCGAAGTGGTCAAACAGTTAGATATGATTTTTATTCGACTGATCCCGAATGTGCGGAATATCCTTTGTATACCGCTAGAGTAGTATTACCTAGTTACAATCAATATTATCAAGATGAGGTTTGTATTGGCGCTAGTGAATACAGCTTATGTCAAAAATGGTCGAGTCATAATTTAAGTTATGATAACTTTGTTAAAAAAGTAACAGAATATAAGAATAGTTTAGTTGAACCGGAGGAACCAGTGATAGAAGAGAATCCTTCTGGTACGATAACTTTTGTTCAATTGATAATTAATTTTTTACTTGATTATTATATTTATATAATTATCGTGTTGTCACTTGGTTTGATTGCTCTTTTAGCAATTAGAAAGAAAGACGATATTTATATTTAAAAGGAGGTAATGCTGTGAAGGAATCATTTTGGGGTACTGCTATTGTCGCTATGGGTGTTTTAGCTATATTTTTCATTTTGTTTTTTCAATCAGTAACAAATACAGATGAACATAACTATCATCTTTTAAAAGAAGCGACGGAAGCGGCAATGTTCGATGCCTTAGATTTAGCGGCTTATCGTGAATCTAACATTATCAAAATAGATCGGGAAAAATTTGTGGAAAATTTTTTGAGAAGATTTGCGGAAAGTGCGGTTTTGTCAAATACATATAAAATTGAAATTTACGATGTCAACGAAATACCACCAAAAGTAAGTTTGATGGTTAGTTCTTCGGAAAGTACATCTTTAACCGGTGATATTATGGAGTTTGATATTAGTAATCGTTTACATGCAATATTAGAAACACCATATAAAGAATAGAGAGGGATGAATATATGAATAATATTTTAGTATCATTAAAAAGATTTATTACAAATAAGAATACGGTTACTGTTATAGGAGTTATTGTTATTTTAGCTTTACTTTATTGGGGATATAATTCGACTATCGAAACGCAAGTTCGACCTGTTAGAATTCCTATTGCTAATGAAACTATCCAACCACGTACTTTGATAACTGATGATTTGGTTTCTTATATTGAAGTTCCATCAGTTTCAGTTAGTGAAAATGTAATAAGAAATTCAGCTGCGATTGTTGGAAAATATACTGATGTTAATACAGTTGTACCTAGTGGTAGTATGTTTTATAGTGATGTTTTAATCGATGAAGAAGATTTACCAGATTCGGCTTTTACAGCAGTTAAAGATGGTGAAAGACCATATAATTTAAGTGTTACTGTTGCTTCTACTTATGGTAATTCTATTTTCCCAGGTAATAAAATCGATGTTTATATGAAAGCTACTGATGAAAATGGTTTAGTTATGATTGGTAGATTGTTGGCTAAAGTTGAAGTTTTAGCGGTTAAAGATAGTACCGGTAATAATGTTTTTGAAGATACTTCTACTACTCGTACACCATCTACTTTATTGTTTGGTGTTCCTGAGGATGTCTTTATTTTACTTAAGAAAACTGAATATTTAACTAATCAAGGCGTTGAATTATTCCCTGTTCCATATGGTGGTACTGTTCCAGTCGAAGGTGATTTGACAGTCGATCGTGAAGAATTAGTTAACTTTATTGAAAGTCATACTGTAACATTTAGTGATTCTAACGATGATCCAAGTGATATTGTTCCAGGTGAACCTACGGATCAAACCGAGGTTGAATAATTATGAATGATACATTATTTTCGCAAATAGATTTTGGACCGCTTACTGAATATTTAACAAATGATGATATTACCGATGTTTCTTATGGTAATCGTGGACAAATTCATTTAAAAACTTTATCGCAAGGTATCTTTCGTGTCGAAAACCCTAATATTAATGATGCTTTTATGGAAAAATTAGCTTTCCAATGTTCTAATGTTATGGGTAAATCGTTTAATGCTGCTCATCCATTTTTGGACTCGGAAAGTGCGGAGTTACGTATGAATTTTGTTCATGATTCAGTTGCTAGTAATGGAATTGCTTGTGTTATTCGTAAAACTCCGGCTAAAATTAGGTTAGAGAAAGATAAGATTTTACAAGATAAATATATAACTTTAGATGTTCATGATTTTTTAGTTCAATGTGTTTTAGCGCACTGTAATATTATGGTTTGTGGTGAAACTGGTTCTGGTAAAACTGAGTTTGTTAAATATTTAGCTTCTAAAACTAATGAGTTAGAAAAGATTATTACGATTGAAGATACTTTGGAATTACACTTGGATAAAATATTTCCTCATCGTGATATTGTCGCTATGAAGACTAATAATGTTGCTTCTTATAGTGATGTTTTAGTTGCTTGTATGCGTCAAAACCCTAAATGGATATTATTATCGGAGGTTCGTAGTGCGGAAGCGGTTATGGCTGTTCGTAACTCGATATCTTCAGGTCACTATATTTTGTCAACTATCCATGCGGATAAGGCTGCATCAATTCCTAACCGTATGTATAGTTTGCTTGAAACTAATCAAGAGATCGATCAATTTTTAAAATCGATTTATCGTTATGTTCAATTAGGTGTTTTAATTAGAGGACGGCAAGATAAAGCAACTAAAAAGTTTGTCCGTGAAGTTGGGGAAGTTACAGAGTTTTATGTAACGGAAGATAATGAAGCTAAATATAATACGATTTATCGTAAAACTCCCGAAGGTAAAATTTTTAGGAAAAATCCTAGTAAATATTTGATTGATTATATCGAAGGACAAGGGGTAAGTGTTCCGGATGGGTTTATTAATCCAGCGTTTGATGAAAATCCTGATGATCCGGTTGAGGATACTGCAGTTTCTAGTGTTACTAATACGCAAACTGTTACTCCTAATGTCGTTCAACCTAATGTGGTCAATAATGTGCCGCCTGTAGTTAACCAAGTTGTTAATCAAACAGCAGTATAAATTTTAGAATAAAAGGAGGTATAATATGGCAATCACGATTTTTGTAATTATTGCAATTATTCTTTTGTTCATTTTTGTCTATCGTATTAATACGGGGGAAAATGTATATAAGTTTGTTGCCAATCGTGTTTCTACAGTTTACGAACGATATGCACCATATTCGTTTAAAATTGTTCGTGAGAAGGTTAAAGAATTAGGTCAAGAATATACTCCACGACAATATGCCATTCAAATTGCGGTCTTTGCTGTTGCTTCAGCTGTAGTATCATATTTGTATTTTTATAATTTGGTTTGGTGTATTGTCTATATTATAGCTTCTGTTTTAGTTATTCCTTATTTAGCTTATTTAAGATGTAAAAGATTATATAGTGAATTTATCTTTGAACAAATTCAAGTATATACTACTAATACTATTATGGAATTTGCGACAACGCAAAGTTTCGTTAAGTCATTAGAAGGTGTTTATGAATCAGGAGTTTTGGAAGATCCTGTTAAAAGTGATATTAAAACGATGATCGATATGGCTTACCGTAATGGTACAATTAATGAATCAATTGATTTTATGAATGAAAAATATGATTATTATATTGTAAGAAATATGCATCAATTGTTTTTGCAAATTACTAATGAAGGTGCCCGTGACGCTTCTGAATCTTTAGAAAACATGTCACAGGATATCGATATGTTAGTTGAGGGAGTTTATCGTGATCGAATTGATAGAGCAACATTTCATAAAAAGTTTTTACAATTTGGTATTGTTTTGTATTTGATGGTTATGTTAGTACAATTTTTGTTAGGAACCGAAACATATATTGAAATGTTGAATATTTGGTACGTTCAATTACTGTTACATGCGATTATTTTAATTAATACTTATTTTTTATTGGCTGGTGAGAAATTTTATAATGAGAATGTGGGGGCTGAATAATGATATTTTTAATTATAACTGTTATCGTATTCTTTATTATAATTTATAACAAAGTAATTGAACCTAATCAATTTATTAAGGATACCCAAGGAATATTTAAATTTTTAATTGAATCTGATTATGAATTTTTATTAAAATTAAAATATGGTACTGATGTCGATGTCAGTAAGATGTTTGGCCAAAGAGTTAGAAATGGGTTAATTGCTATGGTGGCAATGTTCTTCTTATTTCTTTCACAAATGCAATTTGTTTATGTCTTATTTTGTGTAATTGTTGGCTTTGTTGTTTTTAAACAACCTTATAGTTCGTTAAAATCATATTATAAACGTAATTTACATCATATTAATTTGATGTTACCATATTATTTGAAAAGTTTGGAAATTTTAGTCCAACACTATACTGTTCCTGTTGCTTTGTCTCGTTCAATCGAACAAGCTCCTGATATTTTCAAACCAGGTTTAAGAAATTTAGTTTCTAAAATTGAAGCAGGCGATATGACTGTCGATCCATATATGGATTTTGCTAAAGAATATCCAGTTCGTGATTCGATGCGAATGATGCGTTTATTATATCGTTTAAGTTTAGGTAATCAAGATAGAAAACAAGAACAATTAATGATGTTTTCAAGGACTGTTTCTAATTTACAAAATAAATCACGTGAACAAAAATATGCTGAAAGACTATCTGCTATGGAACAAAGAACAATGGTTATGTTATTTGTTACTGGTGGGGGAATTATGTTATTAATGTTATTATCAATGATGATGATGATGAATTATTGATAAAATATAAAAAATGTGTTATACTATTAAATAGTAAGGAGGTAAAATAATGAAGGAAGCTGCTGGAGAAGCTAATATGACAGTTATCACGATTATTTTGATTGGTGTTATCGCCGCAATAGCAATTCCTATTGTTAATAATGCGATGAAAACTACTCAACAAAAAAGTTGTTGTACTAATGTTGGAGGTGTTTGGGCTAACAACACTTGCCAAGTTTCACATACTGATACAACTGTAGCGCCAGGATATCAAGATTGTATAACTGAATCAGGAGGTATTTAGTTTAAGGAGTGGTATAAATGAATAGCCCAATTGGACATACATTTATTTATAATATCGTTATTTTATTTATAATTATTGTTTTTGCTTTTATAGCGGGAATATTAAGTTATTATAAAGCATTTAAGGTAAATAATCGAATCGTTCATGCTATTGAAAAGTTTGAGGGATATAATCCTTATTCGAAAGAAGAAATAGAAACGGTTTTAGGAAATTTGGGATATTCACTACAATCGGCTAATTGTAAAGCAGAATATAAAGGTATGCATTTATCTACTATAGGGGAAAATTATCGTTATTGTATATATATTGATCCAGAAAAACCTAAATCAGGGGAATATTACAATTATGGTGTTTTAACTTATATGAATATTGATTTACCGGTTATTAATTTAATAAATATACCAATCTTTACTAGAACTAATTTAATTTATAAATTTACTAATGATGAACCATTATAGTGGTTCTTTTTTATGTATATTTTATTGCGTTTTAACTTATTTTAAGTTATAATTAATTATAGGTATAATAAGTTAGATAAATAAACATAATAAGAATAGGAGTTGATGGATATGTTTAAAAAAGGTTTTACTTTAATTGAATTATTAGCAGTAATTATTATACTAGCCATAGTTGCATTAATTGCGACACCAATTATTTTAAATGTAATTGAAGATGCAAGAGTGTCAGCAGGTCGTTCGGAAGCAAGGATGATTTATAGTGGTATTAATAACTATTGTGCGACAGCTGATATGCAAAATCAGTTAACAGGGGAAGTGAATATATGTGCTGATGGGGTATTAATAGAAGAAATCCCACAAATGGTAAATTTAGGAAATGCTAAAGTAACAGAAGTTACTTATAATGGCAAAGTAACTAATTTAGTTGTTGAAAGTAATAATCATACCTTTACTTTATGTGGTGATGGCAGTTTTGCAATGGATGATGAAGAATGTAGTGTTACGCCACCAATAGAAGAACCAGAAGAAGATTATATTGATAATAGTGGTGCTAATGCTCCTGAATTAGATACTAATATGATACCAATTAAATATGATGGTACTAATTGGGTGTATGCTGATACAACTGAGGCTTGGTATAATTACGATAATCAAGAGTGGGCTAATGCTGTAGTATTAAATGAAGATGTAACTAAAAATGTTGGTGACACTATAACTGAAGATGAAATAGCTTTATGGTATGTATGGATACCAAGATATAAATATCAATTGTTTAATGCCAATAATGGAAGTGTAGCTGAACAATTAATTAATGTAACCTTTGAATCAGGAACAGCAAGTACAGGAACAGTAAGTTGTACTGATGCGGTAAGTGGAACAGGCGATAGTAGCGAAACATGTACAAATGCAAGTAATGGCAATTGGTATACGCATCCAGCATTCACTTTCGGAAGTGAACAAGTGACAGGTTTCTGGGTAGGTAAATTTGAAGTAAGTGGAAGTACAAGTAAGATAACAGTCAAACCAGGAGTAAAAAGTTTAAGAGATACAACTGTATCGGCTTTCTTTACAGCTATCCAAAACATAAGAAGTAGCTATAGCTTAAGTGGCGACAGTCATATGATGAAGAATATGGAATGGGGAGCAGTGGCATACTTAAAACAAAGTAAATATGGTTTAGGAACAACGGATATAACAATCAATAGTAATAGTAGTTATTATACAGGAGGAGGAAGTAGTACAACTTCATACAAAAGTAACACAGGACAGTCAACAACAGGTAATATCTATGGAGTATATGACATGTCAGGAGGAGCATGGGAATACGTAATGGGTAATATGGTCAATAGTAGTGGCTCATTCTATTCAAGTAATGCCGGATTCAGTAGTGCACCAAATGCTAAGTATTATGACAAGTATACATATAGCAGCGATTGGTCTACCCATAGTCGAGGTAAACTAGGAGACGCTACAAAAGAGACATTGAAGTCTTATGGAAATAGTACAGGCGGATGGTATGATGATTACGCGAACTTCGTCGACTCTAGTAACTCTTGGTTCATCCGTGGCGGCTACTGCTACAGTGGTTCTGACGCAGGCGTGTTCGGCTTCATCAGAGGCGATGGTTCTGCGAGCAGTAACAACAGCGCGCGTGCCGTCCTCATCCCATAGATTTCAAACGAAAGTTTGAAATCTATAACCCTTTTCTTTGAAGAGGGAAGAAAATCAAGAAGCAAAGAAAGTAAAAAAGAACAACAAGGTAATGTCTGCCTCTTTCCTTGAATAGGGAGGAGGTGGAATACATTTATTAATTATAAATTAATTAATAAACATAAATATATTTTAGAGCAAATTAAGCTCTTTTTTCTTTTTATTATTGTAGTATTTATTAAATTATAGTATAATTATAGTTAGAGTAAGGAGGGAAATAATGAAGGAAGCAATAGGAACATCGATGATTTTTAATTTAGTTATGATTTTTGTTGGCGTCTTTATTGCCCTTTATGTAGGCTCAATTGCTTACTCAAAAGGATTTAAAGTCAGAAATAGGTTAATCGATATTATCGAAAAATATGAAAAATATAACGATTTAGCCAAAGATGAAATAGAAGAAAATCTAGCTACGATTGGATATCAAATTATCGATCGCGAGTGTCCTGATCGCCCTAATGCTGTAAAAGTTGATAGTAAAAGTGATTATCGCTATTGTATATATCAATATGACACATCAAAAGGCGATTATTATGGAGTAACAGTGTTTATCCATTTTGATTTACCACTCATCGGAGGTTTTTTAGAGTTTCCTATTTATGGTGAGACTAGAGTTTTATTTGATAAAAATGAGGTGGAAGGTTAATGAATGTAATAATTGCAAATCAAAAAAAAGAATTATTGTCGGCTTTAAATATCGATGTTATTAAAACGGTTGAAGGACAATACGATGTTGATGAATTAGTTGGAATGTTTAAAAATTTCTATTATCAAAGAATGATTTTGGATATTACGGCATTAAAAGATTATGATGATATTAGAACATTACAAAAATTATCGATTTCTTTAGATATGGATAAATTAATTTTACTTTTGGATGATAGCGAAGAATCCTCATCGCCAAGTTATCTTTCTAAACTTATTTCTATGGGAATTTATAATTTTACTAGAAATGTTGAAGGAATAATGTATTTATATAATAATCCTAATAGTTATCGTGATGTTGCACAATATCATCAAATTGATAATCAAGATAATGAACAGATTATTTATCAAGGGGTTGAGGCTAATTATTGTCGCGTTATAGGAGTAAAAAATGTAACTGATCAATCAGGGGCAACGACATTTTGTTATATGATGGTTAAACAGTTAAAGAAAAATTACAACGTAATAGGTGTCGAAGTTGATGCTAATGATTTTAATTATTTTAATGATAAAAAATCATTATATAGTGTGAATAGTAGAGAATTAGGTCATTTTATTGAAAAAAACAACGATAAAGATGTTATAATTATCGATGTCAATAAAAGTCCTACGGCAATGGGTTTAGTGCAAGATATAATTTATTTAGTTGAGCCATCAGTAATAAAATTAAATCGATTGATGAATATCAAAAGGACAGCTTTTAAAGAATTATCTGGTAGAAAATTGGTTTTAAATCAAAGTTTACTTAGTTCCAAAGATGTTTTAGAACTGCAATATGAAGCAAGAGCTAAATTTTTCTTTAATATGCCACCTTTAAACGAAAGAGATTCAAATATTCCAATTATGGACACTTTTTTAGCAAAGATGGGTTTTCTAAGACAACAAACAGAAGTTGAAGAAGAAGAAAAAAGAAAGAAAATCTTTGGATTGTTTTAGGTGGATTTATGAAAAAAATTTTGATTATTAGTTTTTTATTATTAGTTTTTATAAATATAGATGTTGTTAGTGCAGCTAGTACTTATCCTAAAATAGTATGTGGTGATACTGATGTTCCTTATATTGCTGCTCAAGTAACTTCAACAATAATTACTATTTTAAAAATAGCTACACCAGTTATTATTATAATTTTTGGAATGATTGATTTAGTTAAAGCGGTTATTGCGCAAAAAGAAGATGATATATCAAAAGGTGGTAAAACATTTTTAAAACGAACGATAATCGGTGTTTGTGTATTTTTAGTTTTTGTTTTTGTTCAATTAATTATTGGTTTAGTTGCTCCACAAGATGATAATGTCAATATGTGGAATTGTGTCGATTGTTTTGTCAATAATAATTGTAGTAAAGTAGCAAAATAATTGACAAAGGATAAAAAATATAGTATTATTTAATTCAGAGGAGGATGATTTTAAATGTTTTTATTAGATATGGTTTCATGTGGTAGTAATGCTAGTGGTGACGCTCTTTTAGTTATGGACTCTATGATTCCAAATTTGGTTTCAACCATTATTAACCTTATTAAAATTGTTGTACCAATTTTATTAGTTGTTTTTGGTATGTTAGATTTAGGTAAAGCCGTAATGGCACAAAAAGAGGATGAAATTAAAAAAGGTCAACAAACTTTTGTTAAAAGATTAATTGCTGCTGTTATTGTATTTTTAGTAGTATTTGTTGTTCAAATTGTATTAGGTTTAGTTGCTCCACAAGGGGAAAATGCAAATGTATGGAGTTGCTTTGATTGTTTAGTCAATGGTACTTCATCAGACAATTGTCAAGCACAATAAAATAAAAAGATAATTTTCTATTTATTATCTTTTTTTTTTATGATATAATGTATTATGAAATATAATAATTAGAAAACGGGGTATTAATATGTGGGATTGGATAGTTGGGTTAGTTAGACAATTTTTCTTTATGTTAGATAGAGTAATTTATTCTTTTATCGTTACTGTTTATAATTTATTTGTCGATATAGCTGAAACTTCAATTTTTACTGAAGAAGTAATTGATTTATTTGCTTCAAAAGTATATGCACTTTTGGGGATTTTTATGTTGTTTAAAGTATCTTTTTCCATTCTTTCTTATATTGTTAACCCAGATGATTTTTTAGATAAAACTAAAGGTTTTAGTAAAATGATTAGTAATATTATTATTACTTTAGCTTTATTGATTGCAACTCCTTGGATTTTTACTCAAGCAATGGATATTCAAAGAATTATTTTAAGAGATAATATCGTAGGTAAAATCTTTTCAACAGCGGAGATAAATAGTAATATTGTCACTGATCCGGGAAGTACGATGGCTTATGAAACATTTAAAGCGTTTTATCACTTAGATACCGATACATATCCAGATTGTATTGGTTTAGAAAATAGTACTATTAGTGATGCTGATAGAGAACGATGCAAAGAGGTTGGTTTTAATAATGCTGATAACTTTGAATCGATGGCGCAAAGTTTAAGGTATGCTTATGAAACTAACAGTGTTTCTATTTATATGGATGGAGATTTGTTAAATCATAAAGCTAATGATGATGGTTATGTAATGAATTATATGTATTTAATATCAACATTAGCTGGTGGGGCAGTATGTTTATTACTTATTGTTTTTTGCTTTGATATAGCTGTTAGAAGCGTAAAATTAGGTTTTTTAAGAATGATTGCTCCTGTTCCTATTGTTTCAAGAGTTGATCCTAAAAAAGGAAAAGAAGTTTTCGACAAATGGGTTAAAGTATGTATAAGTACTTATTTAGATTTATTTATTAGATTGATTGCTATTTATTTTGCTATCTTTGTTATTACACAAATGATTGATTTAAGATTTGTCGATGCGGTTACTGGTTTAGAAACAGAAGTTAACGCTTTTGTTAAAGTATTTATTATATTAGGTGCATTGTTATTTGCTAAACAATTACCTAAATTGATTGAAGATATAACAGGGTTAAAGATGAGTGGTAAATTTACTTTAAACCCAATGAGAAAATTAAGAGAAACTCCTTTAGTTGGTGCTGGTGTTACAACTGCTGCTGCTTTAGCAGGTGGTGCTTATACTGGTTTTAAAGCTGGACAACAGGCTGGAGCACCTATGCGTGGTATGTGGCAAGGTATGATGGGAGCCAGAAGAGATATAAGAGGTAAAGTCCCTTTAATGGGTGATGACAAAGGTGGAAAGAGTCCTCGTGCTTTCCATTCTGG
>CALVSM010000019.1 GCA_944359025.1 uncultured Bacilli bacterium
AAATTTTAGCTTACTACTATCTAATTAGACTAAAATGTGATAAAATAGTATTTGTAGAAAAATGGTGATGTTATGGGTCGTGTTATAGCTTTAGTTAATCAAAAAGGTGGAGTTGGGAAAACTACTACTAGTATAAATTTGGCCGCATCTTTAGGCGTTTTAGGCAAAAAAGTATTGTTAGTTGATTTAGATAGTCAAGGAAACAGTACAACTGGTGTTGGAATTAGTAAAAGTTCTCATGAAAAAACCGTTTATGATTTAATTGTCGATCGCGCTACTTTAGATGAAGTAATTATTAAAACTAAATTTAAAAATTTATATATTATGCCCGCATCCATTAATTTAGCTGGGGCGGATATCGAATTAATGGAAAGAAGTCGGGTTGATCATAGTTTTAATAAATCAGGACAGTTAAAAAAATACCTAGATGTTGCTAAAGAAAAATTTGATTATATTATAATTGATTGTCCACCATCTTTAGGTATTTTAACTACTAATGCTTTAGCTGCTGCTAATTCAGTAATAATACCAGTGCAATGTGAATTCTTTGCTCTAGAAGGAATAACGCAATTATTACATTCAATCTTACTTATTCAAAAAGATTTAAACCCAACTTTAGATATCGAAGGAGTATTATTAACTATGCTTGATAGTAGAACGATTTTAGGTTTGGAAGTTGTCGAAGAAATAAAAGCTTATTTTAAAGAAAAAGTCTATGATACAATTATACCTAGATTGATTAAAATATCCGAAGCTCCAAGCCATGGCAAACCCATATTAGCTTATGATCCTAAAAATAGGGGAACTGTAGCTTATCTTAACTTAGCTAAAGAGGTGATTGATCACAATGGAAACTAAAAAAAGAGCTTTAGGTAGAGGTTTAGAACAATTATTTAATAGTGAAAATTTAGATTTTAATAGTTTTGAAAAACAAATTTACGAAACTACTAATAGTGATGAGATAATCGAATTAAATTTAGATGAAATAAGACCTAATCCTTATCAACCGAGAAAAGTATTTAAAGAAGAATCTTTAAAAGAATTAGCGGAGTCAATTAAAATCAATGGTGTATTCCAGCCGATTATCGTAAAAAAAAGTATTAAAGGTTATGATTTAGTAGCTGGTGAAAGAAGATTTAGAGCTTCAAAATTAGCCGGTAAACAAACGATACCAGCAATCATTAGAGATTTTTCCGAAAATCAAATGATCGAAATAGCGTTACTTGAAAATTTACAAAGAGAAAATTTAAACGTCATCGAAGAAGCATTAGCTTATAAATCAATGATTGAAAAATTAAACTTAACCCAAGAAGAGTTAAGCACTAAAGTAAGTAAAAGTAGAAGTCATATTACCAATATTTTAGGTTTATTAAGATTACCTAGCGAGATTCAAAAAATGTTAATCAATAACGAACTAACGATGGGTCATGCAAGAGTGTTAAGTAAATTAGATTCGGAAGAAAAAATGTTAGAATACGCTAAAAAAATCGTCGAAAATAAACTACCAGTTCGTGAAATCGAAGAAATAACGATCGATGATGAAAGAAAAAACAAAATAAAGAAACCAGTTAAAGAAGTAAATAAAGATTATAAATATGTCGAAGACCTATTAAGAGAAAAATTAGATACGAAAGTAAAAGTAAAAGATAAAAAAATCGAAATAAAATTTACTAATGTAGCTGATTTAAACCGTATTTTAGAAATTTTAAATGTAAGAGAGTGATATAATGGAAAAATTTTTAGAGAGTTTTTTATCTCCCAAAGTAATTGGACCAATCATAACATTAATTGTCATATATATTTTTTACCGCATTTTAAAAAGAATTATCAAAAAAATATTTAATTTTAAATCTAAAAGAATTAAGCATAATAAACAGGTAACTTTAATGAACTTTTTTATTAATGTTGCTAGAGTAATTTGCTTCATTATTTCAGCAGTTATAATTTTAGGAATTTATGGAGTGGAAACTAGTGCGATTATAGCTTCTTTGGGTGCAGTTACTGTCGTTTTAGGACTTGCTTTTCAAGATTTATTAAAAGATTTCATTGCTGGGATTTCTTTTATTTTAGAAAATAGCTATAATGTCGGTGATTGGGTAACTATCAACGGTTTTAAAGGTGAGGTTATAAGTCTTGGTATGAAAACAACTAGAGTTAAAGCTTATGAAGGTCAAATTTTAGTTATCAATAATGGCGCAATTACCGAAGTAATTAATCATAATGCCGCTAACTCTTTAGCGATTGTCGATGTTAGAATTCCTTATGAAGAAGATACGGAAAAAGTCGAAAAAGTATTAAGTGATTTATGTTTAAGATTACAAAATGAATTAAGTAAACTTAAAGGAACTGTCGATTTATTAGGTATTGAACAATTAGATAGTAATGCTTTAATTTATCGCATTACTGCCGAAGTTGAATCAGGTGAACAATTTGGCATTCAAAGAGAAATTAGAAAACAAGTTAAACTAGAACTAGATAAAAATAAAATTAAAGTACCTTATGAACAATTGGTGATTCACAATGAAAGAGTATAAATTAGGTAGCATAGTTATGATGAAAAAAAATCATCCTTGTGGCTCTAATAACTTTGAAATCGTAAGAGTTGGAGCCGATATTAAAATAAAATGTTTAAACTGCGGTCACACTATTATGTTACCAAGAGTTGAATTTAATAAAAAAGTTAAAAAAATAATCAGTCTATAGGAGGAACTATGTTTAAAAAGAAAAAAGAAAAGAAAAAAAAGCTATTATCTCCTGTTACTACGATGTTACTGTTAATCGTCATCGCTTTGATAAGTAGTAGTTGGTTAGCTATTTTAAATGTCGATAGTACAGAAACAACAATTGAAAACGGCATTTTAGAAACATCGATTGTCGTTGTTCAAAATATATTTTCTAAAGAGGGAATTACTTATTTTTTTAGTAATGTAATTACTAATTTTACTTTATTACAACCTTTTGTTTTATTAATTTTATCATTTATGGCAGTTAGCATTGCTAAAAGTAGTGGTTTATTAAAACATATTTTTTCTCCTTTAAGAAGAATAAAATCGCATATTTTAACTTTTATTGTTATCTTTATAAGTGTTATCGCTACGATTATCGGTGATTATAGTTATATTATTTTATTACCACTAGTAGCAGTTATGTATCAGTATGTCAATAAAAGTCCTGTTTTAGGAGTAATTACGGTTTTTATTGGTATTACTTTAGGTTATGGAACCGGTATATTTTACAATTATAATGATTATGCTTTAGGTATGCTAACCCAGGCTGCTGCTGTTATCGATGTTGATTCATCGTATAAATTTGATTTATATTCTAATATTTATATTATGATAGCTAGTACGATTGCTATTAGTTTTATCTTAACGGCTTTAGTCGAAAAATATTTAAGTAAACGAATAAGTAGTTCGGAAAAATACAGTGATGATTTAGTTATATCTAAAAAAGCTTTTACGGGTAGTTTATTAACTTTAATCTTAAGTTTAATCGGTTGTTTATTTTTAATTACTCCTAATGGTATTTTGTTAGATGAAACCCAAACCCATTATGTTGCTAAATTATTTAGTCCTACTTCACCATTTAATTTATCATTTATGTTTATTTTCTTAATTATTGTATCATTAGTTAGTTTAGTTTATGGTATCTTAAGTAAGAACTTTAAAAATAATCATGACTTTGGTTGGGCTTTTGCTAAAGAATTTAATAATGTCGGTTATTTATTTGTTTTATTATTTTTAGCTTCTATTTTAATCGGTATTATCGATTGGACTAATTTAGGTGTTGTTTTAGCTAATCGTTTAGTATCGTTAATCAGTTTGTTTGATTTTACCGGTATTTTATTAATCATTATTACTTTTATCTTTATTATTTTGATGAGTATTTTAATACCAGGAAGCATCGAAAAATGGGCATTAATTTCTCCTATTTTAGTACCTTTATTTATGAGAGGAAATTTAACTCCCGATTTTGCGCAATTTGTTTTTAAAGCAGCTGATAGTGTTGGTAAAATTATAACCCCTTTATTTATCTATTTTATTATAACGGTTGGTTTTATTCAAAAATATAATAACAACGAAAATAAAGTAACTTTATTTAATACGATGAAGTTAATTTGGCCGATTGTTTTAACGATGATTGTCTTCTGGCTATTAATTTTAATTGTTTGGTATGTAGCTGGTCTTCCTTTAGGATTTGATACTTTAGCTACGATGTAGAAATCAATTGTTTAATTTAGAAATTAATAATTGATTTTTTTCTTGTTTTAATACTTATAAAATGATATACTATATTAGTATTTGAGGTGATTATATGGCTTTAACAGCTGGTATTGTAGGGTTACCTAATGTTGGTAAAAGTACTTTGTTTAATGCAATAACTAAAAAAAATATTTTAGCGGCTAACTACCCTTTCGCCACGATCGAACCTAATGTTGGTGTAGTTATTGTTCCTGATAAAAGATTAGATTTTTTAAATGAATTATATCAACCGAAAAGTTTAGTGCCAACGACTTTTGAATTTACGGATATTGCTGGTCTTGTTAGTGGTGCTTCGCATGGTGAAGGCTTGGGCAATAAATTCTTATCGCATATAAGAGAAGTAGATGCAATTGTCGAAGTAGTTAGATGTTTTGAAGATAAAAATATTATTCATGTTGAAGATTCTGTCGATCCGATTAGAGATATTGAAATAATTAATGTTGAACTTATTCTAGCTGATTTAGAAGTTGTAGAAAATAGAATTAATCGTATCGGTAAAAAAGCAGTTATGGCAAAAGATAAAGAAAGTTTAAAAGAAGTTGAACTATTAAATAAAATAAAAGAAAGTTTACTTAAAAACTTTCCGATTAGAAGAATGGAACTAGACGAAGAAGAATTAAAAATAATTAAACCTTTTAACTTTTTAACCGCTAAACCAATCATTTATATGGCTAATGTTAGTGAAGAAGATTTACTTAATAAAAATAATCCATTGGTTTTACAAGTAGAAGGCTACGCCGAAGGGGAAAATGCTAAAGTAATTAAAGTGTGTGCGAAAATTGAATCAGAATTAAGTGATTTAGCTGAAGAAGAAAAATTATTATTTTTAAATGATTTAGGTATCGAAGAAAGTGGTTTAGATAAATTAATTAAGGCTACTTATTCTTTACTAGGTTTAGAAACTTTTTTTACGGCTGGTACTGATGAAGTGAGGGCTTGGACATTTAAAAAAGGAATGAAAGCCCCAGAATGCGCAGGAATTATCCATACTGATTTTGAAAAAGGTTTTATTCGGGCAGAAGTATTTAGTTATTATGCTTTAGAAAAATATGGAACGGAAAAAGCCGTTAAAGAAGCTGGTAAAGTAAGATTAGAAGGTAAAGAATATTTAATGCAAGATGGCGATATTTGTTACTTTAGGTTTAATATTTAATAATAATAGTTAAAAATAAATCTAAAATGAATATAATAATTAACATATAAGTAAAATATTTCGGTATTTTACTTATTATTTTATCTAATAATGGTTTAAAACAGATTAAAATAATACTACTTATTCCCCAAATAATAGTCATTTCTAAAGCAATATATTTACCAATATTAAATTTATAATTGGTATAGTCCCAAAAAGTAATTTTAAAAATATATTCAATTAAATATCCTCCGATTGCTTCGATTATTGTTAAAGCTAAACTACAGTTAATAAATAATAATATTACTTTTAATAATGTATTAACATGTAATTTGTTGATAAATTTATTAATTAAAAGAATTATTATTGAACCAATTCCATAAATTGGTGTCCACCAACCAAATAATATTCCACTATTACTTTTAACAACTATACTTTCAATTATATGACCAATAAAAGATAGTATAAAAAAATAATTTATATAATACATATTAATCACCTTTTATTATTTTAAACAACTATTAAAAAAATAATGATAACTTAAATAGAAAGTTATATAAAATTTATAAATGAGGTTTAATATTTGAGGAAAAATGATATAATATAAATAAAGAAAAGTAGGTGTGGTAATGAAAAAATATCTAATAAATATTGCTTCTCGTGATTTTGTTTTTTTAGAAACTACTTTTAATATCAAAGGAACTCGTCCTAAAAAAATAGTGATTGATAAAAAAGGAAATAAAGCAATTTTTAAATATGAAGGTTTAGGTTATAATTCGACTGAATCTTGCTCTGAAAAATTGTGTTATGAAATTGCTAAAGTTCTTGGTTATAAGTGCGCTAAAATAGAATTAGCAAAAGATGATAATGGAATTTTAGGAATATTAAATTATTTGTTTGTCGATATTACAAAAGAAGAACATATTGATGCGGTAGCCTACTTAAATAAAGATGATGAGCAAAGGCCTTTGTTTTATACTATTTCTAATATAAAAAAGGTATTGGATGATATCGATTGTAATTTATTTGCGCAATTTATAAAAATAATGGTTTTTGATGCTTTGGTTGGTGAGCAAGATAGACATGAAGAAAATTGGGGAATACGAAAAATTGATGGTAAATTTGAATTGTCACCTTTATATGATAATGGAGATAGTTTGTTAGCAAATTTTAAAGATGTTGATTTTGCTCAAAAATATTATAGTGGAATAAGAGATTTTGATTCTTATATAAAAAAAAGCAAAACACTTATATATAAAGATAATACGCAAAAAAGATATAAGCATTTTGAATTAATAGAATATTTAAATAATAAATATCCCGATATTGTTCAAAAAGAAATAGAAAATTTAAAAAAATTAACCGATGATAAAATATTAAAAATAGTTGAAATGCTTCCGAATAGTTTATTGACTAGTAAACATAAAGAATATATAATAATGTACTTGAAAAAAAGAAGAGATATTTTATTAAGTATTAATTAGATAGGTGATAAAATGAATAAAGAAATGTGGCTTATTTGGAAACAGCCAGAAACGCGAAGAAGATATAAAATTGGAATTTTAAAATATAATAATAAATATACTTTTAAATATACTAATCCTGAATTAGATGAAGCTATTAAAGTAGGATTTGAATATTTTCCAGGGTTTGATTCAATTGACAAGACTTATAAAAGTGATAAATTATTTCCTAATATTATAACTCGTTTACCAAACCCAAAAAGACCTGATTATTTAGAAATTTTAAATGCGTATAATTTGAATAAAGATTCTAATGAGTTGGAAATTTTAAAAGCAACCAAAGGTAGATTAATTACAGATAATTATGAATTTGTTCCATCTTTCGATAAAAATAAAATTGAATTTGATGTTGCTGGTACAAGATATTGTAAAGATATAAAAAAATGTATGAATATACTTAATGTTAATGATAAACTTTTATTGGAATTAGACAATCAAAATATATATGATGAAAATGCAATTAAAATTATTTTAAATAAGAATGGTAAAAAATATCATTTAGGATATGTTCCAAGATATTATACTAAATATTTAGCTGATTTATTAAACAATAATGTCGAATATTCAGCTATGATTCAAACTTTAAATTTTGAAAGTAAATTTAGTGATGAGGATATTAATGTTTTTGTAAAATTAATTTTTAACTAAAACTATTTACTTTTTTTATTTAGTTTGTTATAATCTATAGCGAGTAAGAAATTTACTCCTTGCTTTTGTTATGAAAGCCAATAGTCCATAAGGAGGTGTGAGAATGCGTAAATATGAAATTATGTTTATAGCTAGACCAACTTTATCTGAAGAAGAAAAGAAAAATGTGATTGCTAAATTTTCTAAAATTTTAACAGATAATAAAGCTACTATAACTAGTGAAAAAGATATGGGACAAAGAGAATTAGCTTATGAAATTAAAGATTTCAAATCTGGTTTTTATTATGTTATTACTCTTGAAGCTAATGATGCTACTGCTATCAATGAATTTGATAGACAAGCAAGAAATACATCAGATATCGTTCGTCATTTGATTACTAAAATCGAAGACTAAGGAGGATTTATGAATAAAGTTTTATTAGTAGGAAGATTAACAGCTAAACCAGAATTAAGATATACTAATTCTAATATTCCATATACTCGTTTTTCTGTAGCAGTAGATGGAGTACCTAATGCTAATGGTGAAAGAAGAACTGATTTCATCAATACTGTTGCTTGGAGAAAACAAGCTGAAAATATTTGTCAATATTTAGATAAAGGTAGTTTAATTTCTGTTGAAGGAAGATTACAAACCAATAATTATACAGATAAAGATGGTAATAAAAGATATTCTATGGATGTTCAAGCTGATAATGTTAGATTTTTAGAATCTAAAGCTCAAGCTCAAGCTCGCGCTAATGCTACTCCATATGATTTCCAACAACCATCTAACGATGTTAATGTCGATAATGATCCATTTGCTGATTTTGGCGATAGTGTATCAATCGATGATAACTTTTTAGATTAAGGAGGAATTTAAGTGGCTGAATTTTATCGTAAAAAGAAAAAAGTATGCCAAATGTGTGCCGGTAAAGAAGTTGATTATAAAGATGTTGAAACCATTAAAAGATATATAAGCAATGAAAAAGGTAAAATTTTACCTCGTAGAATTACTGGAGCATGTGCTAAACATCAAAGACATATTGCTAATGAAATTAAAAAAGCACGTTTTATGGCTTTAATTCCATTCACTAAATAGTGAGTGGTTTTTTAATAAAAATGATTATTTGAATAAAAATATGATAAAATATAACTGATTTTGAAGTGGTGATAATATGAAAGATATAGTATATTTAGATTTAAAGACAACTGATAGCACTAAATTATTTATAAGACCAGAAAGATATATTAATGTTAAACAAGAATTAATAGAGTTTTTAAAAGGAAAGAGACATTTAAGGACAAAAGTATTTGCTAAAACAGTGATGTTTTCTCATGAATTAAAAGCTAATAATCAAATTGAAGGTTATAGTGATGATGTCGAAATAATTAAAAAAGTTATTGCTCGAACTAAAGATATTCAAGATAAAGATAAAAGACAAAGAATTTTAAATTTATACCATGGTTATAATTATATTTTAAAAACTAAAGAAATAAATCAAGAAACATTAAAAAAACTATATAGTATTTTAAGTAAAGATTTATTAGAAGAAAGAGATTTAAAAAGAATGGGCGAATATTATCGGACGGCGCCTGTTTATATTTTAAAACATGGAAGATTGGATATTGAACCTGATGAGGGAGTAATAGCTAGTGATATCGATAAATATATGGAAAATTATTTTAATTTTTTAAATAAAGATATCGATGGTGATATAACTGATGAATATATTAAAAGTCAAATATTACATTACTATTTTGTTTATATTCATCCTTATTTCGATGTTAACGGAAGAACAAGTCGAACTTTAAGTATGTGGTATTTAATTAATAAAAAAAGTTATCCTTACATTATTTTCAACCGTGGTATCAGTTTTAAAGATAGTGAATATACCAAAGTAATTGAAGATGTTAGAAAATTTCACGATTTATCATATTTTATCGATTATATGTTAACAACTGTAAAAATCGAATTAGAAAAAGAACATGTTATGCAATTAGAGGCTAATTTAGCTAGTGACAAATTAAATGGAATAGATTATCAAACATTACTTTATTTTCTAACGATGAAAGGTACTAAAACCGTTTTAGATTTCGCTAATATGTATAATCGTTTTAACGATAAAAAAAGAGTTAAAGAAATTTATGATACGATGATTGTACCATTATTAGATAAACAAGTTTTAGATATAGTGAGAACAACTAAAAAGAATATGTTTGATGATAATAGTAATTTAGTTTTAGACTTAAGAAATAAAGAAGAAATTTCTAAAGAAAAAGTTAAAAGATTAGTTTTATGAGGTGGTTTGATGATTTATACAGGTAGTTATAAAAATTGTTTAAAAGGACATTTATTATCGATATCAGGGGATAGAGGTAAGAGCGTTAATTTTCAAGGAGCTTGTTTTTCCGCTTTAGCTCCCAAATTATCTTTTTGGCAAATTTGGCACGACAATATTGGTAAGGTAGCAGATGAAGAAAACAATAGATATTATATTAAAGAATATTATGAACAAGTTTTAAAACAACTTGATGCAAATGAGATAATTAAATATTTTATGGATGGGACAATTTTATTATGTTATGAGGATAATTTAGAGTTTTGTCATAGACATATCGTGGCTTATTGGTTAGAAAAGACTTTAAATATTAGTGTTCCTGAAGTTAAAGTTGATGAATTAGGTAATATTACTATTTTATCTAGGCCAACATGGATAAAAGATGTTTTAGATGAAGTGATGAATGAAAAAATAGATAATTTAGAAGTTAAACAATTAGTAAAAAAACATTATGACCCTAATTTAGAGTTTTTTAAAAAATGTATTGAAAGAAAGTGATTAAGTTGAAAAGACCTGAACTATTGTCGCCAGCTGGTGATTTTGCAAGTTTAAAAGCAGCTATTCAAGCCGGTTGTGATGCGGTTTATTTAGGAGGAAAATTATTTGGAGCAAGAGCTTTTTCTAATAATTTTGATAATAACGAATTAGTTGAAGCAATTAAATATGCGCATTTATATAAAGTTAAAGTTTATGTTACGGTTAATACTTTAGTCTATGAACATGAAGTGAATAAATTTATGGAATATATTGATTTTTTATATCGAAACAATGTCGATGCTTTAATCATTCAAGATATTGGAATGATGGACTTAATTAGAAAAACTTATCCTTTATTAGAACTTCATGCTTCGACACAAATGCACATTCATAATTTAGAAGGAGTTAAATTAGTCGAAAGCTTAGGTTTAAAAAGAGCAGTTTTGGCTAGGGAAACTTCAATTAATTTAATTAATGAAATAAAACAAAACACTAATATCGAATTAGAAATATTTATTCATGGAGCTTTATGTATAAGTTATTCGGGACAATGTCTATTTAGTAGTTTAATTGGTAATCGCAGTGGGAATAGAGGTAGTTGTGCAGGAAGTTGCCGGCAAAAATATGATCTATTAATCAATAATAAAAAAGTAAACGATGAACAATACTTATTAAGCACTAAAGATTTATGTAGTTTAGAAAATATTGGTAAATTAATCGATATCGGTGTTGATAGTTTAAAAATTGAAGGTAGAATGAAATCACCTAATTATGTTTATTTAGTAACTAAATTATACCGCGAAGCTATCGATTCTTATTTATTAACTGGACAAGTTAAAATTAATTTAGACGAACTAACTAATTTAAAAAAAATATTTAACCGTAATTATACTAAAGGTTTTTTATTTGATGAATTAGATATCGTTAATAGTTATCGCCCTAATCATTTAGGAATAGAAATAGGTAGGGTAATAAAATCGCAAAATAATTATATTGATATTTTACTTACAGATGATTTAAATATCAATGATGGAATTAGGTTTATTGATAACGACATTGGTTTTATTGTAACTAAAATGTTTGTCAATAAAAAAAGAGTCGAACATGCTAAAAAAGGCGATATTGTTTCCATTTATTATCAAGGTAAAATAACAAAAACTAATGTTGTAAAAACGACCGATTATTTATTAAATAAAGAAATCGAAGAAAAATTAAAATCAAAGAAAAAAATAGATATTAAAGGAATATTAGAAGTTTATTTAAATCAGTCAATTAAATTAACTATAACTGATGGCAATAATGAAGTTGTTACAACTGGCTCTTTAGTCGAAACAGCTAAAACAAGTCCGATTAGTTATGAAAGGATAAAAGAACAGTTAAATAAATTAGGAAATACAATTTATCAATTTACCAATCTAGAAATTAAAGGCGATGATAATATTTTTATTTCTATTAAAGAATTAAATGATTTAAGAAATAAAGCAACAAAAATATTAAATGATAAAAGATTATATAACTATCAATATTTAAAAGAAGAATATAAAATAGATTTACCTAATTTTAAACAAGAAAAAAATTATAATGTTTTAATTTCCGATTTAAACCAATATAACCAAATAAAAGATAAAAATTATAAGTATATTTATATGGAACAAGAATTATTTGATAAAATAGATGATAAAAGAAAAGTATTAAGGTTAAATCGCGTTTTAGAACATCATCAAAAATATAACCAAAAATTATTAATTGGTGAATTAGGTAGTTTAATTTATGACGATATATCGACCGATTTTTCTTTTAATGTCACTAACTCTTATAGTGTAGCTTTATTACACAGTTTAGGTGTTGAACAAATATGTCTATCTTATGAATTAACTGATACGCAAATCAAAAATTTAATTGATGCTTATCACCAAAGATATCATAAACACCCTAATTTAGAATTAGTAGTATATGGTAATTTAGAGGCAATGATATCGAAATATAATATCAATCAAAAATATAATGTTGATGAATCGATTTTATTAGATAGATTTAATAATAAATATAAAGTTATTATTAAAAATAATTTAATGCATATTTATGATTATAAAAAAAGAAATTATCAAGACTTAAATAAATATTTTGCTATGGGTATAAATAATTTAAGATATAATTTAGATGGAAAATAGTTTACAAAAATTGTAAGCTGTTTTTTCTTAAACTTATTGCGCAAATACTTAATAAAATATATAATATTATATAAGGAAGTGAGCATTATGTTTGAAAAAATATCTTATTTAAGTAAAAGAATTGTTAAAATGGATTACAAAAAATTTTTTAATGTGATAAATCGTATTCATCAAAAGACTAATAAAAATCGCATTTATTTGTTTTTTGATATAGTTTATTGTGGCTTGAAATATCAAGCGGGATACACCGATTATGAATCATTTGCGATGTATAATTTAAAAGGTTACCAAAGAAAAACCTTATTAACTAGGGGGAAAAATAATCATTTAGTCAAAACTTATAATGACCCTAATTATACACATTATTTTGTTAATAAAAATGAGTTCGATCAAAAATTCAACAAATTTTTAAAAAGAGAATGGTTATATTTAGATGGTAACAACGAAGAAGAATTTAATAAATTTATCAAAGATAAAAAAGAGATTATCGTTAAGCCAATCGATGGAACTCACGGTGATGGAGTAGCTAAAATAAAACCTAATAAAAGCACATATAAACAATTAATCAAAAAAAAATTATTATTAGTTGAGGAAGTTATTAAACAATCAGAAGCAATGAATAAGTTAAATCCTAATAGTGTTAATACGGTAAGAGTAATCACTTTTAATGAAAATGATAAATGTACGATTGTCGTAGCTTGTTTAAGAATCGGTAATAAAAAAATAATCGATAATTTTAACGGTGGAGGCATGGTTGTTCCAATTAATTTAAAAACTCATAAAGTCGAGTTTCCGGCTGTTGATAAAGATGGTCATGTTTATTATAAACATCCAGTTACTAAAACGGACATTGTAGGTTTTGAAGTACCAGAGTTTAAAAAAATCGAAAAGTTAGTTTTAGAAGCTAGTAAACAAGTACCTCAAGTTGCCTATATCGGTTGGGATGTAGCTATTAGCGAAAAAGGACCATGTTTAGTCGAAGGAAATGAATTTCCAAGTCATGATTTATTTCAACTTCCTCCTCATACCGAAGATGGTATTGGTATATTGCCAGAATTTCAAAAAATCTTAAAAAAATGAGGTGTTTAATGTTTTATGTAAGTCTATGGTTAAGTAAATTATATTTGTTCTTAACTAAAAACAAAATGAATGATAAAGCTGGTAGTCTAGCTTTAAAATTAGATAAAAATTTTTACCGCCACATAAAAAAACCAAATATTGTTATTGCGGTAACTGGAACTAACGGCAAAACGACAACTTGTAACTTTTTAGTTGATTTATTAGAAAAAAGTGGCTATAAAGTAACTAGCAACAAAGAAGGGGCAAACTTCTTACCGGGTATTGCTAAAGCTTTGATGAAAGGTGTTACCTTATTTAATAAAGCAAAAGTTGATATTGCGATTATCGAGTTTGATGAGTTAGGCAGTAAAAAAGTTTTACCTTTAATAAACCCTACTTATATTGCAGTTACTAATTTGTTTTCTGATACAATGAAAAGAAATGCCCATACTGATTATGTGTTTAGTAAAATTAATGAAGGACTACCTAAAGATAGTATTTTAGTTTTAAATGCTGACGATTTAATCAGTTCTCAATTAGGTCAAAATAATAAAAAGATATATTTTGGTATCGATAAATTAAAAACCGATACCAAAGTTAATCATTCTTTAGTTCAAGATATTAGAGTATGTCCTAAATGCTATACTCCTTTAGAATTTTCTTATTTTCACTATCACCATTTAGGTAAAGCTAACTGTCCTAAATGTGGTTTTACTAACCCCCTTCCTAAATATAATTTAACCAATATCGATTATCAAAATAAAACTATTACCATTAATAAAGAAAAATATTTATTAGTTAATGATAGTTTATTTAATATTTATAACGAACTATTAGCAATAACAATTTTAAAAGAAATCGGCGTTAAAAATATTAATGAAAGTTTAAAAACATTAGAAATTGTTAAAACCCGTTATAATAAAATCAAAATAAAAAATATTGAGGTAATTAGTCAAATGGCTAAAGGACAAAACCCGATCGCTGTATCACGAGCTTTAAATTATGCCAAAGACTTAAGTGGTAATAAAGAAGTAATTATTATTTTAGATGATATTTATGACTATGAAGCTTTAGACCGTTCCGAAGTAATGAGTTGGATATATGATAGTGATTTTGAAGCTTTAAATGACCCAAGCATTAAAAAAGTAATTATTGGTGGCTTTCGTGCTTATGATTATAAAGTTAGAACCTTGTTAGCCGGAGTTGCTCCTAATAAAGTGTTTACTAGTCGTAGTGAAGTTGATACCTATAAATATTTAGATTTAAAAAAAATCGATAAAGTTATTATAATTCACGATATTTATTTAAACAAAAAAGCGTTAGAAATAATTTCTAAAATTAAAGGAGAACTAGAATGAAAATAGAAGTTTTATATTCCGAAGTTGCTAACTTATATGGTGATTTATTTAACATTCACTATTTAGAAAAGACAATTCCTAATTTAACTGTTTATTACACTAGTTTAAATGATAAACCAAAATTTGTCGAACATAAAATTGACTTAATTTATATGGGACCAATGATGGAAAGATTTCAAGAAGTAATTATCAATAAACTAAAACCTTATAAAAAAAGAATAAAAGAATTAATCGAAAATGATACTATCTTTTTAATTACCGGTAATGCTTTAGAAATTTTTGGTAGTAAAATCGATGATATTAAAGCTTTAGGTATTTTCCAATATTATAGTAAAAGAGATTTTTCTTATCATCATAATTCTTGCTTTATTGGGGAATTTAATGATATGAAAATAGTTGGTTTTAAAAGTCAGTTTAGTTATACTTACAACAATAAAAATAATTTTATTAAAGTTATTAATGGTTACGGGATGAATGAACAAGATAATAATGAGGGGATAAGATATCATAATTTTATTGCTACTTATTTAATCGGTCCATTTTTAATTTATAACCCTCCATTTACCGAATATTTATTAAAGTTATTAAAATATGATGGAAATATAGCGATTAAAGAAGCTGTTTATGAAGCCTATAATATTAGAAAAGAAGAATATTTAGCGGATAATTTAAATTTTAAACATTGACTTAACAGTTGATGTTTTTAATTTGTCGAAATATAAATATGATTTTCGTGATAATATTTTAGAGTATATGTGCCAAAAACGTGATAAAACACATGATTATATGTGCCAAAAACGTGATATATACTTGACTAAATGGTTGAATAATGATATTATTTAATTGGTGATATTAGTGAAAAGAAAAATATATAAAGAATTAGTAGCTTGGAAAAACAATAATATCAATATTAAACCATTGCTGGTTTTGGGGGTTAGACAATCTGGTAAAACTTATATTATCAATGAGTTTTGCCAAAATGAATATCAAAATTATGTTTATGTAAATTTATTAGAAAATAGTAATATCATTGAATTATATAATACTACTTTAAGTTCTGATGAAAAATTCGCACAATTAAAAATATTATTGAATTTTGATTTAGAGAAAGAAAATTCCATTTTATTCATTGATGAAATTCAAGAATCAGAAAAGTTAATAGCCGAATTAAAATATTTTTGTGAAAAACATAATAAAATGCGGATAATATGTGCTGGGTCGCTTTTGGGAGTAAAATTAAAAAGATCTAATTCTTCATTTCCTGTAGGAAAAGTAAAAATGTTAAATATGTACCCGATGGATTTTGAGGAATTTTTAGAAGCAATGGGTGAATTTTTATTAATTGATGCAATTAAAGAATGTTATAAAAAAAATAAACCTTTAGCAATTTCTCACAAAAAAGCTTTAAATTTATATCGCAAATATTTAGTTACTGGTGGTATGCCTGAAAGTGTCAACAATATGGTAGCAACTAATGGTGATTATATAAAATATGACAAATCGATATTACAAGATATATTAAGTTCGTATTTTAAAGATATGAGTAAATATGTTGCTAATGATTCCGAAACTCTAAAAATAATGCGCATCTATAATTCTTTACCAGCACAATTAGCCAATTTATCTAATAAATTCCAGTTTTCAAAAGTTGAAAAAAATGCTAGAGCAAGAGAATATGAAACATCTTTGTCGTGGTTAGAGGCTAGTAATATGGTTTTGGTAACTCGATTAGTTAAAATACCTGAAATTCCTTTGGCTGGATATGTTGCTAATGATGTATTTAAACTATATTTAAGCGATGTTGGGATATTAAATAGTCTTTTAAAGTTATCAATTAGTGATATTCTTACGGATAATATTTCTTTATATAAAGGAATTATTGCTGAAAATTATGTTGCTAACCAATTAGTATGTAATGGTCATGACCTTTATTATTGGCACAATAACAATTCACTAGAAGTAGACTTTTTGTTATATACTAATGATGGTATTATTCCTGTCGAAGTAAAAGTAGGGGATAGTACTAAATCTAAAAGTTTAAATCTTTTTATCGAAAAATTTAAACCTAGTTATGCTATTAGAATTAGTACTAAAGATTTTGGGTATGACCAAACTAAAAAAATAAAATCTATACCATTATATGCAACATTTTGTATTAAAAATGATAATTAACTTTATTAAATACTAAGCTTTAAAATCTTAGTATTTTTATTTCAAAAAAATTTCAAAAAAAGTGCAAAAAAAGCTTGCATTTTCCTATACTTTTATAGTATAATTTTGTATGTGTGACTGCGATGATGTGTGAGGTTGCCGATACACCAGGTTGAGTTGAAAAACAAAATAAGGTAAATCGGGTTATTCATACGGAGCGAGTCTATACCAGATATAGGCGAAGGGAGGATATTATGTCTAAAGAAAAAATTCGTATTAGGTTGAAAGCATTCGAGCATAAATCATTAGATAAAGCTTGCGCTAAAATCGTGGAAACAGTTAGAAGAACTGGCGGCGAAGTATCAGGCCCAATTCCACTACCAACTGAAATCGAAAAAATAACTATCTTAAGAGCTGTTCACAAATATAAAGATAGCCGTGAACAATTTGAAAAGAGAACACACAAAAGACTAATTGATATCAAAAACCCAAGTAAGGAAACTATTGAGGCTTTAACGCATTTAGATATTCCAAGTGGTGTTGATATTCAAATTAAAATGTAGGAGGAGAAAAATATGAAAGGAATCTTAGGTCG
>CALVSM010000020.1 GCA_944359025.1 uncultured Bacilli bacterium
ACATTTAGTTATTTAATCAATAACACTTCATTAGCGCAAATTAATCAGTTTAATTTAAAAGATAAAACAGTAAGTGATAAGTTATCTGAAGAAGAAAAGAAAAAATATTATCCGTTATCTAATATTGGAATGCAAGATATATTAAAAGATAAACAAATTGATTTAAGTAATATTATTATATATAATGGAGCTACTGGTAGTTTCCTTGATATTTTAAGTCGTAATGGAAGAATAATACCATTTAAAGGCATTATTAATGACGTTAGAAAAATTGATGCGTTTTTAAACTATATTCAAGAGTTAAATCGAAATGAAAACTCAAACATTCAAATATACTTATGTGGTATACCTAAATATTTAAATAAAAATTGGAAGTTTTTTAATCGTCATTTAGAAAATTTAGCTAAACAATATGCTAATGTCGTTTATGTTAAACCGATATATGCTAATATTTTTTATAAAATTGACGGAAAAATTAAGTTTGATATTCATTTTAATGAGGAAGGATACAATCGTTTTATTAATTCAATTTTAGATACAATTATTAACAATTTTGAATTAACTAATTCTAAAATTACTATTGATCGTCTTTTATTTGAAAAAAGTATTTCTGAAGAATTAGACAATAAAAGAAAAGTTAATGTCGAAAATGAAATAAACGCAATCTTAAGTAGTTTAAATAAAGATAAATTAAATCAATTAAAAAAAGATTTATATCAATATTTTATATATCGTTTTCCTTATGATTTTTATTATATAGATCGACTATCAACTATTAAAACATTCAAATAAATTTTATAAAAATCAAAGTCATTTATTTTATGTTTTCATAAAAGCATAGATTATAGTGACTTTTTTATTTTCTTTTTTAATAATTTATAGTATAATATAACTAATAGTTAATAGGTGATAATAATGCTAAAATTTTTAACTAAATATTTTAATAAATTATTTTTTTTAGATGCTGGTGATATTATTTGGGCTAAAAGATATCAAAACGAAGAAGAAAAAGCGAAAATAAAAATAGGTCATCAAGAAGGACCTTATATTGTATTTAAAAAAACTTTTTTTAATGTTTATGGACTATTTTGTACTAGTAAATATACTAATAATAACCTTTATTATGAATTAACCAAAGAAAAATACAATTTTAGTAAAAATTCTTATATTAGATTAAATGATTTAACTAAACTTACCAAATTTCAATTTATTAAAAAAATAAGTAAATTAGAAGAAAGTGAGTTGAATAATTTACGAAAAAAAGTTTATTGCTTTTGGAAATATAAATATCAACAACAAAATAAAATTATTAATAAGTTAAAGTTTTATTTTACTGTTGGCGATATTATCATCGATAAAAATAACTTATATTATATATTCAAGATGGATAAAGAATTTTATTATACTTATCGTATTCATATTAAAATGAACTGTAAAGAACCAATTATTATTAATGATACCTATTATTCCTTTGATATCGGTGGTTTAAAAAAATTTAAAAAAAGTGAGAAATTAACTATTTTTGATAGTATCGAAACTGATAAAATAGAAATAATTAATAATCAAATAAATGCTTATAAAAAAAGAAAATTAGACAAAACTATTAAAAGAGGATGTTTAGTTAAATATCAAGATAATTATTATTATATTTTTGGTGAATATCAAAATAATTTTTTAGCTTATAAAATATATTTAAGTAATTATAAAGATAATAGTATGTTAAAAATTGAAATTAATCGGGGATTATATTTTACTAAATTTGAAGAATTAAAAATAACTAAATCAGAAAATTTAAAAATGGTTCGTTTAGCTAAAGACGAAGAGATAGAAAAAATTAAAGATTTAAAATTAAATTTAAAAAATGAAATTAAAAAATTAAAAGTTAAATCTAAACCAGTTATGTTGCATCAAAAAATTAAACCTCGACGAATTATTATCGATGATGAACAAAAAAATTATTTAGTTATTTCAAGAAAAGGCAATTTAATAAAATGTGTCGATTTAGATAATTTAGATAATATTATTGAAATTACTTTAAATACTAATTGTTTTTATGGTATGGGAGAAATTTTATCTGATTATGCATATCAAAATATTATGATAAAATTAAAAAATACTGTTAAAAATTAGTAAGATTAATTGTTAAAAAATAAAGCATAATAATAATGTAGTCTGTAATAAGTTAGGAGATGTTTACAATGATTAAAAAAACATTTCTTTTTCTTCTTCTAACTATTTTATGTATTCCCAATTTTGTTTTAGCTTATTCAGATTATATTGTCGTTGGTGGTGAGAATATCGGTATCGAATTAAAAACTGATGGTGTTATGGTTGTCGGTTTTTATAAAGTAAATAATGAATATATTGCTAGTAATGCTGGTATTGAAATTGGCGACCGAATTATAGCCATTAACAATCAAAAAATAAGTTCTATTTATGATTTAACTAATAATATCAAAAGTAGTGATGGTAATATTGCTATTGAAGTTGTTCGCGATAATATAACAAAACAATTTACTTTACAATTACCTAAAGATGCTAATAATAATTATAAAACGGGAATTTATGTAAAGGATAGTGTTACAGGAATTGGTACACTAACTTATATTGACCCTAATACAAAATTATTTGGTGCTTTAGGTCATGAAATAACTGATAGTAAAACTGGTAAAATGTTAGTTATATCAGGAGGCAGTATTTACGAATCTAATGTTACTGATATCGAACCTAGCGTTAATGGCGTGCCAGGTGAAAAAAATGCTCAAATTAATTTAGAAAATATTCAAGGTAATATAAACGAAAACACTAATAAAGGTATTTTCGGCACTTACACAGATGAATTTGATAATTCTAAATTATATAAAGTCGCCCAACCAAACAACATAAATAAAGGAAAAGCTGAAATATTGACGGTATTAGATGATAATAAAATTGAAAAATATGAAATTGAAATTACTGATATCAATAATAAACAAGATACAAAAAACATCTCATTTAAAATAATAGATCAAGATTTATTAGCTAAAACTAATGGAATCGTTCAAGGAATGAGTGGATCGCCAATTATTCAAGGGGAATACATAATTGGTGCAGTTACTCATGTCGTGGTCGATAACCCACATAAAGGATATGGTATTTTTATTACCAATATGTTGGAAGAAGGAGAAAACTAAAGAGGAATTTCCTCTTTTTAATTTGTTTTAAAATTTTTAATATGCTATAATAAATTCAGTAGGTGAAGTTAATGCGTGCAAAAATAATTAACGAAGAAATATATTTACCTGAACCAGTTGGTAAACAGCCCAAATATTGGATATGTGCTTATGATAAAAGATATTTATTTAAGATTGCAACATCTAAACAAGATAATACGCCTGTTTATAACGATGTATCTGAATGTATGGCTGCCGACATCGCTAAATTAATCAATATTCCCGTTGCTCAATATTATCTATGTGAAAATGATGGTAAAAAAGGTGTTATAACTTTAGATTTTTTAGATAATACATTAACTGGCCCTAAAAAAGAAGAATTTATCGATGGTGTTACTTTGATAAATTTAGTTGACCCTGGGTTTAAAAATACTAGTTTAATTAACCCAAAAACTCATCAATTATATACTGCCGATTTGATTATGCAATCAGTCTTAAAATATGATTTAATGCAAGATGTAATCAATATGCTTGTCTATGATTCTTTAATTGGTAATCGTGATCGTAATCCTTCTAATTATGGCATTATAATCAATCATCAAACTAACCAAATTAAATTCGCGCCACTTTATGATAATTGTACTTCTTTAGGCGTTTCGATGGTCGATCATCGTTTGGCTAAATGTATCGATAAAGCAGGAAATATCATCGATGAACAACAACTAGATTTAGTTATTCATAAACATATTGTCGGCAAAGTAACTTTAGATAGATTCT
The DNA here is from genome assembly GCA_944359025.1 of uncultured Bacilli bacterium. Lineage (GTDB taxonomy): Bacteria > Bacillota_I > Bacilli_A > RF39 > UBA660 > Faecisoma. The sequence goes on from CALVSM010000020.1 coordinate 3,930, forward strand.
TACAATATAAAGAAAAAAGAGCTTGGGACAACATGGAATCAAGAAGAATTATGGACTTAATCGATAGTAAAAAAGAAGAATTATTAAAATTAGTCGAAGAAAACAAAATATCGCTAGCGGAATATCACAAAATATTAAATAAAATAGGCGATACTTATCGTAAATATGATGTTTCTACTTTAGAATATCAACAAATGATTAGTTATTTAACGCTTTTTTATTCAGAAAATATCGAACCAATAATTGATAGTATCGAAAAAAATATCACTAAAGAAAATATCGATGAATTATTTGATTATTACCAAGATGAATTACCGCCAGATCGTTTAAGATTTGCTAAAGAGTTAGTTTTAAGAAGAGCTAATTGGATAGTAAATTATTATAAAGTAAATAAATATGAAAGTAGAGGTAAGTTGTTATGAATGAAGTATATTTATTATGGGAATCTTATCAAACTAATGAATTATTGCCGATTGGTATATTAAAACAAATTAAGGAAAACTTTTCTTTTCAATATTTAAAAACTGCCGAAGAAGCAATAAAAGAAGGATGTTTTTTACCTTTCCCTTATACAGAAGATATATTATATTTTGATACCTTACCAGATTTTTTTGAACAAAGAATTTTAAAAGGGGAGTTTAATAGTCAAAAGTTTGCACTAAAAAAAGACGATAGTAAATTAAATTATTTAATCTATCGTGATTCAATTAAAAATAGCGATAATTTTCGCATTGTCAGTGAGGAAAAATATCGTAAATTGTTTTAAAAAAGAGGATAATTCCTCTTTTTAGATTAATATAAATGATGCTACTGTTGATATAACCATGACTAAAAGCATCACAATAGCCATTATTTTACCTACTTTTTCTCTTTTCAAATTCAATCACCTAGTCATTATTATACAATAAATCATTTAAAAAAGGAATATTTTTTTAATATTTTAATAATCTTAATTAGGTGAAATATATGGACAAACTTAAATTTAAAATTGTAATTAATAAAAAGATACTATTATTTTTAGTTATTTTGTTATTAATCGGTATAATGTTTGGTTCGGTTTTTATTCGTATTTTAGATAACAGTGATCGAAATTTAGTAACTGAATATTTAAATAATTTTATTAATAATATTGAAAATAATAAATTAGATTATTTTATGGCTTTAAAAAGTAATTTGATAACGAATATTTCTTTTGTTTTAGTAATTTGGCTATTAGGAATTTCTTTAATTGGTCTACCGATTGTTATAATTATGTATTTTAGTAAAACTTTTATTTTAGGCTTTAGTATTGGTGCGATATTATCAGTATTTAAAATAAAAGGGTTATTGTTTAGTTTAGTATATGTTTTTCCAGGGCAAGTAATTAGTTTGTTATTATATATGTTATTAACGATGTATGCGATGAGTTTTTCTTTTAAATTATTTTATGCAATAATAAAGAAAAAAACATTTGATTTTAAAAATATTATGAATCGTTATTTTAAAATTTTAATTGTAATTTTAGTATTTATTATTTTAATGGTATTATATGATACTTATTTAATGCCAAGATTAGTTAAAACAATCATACCATTTATCAAATAGTATGATATAATGAATTGGGTGATGTATTTTGAAAAAAGTTGTTGTTGGTATGTCAGGTGGTGTCGATAGTAGCGTAGCAGCTATTCTTTTAAAAGAACAAGGTTATGAAGTAATCGGCTTATTTATGCGTAATTGGGATGCGACAATTAATAATGATTTTTTAGGTAACCCTACTATCAATGATAATATATGTCCGCAAGAACAAGATTATAATGATGCTTTAGCAGTGGCTAAAAAAATAAATATTCCATTATATCGTGTTGATTTTATTAAAGAGTACTGGGACTATGTTTTTACTTATTTTTTAGACGAATTAAAAAAAGGCCGCACACCGAACCCTGATATAATGTGTAATAAATATATCAAATTTGATATGTTTCTAAAAGAAGCTAATAAATTAGGTGCAGACTATGTTGCAACAGGCCATTATGCGAGAATAAAAGATGGTAAATTATTAAGAAGTATCGATAATAATAAAGACCAAACTTATTTTTTATCGCAAGTATCTAAAGAACATTTGAAAAATGTTTTGTTTCCTGTTGGTCATTTAAATAAAAAAGAAGTAAGAGAAATCGCTTTAAAATATGATTTAATTACAGCTAGTAAAAAAGATTCGACAGGTATTTGTTTTATTGGGGAAAGAAACATGACTAAATTTTTAGAAAATTACTTACCTAATCAAGAAGGTAATATCGTCGATATTGATACTAATAAAATTATCGGTAAGCATATTGGTTTAATGTATTATACGATTGGACAAAGACGAGGTTTAAACATAGGTGGTTATGAAAATAGAATGTTTGTCGTTGGCAAAGACTTAAATAAAAATGTTTTATATGTTGCTTTAGGGGAAGATAATGAATATTTATATAGTGATTCTTGCTTAGTAACTGATGTTAATTGGCTTGGTGATAAAGTTAATCAATGTACAGCTAAATTTAGATATCGTCAACCTGATAATGAGGTCACTTTAGAATTTATTGGTGATGAGGTTTTAGTTAAATATCCTCAAAAAATTAAAGCTGTTACTCCAGGACAAGCTTGTGTATTTTATTTAGGTGAACAATGTTTAGGTGGCGGAATAATTAAAGAAGTTAGAAAAAATAATGAGAAACTTTGGTATTTATAAAGTTTCTTTTTAATATACTTTTACTTTACACTTGACATTTGACAATAATGTGATAAAATTAATAAAGGAGGGTAAATGAAATGGAAAAATTAAATGAAATATTACATGAACTTGGCATATCTAAAGTTAAATTAGCTAAATTTTTAGGTGTGTCTAGACAAATGATATACAATTATTTAGAATTAGATAGCATTAATAAATGGCCAAAAGATAAAAAAGTTTTATTGTTAAATTTATTAGGAGTTAAATCAGCTGAAGAGATTAATAAAATAAAAATAACGACGGATTATATATATGATGTTGATAATCGTTTAAATTCTCTATGCAAAGAAGATAATAATTATATTGATTTATTTGAGGGTTTAGGAAAAAAACAAAAAATATTACTACAAGATATCGTCGAATTATTAAAAGAGAGAATCGAAGATGAAAGTAATGTTGAAGGATATTATATTTTATTATATTTATATCATTATTTACAGTCTTTAGATAATTCTAAAGAATTAAAATATATATTAGGATATGTATCTAAAGCAGCTGGATTTACTAAACCAAATGAATTTGTTTTTGATGAAGAACAACAATTTATTTTTGAAGCTATTTTATTTTCCGCTTTCTCTTTGTACCATGGGGGAGGAACTTCTAAAACTAAAATAGCTGCTTCGCATGAACGCTTTGTTGCTCAAATCGAACACAAAATTGAAGAAAAAATGAGTCGTACCATGGAATTAAATGCAGTTAGATTACAAGCTTTGAAAGAATTGGGTTATACTGAAATAAGCGAAGCTAATGCGACCGAAGTATTTGAAAAAATAGCCGAAATTCAATCACGAAAAGTAGCTAGTTAAAGTGTTCATTGCTACTTTTTTCAACCGGAGTGTAGTTCAGCTTGGTTAGAACACTAGTTTCGGGAACTAGAGGTCGTAGGTTCAAATCCTATTACTCCGACCATTTATTAAAAACATAATAAAGAAAGGATGAAATTATGGAATATAGAAAATTTAATAATACGATTGTTTTAAGAATCGATAAAGGTGAAGAAATACTAGAAAAAATAAAAGAAGTTGCTTTAAAAGAAAATATTAAACTAGCTAATATTAATGCTTTAGGAGCAGTAGGAGAATTTACTGTCGGTGTTTTTAAAATTCAAGAAAAAAAATATTATGCTAATGAATTTAAAGGCGATTTTGAAATAGTCTCTTTAACTGGAACTATCAATACGATGAATGGCGAATTTTATTCACATTTACACATGAGTGCGGGTGATGATAAAGGACATATCTTTGGTGGCCATTTAAATAAAGCAATTGTTAGTGCGACTTGCGAGATGGTTATTACTATTATCGATGGAATAGTCGAGCGGGAATATAATGAAGAAGTCGGACTAAATCTATTCAAATTTGTCAATTAAATTGTCAAATATCTAAATTTTTAATATGAAGAATAAATTACTTACTCTTTTTTTGTTATAATAATTGGTAATTATTTTTTAATTTTAATTATATTATTTAGTAGTTTGGATGTTGATAAAATGAAAAGAAAATTAAATAAAAAAGGTAAAATTACTTTAGCTATTTTACTAATAATTATAAGTAGTATATCAGTAATGTTTATTTATGCTGATAATAATGATGAAAAACATATTTTAGAAAGTACTGAACGCTATGATTTAAAAATCGATTATCCTAGCATTAAAAATAAAAAAATAAAGGAAAAAATAAAGGCATATATCGATGAACAAAAAGAAGAATTTATGAATGTCGTAAAAAAGTCAGAAAACATTGAAATATCAAGTAAATATGATTTTAACTTAAACGTAACAAGTAATGAAAGAGATGGCATTACATATGTTAATATGTTGACTTATTCTTATACTGGAGGAGCACATTATATAAGAGATGATAAAAGTATATATTATAATAATGAAACTAAAGAATTTATCGATTTAAAATATTTTTTTAAAGATGAAGAATCTTTTAAACAAATGACTAATTTAGCTTATTATTATGTTATGAATTTAGAAAATAAAGACAATTTGGATACTTTATGGGTAAAGCGAGGAACGGCACCAACTATCGATAACTATCGCCATTTTAAATTTACGGATAATGGTTTAGAAATAATGTTTCCTCCTTATCAAGTAGCATCTTGGGCTGATGGCGAAATAAATATAACGATTCCTTATGAAGACATAAATAAATATTTAAAAGAACCATATCAAGATAAAACTAAAGATGAAACAGTTGCTAAAGAAGTTCCAAATATTCGTGATTTAAAACAATTTAAAGATAAAAAATTAATCGCTTTTACTTTTGATGATGGACCTAGTACTAGTAATACAAATTACTTATTAGATAATTTAGATAAATATAATGCTCGAGTTACTTTCTTTGTTTTAGGTAGTAGAGTAAAGAATAATAAAGAAGTTTTAAAACGAGCATATTTACAAGGTAATGATATCGGTAGTCATACTTATAATCATCGTAATTTAAATTTATTAAGTGATGAAGCGGTTATTGATGAGATAAAAAGAACTAACGATGAAATAAAAAATATAATTGGTATTAGTCCTACTTTGTTAAGACCACCTTATGGTAATTTAACTAATCGTGTTAAAGATTTAGCCGATATGCATATTATTTTATGGAATATCGACCCATTAGATTGGAAATATAAAGATAAAAATCGCGTTGCCAACGAAATAATTGAACATGCCCACGATGGAGCTATTGTTTTAGTTCACGATATATATAAAAGTTCAGTTGATGGCGCCTTATTAGCTATGGAAGAATTAGAAAAACAAGGTTATGCATTTGTTACGATTTCGGAAATGGCCGAGTTAAGAGGAATTGATTTAGATTATCAAACTTCGTACTTTAGTATGAAAAAATAATGTCGATTAGAGCATTATAAGGACATTATCAATAACGACAACCATTTAAATTACTATTGATTAAATGATAAACATGTTATTCCTACACCAATATTAATACATTACATTTTATATATTTATTTAAAATATTTTTTTCATTTTTAAAATCTTTAATCAAATACTTTTTTTCTCATAATCTCACACTAATTAATGTAGCTTATTTTAAAAAAATACAAGATAAACTTATTCATCTTGCATTTTATTTATTTTTTCATAAACACTTTTTAAACTAATTTCATATTTACTAGTTGTTTTAGGCTGATAATATTTTCTAGTTTTTAACTTATCAGGTAAATATTGTTGTTTAACAAAAGCATTAGGATAATTATGCGGATATTTATAGTCCTTTGAAGTCGTTTTGATATGATTAGGAACATTACCGCTATTACCACTTCTAATATCTAATAAAGCGTTATCGATTGCCATGATAGCCGAATTAGATTTAGGCGATAAAGCCAGTTCGATAACGACACTAGCTAGAGGAATTCTAGCTTCAGGTAAACCTAATCTTTCACAAGCATTAATCGCTGCATCTAATTTAGGTCCCATCGATGGGTTAGCTAAACCGATATCTTCATAAGCAATAACCGACATTCTTCGATAAATACTATCCAAGTCTTCTGCTTCGATAAGTCGCGCTAAATAATGAAGACTAGCATTAACATCGCTACCTCTAATCGATTTTTGAAAAGCTGACAACACATCATAGTGACCATCTTCGTTCTTATCGTGAAAGAAAACGGGTTTACTATTTACTTTTTTTATTTGTTCAATATCAACTTTTTTATTAGAACTAGAATAATAAGCCACTTCTAACAAATTATAAGCAAATCTTAAATCACCACCAGATAACTTAACAATATAATTTAAGCTTTCATCATCAATTTGAATATCATTTAAATAAGCAACTCCTTTTTTTAAAGCTAATAAAATATCTTCATCATTTAATTCTTTCAATTCAAATATTTGGCATCTACTTCTGATAGCAGGGTTTATTTTATGATAAGGGTTAGAAGTAGTTAGTCCGATTAATATTATTAAACCATTTTCTAAATAGGGTAATAATAAATCTTGTTTATCCTTATTTAACCTATGTATTTCATCCATAATAATAATTAAGCCATTATTAGCTTTAGCTTCCTCAACCGCGATATCAAAATCTTTTTTATTATTAATAACCGCATTTAAAAATATATATTTGCTATCTAATTCATTAACGATCGCATTAGCAATACTAGTTTTCCCAATACCCGGTTTACCATATAAAATCATCGAAAAAATATGTTTATTTTTAACTAAATTAGTTAAAATTTTATCTTCACCAATTAAGTGATGTTGTCCAACAATATCACTTAATTTTTTAGGTCTTAATGTAATAGCTAAAGGTTCCATATCATCACCACTTAATATTTTACCAAAAAATAATAAAAATTCAATAAGTATGGTATAATTATATAGGTGAATAGTTTATGAAATTTGAACCAAATAAAGATAAATTTAACGACAAAGCCTTAGAATTTAAAACATACTTGTTAATCGATAAAAAATATAGCAATGAGACAATTGAATCATATATGAATGACTTATATAAATATTACCAATATGTTATTAAAAACAATTTAAATATCGATGAAATAAAAAGAAAAGACATTATGAATTATACAAAATTTTTAAAAGCACAACAGCTATCAACTAATTCAATTAATCATAACATATCAGTTTTAAGAACATTTTATAAATTTTTAGTCGTATCTAATCATTTTGTAACTGATCCAATCGATTATATTGAACCACCACGATTAAGAAAAAGTTTACCAAAGGTATTATCATATGATGAAGTTAAAACTTTGTTAGACATTGATTTGACTGATAAATATAGCTACCGTAATAAAGCTATGTTGGAACTGATGTATGCCACTGGTTTAAGAGTTAGTGAATTAGTTAATTTAAAAATAAACGATTTAGATTTAGATATGGATTTAATTAGAACATTAGGTAAAGGTAGTAAAGAAAGAGTAATTCCTATTGGTGATTATGCTGTTTATTTTGTTAAAAAATATTTAGGTGAATATCGTAATCAGTTTTTAAAAGATAATAATGATTATTTATTTTTAAATAATCATGGTAAGAAATTAACTAGACAAGGTTTTTATAAATTAGTTAAAGAATTAGCTATTAAAAAAAATATCAAAACCGAATTTTCGCCACATACTTTAAGACATTCTTTTGCTACTCACTTATTAGATAGAGGCGCTGATATTGTAAGTATTAAAGAAATGTTAGGGCATAGTTCATTAGCAACCACCCAAATATATACACATATATCTAATCAAAAATTAAAAGATGAATATAATAAGTTTCACCCGCATAGTTAAGTTTGAGAAATCAAACTTTTTTATTGACTTTTTCTTAATATTATTGATATACTTAAATCAAGATAGTAGTCTTTAAAAGGAGTTTATATGAAATTTATAACTAAAATTATCCCTATTATGGGACTTATTGCCATCACATTAGTTTTAATAGTTTTTATCGATATTAAAGATACTAAAAAATATAATGAAATAAATAGTTATCAAAAAAAAGTGTTTAATGTCGAATATAGTGAAAATAAAGATAGTATTATTGATTATATCAGCGTTATAAATAAGTATGCCAAAGAATATAATTGCTTATTAGTTAAAAATAATAATGGTGATATTTATTATTCCGTCGATACTATGAAAGAATTAATAGATATACTAGATGATAATTTAGACATTCAACTATATGATGTAAATTACGAAAATGATTCTTTTCTTGCAACTTATCAAACTAACGATAATAAACAAATCGGTTATATTAAAGATTTTTTAGAAAACAATAAAATAACTTATCACTTATTAGATAATTTACTTTTAGAAAAAGGTATACTCCATGGGGAATATCACATTTATTACCAAAGTGAAACCGATTTCAATAACTTTTTAAATGCCATTACTAATATAGGTTTACCTCTTCATTTAACTGCTAGTTCTAATACTGCTAATGTTGAAAATCTATTTATCATCATAATTTTAGTTATTTTAATTTTAATTTCCTTATTTTATTATACTTTTGAAGTATATCGTTTATATTTTAATGCCAAAAAAATTGGTTGTATGAAATTATTAGGTTTTTCTAAAATTAAAATAACTAATTATATGGTTAAAAATTCATTTATTTCTTATCTTCTTGCTAGTTTAGTTATTTTACTATTACTTATAATATTGACAAAAAATATTACCGTTACACATTTAATTTTTATCTTATTATCTTATTTAGTTATTTTATTGTTCACTTATTATGTTAGTTTTACTTGTGTAAGAATTATTTTAAATTCTTATCAAACTTCTGGTATCATTAAAAATCAAAATCTAGCTTCTAAAATTGCTAAAATATCTAATAAAATAAAGTTTATTGTTACTATTCTTTTAATTGTTTTGATATCACTTTTATTTTATGCAACAAATATTGTTTTTAATACGATGGAATTATATAGTAAATCAAAAAACATCCTAGGCTATGGCGTTATTGATGGCGTAAATATACCAGTTATAAATAATTTAACTGAAAAACACATTAAATTATATCAGTTACTTTATGATGATGATAGATTAGAAATCTTGCAAGTTGATTTTGCCAAGTTTTTTGCGGAAGATGAGATGATGCAAAAAATGATTGACGAAGAAATCAAAAACAATGTTCGTTTATATTATGGTGATGTCAACAAAAATTATTTAAAAAAAGAAAATATTAAAGTATATGACGCTAATGATAACTTGGTTAATATTGATGATATTGAAGATTTTTCTTTTATAATTGCCAAAAATAAAAAAGATGCAATGTTAAAACTAATCGATGAACACATTCAAGAATGTGAAACTGGATGCTTAAATAATCCGCATCAAAATAGTCAAATATATTACTATGATAGTCAAAAAATCGATACTTATCGTCTTAATTTAGATGAAAAATACCTAGATAGCCCAACTTTGCGAGTAATTGGAAGAGATGTTTTTGGATCAACTCTTGATGATGTACAAGATTGTGGTGTTGTTAGTATGTATGGCCACGGTATCGATGATACAGGTTTAAAAATAAAAATTAATAATTTAGATGAAACTAATGAAATTTTAGAAGGATATTTAAAAGAAGTAGGAATTTATGGTATCGTCGATAAAGGTAATTTTATCAGTTACGATTATTACTTTAATACCCAAATTGGAATAGCTAATTTAGTTAGTTTGATTGTTATTACTTCATTAATTTTAATTGGTGGTACTTATACTTTAATATCCCTTCAAGTAATAACCCTTTATTTAAAAAGTGAAAAACAAAAAGTTATCGTTAAAAAACTATTAGGTTTTGATAAAAAAGATATATTTGAAAAAATAATTAAAAGAAATATTATCAATAATCTTATTTGCTTTGTAATTACATTTATGTTATTGATACTTATCGGTAAACTAGATTATAAAATATTTATCATTTCTATTTTTATATTTATTATCATCGATATTATTTTATTATTATTAAGTATAAAATTTTCTAATTTTTCAAAAATATTTGAACAATTAAAAGGAGGTAACTTATGATTGAAATTAAAAAATTAAATAAATCATTTAAAGAAAACCAAGTATTTATAAACTTTAATTGTCAAATTAAAGATGGTTTTATGACTGCTATAATCGGTAAGAGTGGTAGTGGTAAATCGACCCTACTTAACATGATTGGTTTACTTGATTTAGATTATCAAGGAGAAATTTTATACGATAATATTAATATTAAAAATTTAAAGGAAAATAAACAAACAGAATTTATTAGAAATAATATTAATTATTTATTTCAAAATTACGCTTTAATTGATAATGAAACAGTCGAACAAAATTTATTGTTAACTTTAGCTTATGAAAAAATAAG
>CALVSM010000021.1 GCA_944359025.1 uncultured Bacilli bacterium
TGGGTAGGTAAATTTGAAGTAAGTGGAAGTACAAGTAAGATAACCGTTAAGCCAGGAGTACAAAGTTTAAGAAGTACGACTGTATCAGCTTTCTTCACAGCAATCCAAAATATAAAAAATAGTTATAGCTTAAGTGGAGACTCACATATGATGAAGAATATGGAATGGGGAGCAGTAGCATATTTAAAGCAAAGTAAATATGGCTTAGGAACAACAGATATAACAATAAATAGTAATAGTAGTCTTTATACCGGAGGAGGAAGTAATATAACCTCATATAAAAGTAATACCGGACAATCAACGACAGGAAATGTGTATGGAATATATGACATGAGTGGAGGAGCATTTGAATTTGTAATGGGAAACATGGTTAATAGTAGTGGAGCATTTTATTCAAAAAGCTCAGGATTCAGTAGTGCGCCAAATGCGAAGTATTATGACAAGTATACATATAATAGTAGCAATACAAGTCATGGACGAGGTAAATTAGGAGATGCAACAAAGGAGACATTATCAAGTTTTGGTAGTACTAGTGGTGGCTGGTATAGTGATATCGCGAACTTCGTCTACTCTAGTGCCTCTTGGTTCGTCCGTGGCGGCTACTACAACTATGGTTCTGAAGCAGGCGTGTTCGCCCTCGGCATCGACAGTGGTGGTGGTACGGACAGTCGCGACAGCACGCGTGCCGTCCTCATCCCCTAGATTGCTTGATAGTGTGTAAAAAACATACTAGACTTTTATATAGTTTTGTCCCAATTTTCCGAATAGGTTAAAATTAAACTGATATTAATTTATCAGTTTTTTTGACATTTTATTCAGTTCTAAAGCGATATAATACTTAATATATTAAAGTGGGTGAATATATTGCGAAAAATGCGTTTAAAAAGAAAGAAAAACTATAAATTTTTATACTATTTATTATTTATTATATTACTTTTTATAATTATTAATTTTATATTTAAAGATGTAAAATTAAGCAAAAACGAAAATTTTATTAATCAGTTATTACATAATGCTAATGGTCATATTGTCGATAAAGTAGATAATAATTTGTTTACGGAATTTATTAACAGTATTAATAATATCAAATTAGCTGAACCAATTACTATTTTAGATAAAGTATTTGCTTACAATAAAGAAACAAATATTACTCAAGCATTCAATTACATTCAAAATAGTGTTGTCGATAACCCTAGAGTTTATATTTATAGCACCCATCCTAAAGAAAGTTTTTTAGGAGAAAAATTAGAAGGTTATGAATTAGATAATACAGTTATTTTAGTATCTATTTTATTACAAGAAAAATTAAATAGTGAAGGAATAGCAACAATAGTTGAGGAAAGAAGTGCTGATGAATATATTAAAAAAAATAATTTATCTTATGATCAAAGCTATCAAGCAACAAGAATATTTTTAAAAGATCAATTAAAAAACAATGATTTTGATTTAATTATCGATTTGCATAGGGATGCCGTACCAAAGACTACTACGACAACGACAATTGATAATCAAGAGTACGCTAAAATAATGTTTGTTAACAATGTTAATTATAAAGAAAATGTAGCACTAGCTAATAAATTAAATAATATTGTTAAAGATAAGTATCCAACATTAACAAGAGGAATTTATAACAAATATGTAGATAGTTTTAATCAAGATTTAAGTGATAAAGCATTATTAATTGAAGTAGGAGGTAATTATAATACTATCGATGAGGTAGTATTAACAGTTGATATACTAGCTGATGCAATAAAGGAGCTATTAAATGAAAAAAGTTAAAATGAGAACAAAAATATTTAGAATTAGTTTTATTATATTATTTGCTATTTTTATAACTGTTTTTGTCAGTAATAAATATGGTTATTATGAGTATAAAAAACATGAACAAGTAACATTAACGCAAGAACAAATAAAACAGTTTGAACAAGATATTAAAGATGGTAAAAAAGTTGATTTAGAAAATTATTTAGATTATACTAATAAAAATTATCAAACTAACTTTTCTCAAATGGGGTTAAATTTGTCTAATTCAATAGCTGATACGATTAAAAGTGGTGTCGATAGTTTTTTTAAGTATGTTAGTAAGTTTGTAGTAGAATAGCGAAAAAATATTCGCTTTTTTTCTTTACATTAAGATTTTCTTTTGATAAAATTTTATTAGATGGGGTGGTGAATTAAAATGGAAAGAATTATATTTCATATCGATGTTAATAATGCTTTTTTATCGTGGACAGCGATTGATTTACTTAATCAAGGTTATAAATATGATATAAGAGATTCTTATGCGGTAATAGGTGGCGATCCAATGATGAGAAAAGGAATCGTTTTAGCTAAATCTAATGCTTGTAAAAAGTTAGGTATTTATACATCGATGACCTTATATGAAGCTAAAAAGAAATGCCCTGTTTTAAAAGTATATCCCCCTAATTATAAGTTTTATAGCGAGATGAGTAATAAATTATTTAATTTGTTAAGTAAATATACCCCTGACATTGAAATTGCTAGTATCGATGAATGTTATTTAGATTATGGTAAAGTAAAAAAGTTATATGGCAATGAATATGAATTTGCTATTAAATTACAAAAAGAAATATATGATACTTTAAAATTTACTGTCAATATTGGAATTGCTAATAATAAGTTGTGTGCGAAAATGGCTAGTGATTTTAGTAAACCAAATAAAATTCATACTTTATATAGTAATGAAGTAGAAACTAAAATGTATCCTTTACCAATTAATGATTTATTTATGATTGGAAAGAAAACTAGTGAAAAATTAATTAATTTAGGTATAAAAACGATTGGCGATTTAGCTAATTTCCCTTACGATAAATTATATCCTTATTTTAAAAATCAAACTAGTTTTTTAATTAATCAAGCAAGAGGAATCGATAATAGTATTGTCGATAGTGAAACATTTATTCCCAAAGGTATTAGTAATGAAATTACCCTAGAAAAAGATATAACCATTAAAGAGGAATTATATCCTTATTTGATGAGTTTATGTGAAAGTGTCAGTATTAGATTAAGAAGACAAAAAAAATATGCAACGGTTATTGGTGTTATATTAAAAGATAATTATTTTAAAAGAAAATCGCATCAAAGGAAATTAGTTAATGCGACTAATGTTACTAGTGATATTTATAAAAATGCGAAAGAAATATTAGATGAAATGTGGAACGATGAAAAAATAAGATTAATCGGTGTAAGACTTGATAAATTAGTCGATAATGTCATGTATCAAGCTTCATTGTTTGATATTGATAATAACGAAGAATCAAAAGTTGATACGGTAATCGATAGTTTAAAACAAAAGTATGGTAATAAAATAATAACTAAAGCTAGTTTAAAAAACGATAAAAAGCAATATAATGGTTTGTAAATTTAGTAGTTTTATGATATTATATTGGAAATTTTGTGGGGTGTTTATATGTTAAAAAAAGAAGATTATGAAGATATTAACAGTTTAATTGCTATAAGTAGTCAAATTAACGATATTTATGATGAATTATATCTGTTAGAATTAGATAATCAAAAAGGAACTAAAATCTACCAAAAAGTTTTAGAAAAATTAAAAACAAGTATTTTTGTTGAGAATAATATCTATGAAAGAATTGGAACTTCTTATGATAAAACTTTAGATATTTTAAACTATTTAAGTGAAAACGGCGTTGAATTACAACAATTTGCTGAAGAAATACCGATTTTTAGTTCTAATTTAGTTGTCTCACGTATTTTAAATAGATTTGTTTCTAATATTACTATAAGTCAAGATATATTACCGCAAGATTTAAAGCTGATGTTAGAAAAAGATGGTGTAGCATATCATGAAGTGACTGATTCTTTTACTGCATCAATGAAAGTAAAAAATAGTATTACTAATGATTTAATTAATTGTCTACTAGCAATTTTAGAAAAAGAACCTAATAAAAATGTAGATATAAATAACAATTTAAAGAAGACAAAATATATGGTAAGTTATTTATATCAAAACATCGAAAATAATTTAATAAAAAATAATTTTCAAATTGAGTTAAACCCTTATGTAGAGACGATTATTATTGCGCAAATGAGTAATTGGCCTAAAGAAATAATAAAAAAAATAAAGACTTTGTATGGTTTAGAATATTATGAAACAATCGTTAAATCGATGCTTTTATACGATGATGAAGATTTAGAAAATGAGAAAATAATGACTAAAATGATAATTAATCAAGCATTTTTAAGAACAGTTTTTCTTTTGTTAGATGATGGTATGATTATGGACTTAAATAGTGATTTTCATGATTTAATTGAAAAAGATGACCTACAAGAAATTTTTAAAACAAGGGAAAAAACAATTGAAATAATTATAAATGCTTATCGTAAAGTAAAACAAGATAAGGGTATCCCCAAGATAATTTCATTAAAATTATAAAAATTAATTTAAAAAAATTGTAATTATGTGAAAATTGTGTTAAAATAACAAATAGGTGATTAAAATGGACTTGAATGAAATTAAAAATTCATTAAATTCCAACCCTAATTTAACTGATGACATCAAAGAATGTTTAATGGAATTAATTAGTTTATTTAATAGTAAGTTTCCTAATATTAGTCTTACTAATTTAAATAATCGTTTGAAAACTTTAAAAATAATAAGAGGGAGTCGTTTTTTAATTAAAAATTCTTCTTGTTATGATCCAATTGATAATGAAATATTAATTAATTTAATTAAAATAGATGATAGTGTCGACTGTAAACATATTTTAATGCGAGAGTTATTAAATATGATAACTGCTAAAGATAATTTTACTGGTTTTAATAAAGACAATGCTTATGAAGCTTTAAATATTGGTTATACTGAAATATTAACTAATTATTTAGTTGGCAATGAAAGCGAAAATGAATATGAAGATGAAATTGTTGCTACTAACATGATAGCGGAAGCAATTGGACCAGAGAAATTATTTAACGCGTATTTCAACAATGATGAAACTTTGATAATGAATAGTGTTTGTTAGAAGGAGTTTTATATGAATGAATTTATGGATATCATGCGACTTATGAATAATGGATTGAATAATAAAAGCACTTTAAAGGAAACTTATCCGGAAATTATTAAATTAGCTTTAAGAAATAATCCTAACAATATGGACAAAGTAGTAGCTTGGATGTTAAAAGAAGAGTGTTTTTCTAAACCGCATCCAGGTTTAAATGAAGTTGTCGATACTTGTCAAAGTATTGTTCCAATAAAAGAACAAGAAATCGCTTCAAGAGTTAGATAAACTGTGATAAAGAAGTAGTACTAAAAGTAATTATTTAAAGAGAAGATGTGGTTGGTGCAAACATCTAAATAATCTTTTAGGAATTCACCTTTGGAGTTTATTTTGGTGACGCATTATAGTCAAAAAGGTAGTATGACTACAAATTAAGGTGGTACCACGAGCAATTCGTCCTTTAAGGATAAATTGCTTTTTATTTTGAAAGGAGATAATTATATGGATGTTAGAAAAATAAAAGATGATGTAATTAATGAAATAAAAGAAATCAAGGATTCTAAAGTTTTATACGACATAAGAGTAAAATATATTGGGAAAAAAGGAATTATTAGTGAGTTAGTTTCTAATTTAGGTAAGATGACAATTGAAGAAAAAAAGGAATATGGACCTATTATTAATACCTTAAAACAAGAAGTAATTAAATTGTTTGACGATAAAAATAACGAAATTGAATTAAATGTTTTAAATGAAAAATTAAAAAATGAAAAAATCGATATTAGTCTACCAAGTGTTAAAGTACCAATCGGTAGTCCGAATATTTTAGAAAAATTAATCGAAGAAGTAGAAGAGTTATTAATTTCTTTGGGTTATGATGTTGTCGATGGTCCAGAAGTAGAAGAAGATAAATATAACTTTGAGATGTTAAATATTCCTAAAGGTCATCCAGCTCGTGATGCGCAAGATACTTTTTATATTAAAGGTGAAGAAATTTTACTTAGGAGTCAAACTTCCCCTGTTCAAGTAAGAACAATGTTAGAATATAAAGGGGAAAAACCAGTTAGAATGATTTGTCCTGGTAAAACTTATCGAAGAGATGATGATGATGCTACCCATTCGCATCAATTTATGCAAATAGAAGGGCTACTAGTCGATAAAGATATTAGTTTGTCAGATTTAAAAGGAACAATCGATATTATTGTTAAAAAATTATTTGGGGAAAACATCGAAACAAGATTTAGACCAAGTTATTATCAATTTACGGAACCATCAGTTGAAGTTGATATTAGTTGTTTTAACTGTAAAGGTAAAGGTTGTAATATTTGTAAACATACCGGCTGGATAACAGTAGCAGGAGCTGGTGTTGTTCATCCCAATGTTTTAAAAATGTCGGGGTATGATCCTAAAGTTTGGTCAGGTTTTGCGTTTGGTTTTGGTGCGGAAAGATTAGCTATGCTTAAATATGGTATCGATGATTTAAGAGTTTTCTATAATACTGAATTAAGAGAACTAGCAACTTTTGATAGAAAGGAAAGTGATTAAATGATAAGTTTAAATTGGGTTAAAGATTATATTGATATAAACGATCAAGATTTAAATGAATTAGCAGTTAAAATTACTAAAGCCGGTATTAATGTTGAAGCTGTTATAAGTAATAAAATAAATAATTTAGTAATTGGCGAAGTAGTTGATTGTATTGATCATCCGGATAGTGACCATTTACATGTTTGCCAAGTAAATGTTGGTGAAGAAATTAAACAAATTGTCTGTGGAGCTTCTAATGTTAGAAAAGGAATTAAAGTAATAGTTGCCTTACCAGGAGCTATTTTACCAGGTAATTTTGAAATTAAAAAAAGTAAAATTAGAAATGTTGAATCTAATGGAATGATTTGTGCTTTATTTGAACTTGGTTTAGAAGAAAAAAGTGAAGAAAATTATAATAAAGGTATTTATGAATTGGATAATAAGGCTAAAGTTGGCGAAGACCCATTAAAATATTTAGGTTTAGAAGATACTTTATACGAGTTAGATGTTCATAAACATCGCAATAATGATTGTTACTATCACATCGGTTTTGCTTATGAAATCGCAGCCATTTTAAATCGAAAAGTAATATTACCAATTGATAACTATAATGAAATTAATGATGATATTAATAATCACTTTAAATTAGATGTAAAAACTAAAAAATGTCCTTATTATTTAGCTAAAATGGTGACAGATGTCAAAATAAAAGAAAGTCCAGATTTTATTAAAAAAAGATTAATAGCTGCTGGTATGCGCCCAATTAATAATGTCGTCGATATTTCTAATTATGTTATGTTAGAATATGGGCAACCCTTACATTTCTTTGATAAGGATAAATTAGGTGATTATATTTTAGTAAGAGATGCTAAAGAAAATGAAGAAATTATAACTTTAGATGGTAAAAAAAGAGTATTAAGTGAAGCTGATATTGTTATTACCGATGGTACTAAACCTGTTTGTATCGCAGGAGTTATGGGTGGCGAAAATACGGAAGATGATATTAATACTAAAAGTATTTTAATTGAATCAGCTATTTTTGATGCTGTCAGTATTAGAAATACTGCTAATAAATTAAATTTAAAAAGTGAGGCTTCTATTAGATATGGTAAAGGTTTGAATTATGAATATACCTTAAAAGCGATTAATCGAGCTTGTCATTTATTAGAAAAATATGCTGATGCGAAAGTTTTAAAAGGTATGGTAATTCATGATTTAGTTGATAAGAAACCTAATATAGTAGAATTTACGGCTAATGAAGTTAATAAAATTTTAGGTATTAATATTAGTCATGAAGATATGGAAATAGAACTTAAAAGATTAGATTTTGCTTATCAAGTAAAGGAAGATAAATTTATCGTAACAATTCCTAAAAGAAGATTAGATATCGATTCTAATGTTAATGATATTGCTGAAGAAATTGGCAGGTTATATGGATATCATAATTTAGTTTCCACTTTGCCTAAAACAACTATTCGTAAAGGGGAATATGTAGGAAATGTTAAATATCGTAAAATAATATCTAAACGATTAAGAAATTTAGGGTTAAATGAAGTCAAAACTTATACTTTAGTATCAAAAGATATGGCTGAATTATTTAAGTATGATGATAAAGAAAATATAGTTTTACCAAATCCCATGAGTAGTGATAAAGAATATATAAGAACTACTTTAATTCCATCTTTATTAAAAGTTTTAAATTATAATAAAACACATAAAGTTAATGATATTATGATTTATGAAATAGCTAAAACATACGATATAAATTATCAAGAAACTAGTAAAATTTGTGTTTTAATGAAAGGAAATTATCTAAATAATAATTGGCAAAACATTAAAATACCTGTTGATTTTTATTTGATTAAAGGGATATTAGAAAATTTATTAGATTATTTAGGTTTAAAAAATCGTTATAATTTAGTTACTTCCGATATTCCTAATATGCACCCTGGTATGAGCGCTAGAATATTATTAGATAAAAAGGAAATTGGTATTATTGGCCGTATTCATCCATTGCTATCTAAAGATGATATTTATTTGTTTGAAATTAATATGGATGCTTTAATTACTAATGTTAAACCTTTAAAATATAAAGAAATATCTAAATATCCAAGTATCAATAAAGATTTAGCTTTTATTGTTAAAAAAGATGTTAGTTCTAATGAAATAAGCGAAGTAATTAAAAAATCAGCTGGTAGATTATTAACTAATATCGAAGTGTTTGACGTATATACAAAAGAGAAAGTGGAAAGTGACGAAAAATCAATAGCTTATGCGTTAACATTTAATGATCCAACTAAAACTTTAACGGAAGAAGAAGTTAATACTTTATTTGAAAAAATTATTAAAGATGTAGAAAGCAAATTAAATGCGAAATTAAGAAATATGTAGCATTTTCTTTGCTTTTTTGTTATAAAAACATTGACATGTGAGATTATTGGTGTATAATTATATGTAATTGGTACTCAGGAAACTTTAGAAGCCCTGAGTCAATTTTATTTTTGGGGGAAATATGAAGGAATATAAAAGTAACGAAGAATTATTAGATTATTTAATATTTAAAGGAGTCATTATTAAAAATAGAAAATTGGCTTTAAATAATATACAAAAATATACTTATTATTCTATTGTCAATACTTATAAAGATGTATTTAAATATAATAATACATACATAAATAATGTTACTTTTGAAGAAATATTTGCTTTATATGATTTTGATAAAAATTTAAAGAGTATATTTTTAAAATATGCTTTAGAAATTGAACAAGTTGTTAAATCGCTTATTGCTAATACTGTTTCAGAAAAATATGGTATCAAAGATTATTTGCAATATGATTGCTTTGATGTGAACGCTAGCAAAACTTCTATCGATGAAATGATTTTAAGTATAAAAGAAGAAATAAATAAAAATTATAGGAAGCATAATGCTATATCTCATTATAAAAATACTTATGATTTTATTCCACCATTTGTATTAGTTAAAATAATGACAATGGGACAAATTAGTAGATATTATGGTTTGCTTAAACAGGATGATAGGCAAAATGTTAGTAAATATTTTAAAATATCTGATAAGTTATTAAAGCAACTTCTTTTTAATATAACTTTAGTTCGTAATTTTAGCGCTCATAACAATAGATTATATACGTTTCATAGTAAGTTTTTTATAAGTTTTAAATCAATAGATGAATCATATAATAATATGTCTAAATCAACAAATTTATATATGGTTATGAAAGGTATGGAAAAATTACTAGATAATAGTAAAAATAAACAATTTATAAAACAAATTAATAGAGAAATATATAAATTGGATAAAAAGCTAATAGCTATCAATAGCAAAAAAATTTTAAATATTATGGGCTTTCCTAATGAATAAAATAGTGTTATTTGAATACAATAATATTAATTGGTACTCAAGAAACTTTAGAAGCCTTGAATCAATTATTCCTTAATTTTCTATAGAAAATTAAGGTTTTTATATGTATAAATAAAGTTGATAAAATTTAATATTGGTGCTGGTTGTTGAAACATAATATATAGTTTAATTTTAAGAGAAAATCAAATAACTATTATAAGAAATTTGTAGAAATTATAATGTATTTGTATTTTTGTATTAAAGTTGAATTAAATTATAATAATAAAAACTTTAACGGAAGAAGAAGTTAATAATTTATTTGAAAAAATTATTAAAGATGTAGAAAGCAAATTAAATGCGAAATTAAGAAATATGTAGCATTTTCTTTGCTTTTTTGTTATAATTATTTTAGGTGATATTATGGGGGATGAAAGATTAGAAAAAAAAGTTGATTCGGCAATAGGTAATATAGAAATAGAAGGTCACGACATTCCAAAAGATGAAAAATATTTGATTTTAAAAACATTCAAAAAATATAAAAATCGCCTTGGCGATGAAGCAATTGATTCGCTTCTTTATGGTTTGGTTGAAGAAATAAAATTTGAGGATGAAGAAAATGTCAGAAAGAAGTAATATTCAGGAAGCCTTAAGTAATCAATCAAAATATTGTTATCCCGATACCGATGTTTTAATTAATACCCAAGGAATTCGCGATCAAGCCACCTTAAATATCGTCGAAAGAAGAATTAGTGCTTTGATGCTTTTAGATTTACAAACTAAAAAAACACCTAAAGCTTTTACTTTGTTTCAAGTAGATTATTTGTTAAAGATTCATCAATATGTTTTTGGCTATATTTACGAATTTGCAGGAAAGATAAGAACGGAAAATATAGTTAAGGGCAATACCCCTTTTTGTCGACCAGAATATATTGCTAATTATTTAAGAATGACTATCGATAAAATGAAAGAAGATATAAAAAAAATTAAAACAAAAGAGGAATTAATCGAATTTTTAGCTTATTTTTATTCGGAATTGAATATTATTCATCCTTTTAGAGAAGGTAATGGTAGAGTAACAAGAGAATATTTAAGACAAGTTGTCGAATTTATATCTTTAAATAATAAATTAGCTTATGAATTAGATTTTTCTTCGATCGATACTAAAGATAAAGAAAATTTAATCAATGGTTCAATTGTCAGTGCTGCAACAGGAGAATTAGATTATTTAAAATTATTTTTTGCTAGTACATTAAAAGAAAAGGTAGTTAATCAATCATTTAAAAGATAAAATATAGTTTTATCTTTTTAGTTATAAGTCAGGTGAAGTATATGAGTAAAATAAGAGTTATGGATGAAATTTTAGCTAATAAAATTGCTGCTGGTGAAGTAGTTGAAAGATGTGCTTCGGTTGTTAAAGAGTTAGTAGAAAATAGTATCGATGCTAATAGTAAAGAGATTAAAATTGAATTAAAAGAAGCTGGTACTGGTTTGATTAAAGTAACGGATGATGGAAGTGGTATGGATAAAGAAGATGCAGTGGTGGCTTTTAGTCGTCATGCAACTAGTAAAATAATGGATGAAGCTGATTTATATAATATCAATACTTTAGGGTTTCGAGGTGAAGCTTTAGCTAGTATTGCTTCAGTTAGTAATGTTTTACTTAAAACAAGTACTGGGGAGGTTGGAACTTTAGTTAATATCAAGGGGGGAAAATTAATTAAAGTAGAAAATACTGACGCAAGAAAAGGAACGGTTATTGAAGTAAGCGAATTATTTTATAACACGCCAGCACGTCTTAAACATATGAAAAGTTTATATACGGAATTAGCTAGTATCACTGATTATGTCAATAAAATAGCTTTATCCCATCCTAATATTAGATTTACTTTAATTAATAATGGTAATACTATTTTAAAAACCGATGGTACCAATAATCTACTAAAAACTATCAGTAGTATTTATGGTATCGATACAGCCCGTAAAATGTTAGAAATAAATGGCGAAGATGACGATTATGTAATAAGTGGTTTTATCAGCTTACCGGAAGTCAATCGAGCAGGACGCAATCACATGGTAACATTAGTAAATGGTAGAGTAGTTAGAAATCAAGAATTAAATAAAGCAATTAATGATAGTTATCATTCATATAAACCGGATAACCGTTATCCAATTGTTGTTATTAATATTGAATTAGATCCTAGTTTGGTGGATGTCAATATTCATCCTACGAAAATGGATATTAAGTTTTCTAAATTAGAAGAATTATTGGACTTAATTAAAAATATAATTATTAATAAATTAAATAAACAAACATTAATTCCTGAAGCAATTACTGATTTTCCTGTTTTAGAAGAAATTAAAGAACCTATTGTAAAAGAGGAAAAACAAGTTTTAAAAGAAAAGCCTAAATATGAAGAAATAACATTAGATTTTAGTATTCAAGAAGAAAAAAGTGATTATGTAAAAGAAAAAGATAATTTTGAATATAAAATAAAAGAGGAAATAAATGAGGAAAGGTTACCTTTATTATATCCTGTTGGTTTAGTTCATGGAACTTATATTGTTTGTCAAAATGAAATAGGAATGTATTTAATTGACCAACATGCAGCTAAAGAAAGAATTAATTACGAACTGTTTAAAGAAAAGTTAACTCATCCAACTAATGAAAATATCCATCTATTATTACCTCTTACGATGGAATTAACTAATAATGAATATATTGTTTTAAAAGAAAATTTTGATTTTTTAAAAAATATGGGTTTCGATATTGCTGAATTTGGTATTAATTCGGTAATTATTAAAGCACATCCTACTTGGTTGACAAAAGGATTTGAAGATTTACAAATAAGAAAAATATTAGAACTTGTTGCTAGTAAAGAAAAAGATTTTGATTTAGCTAAATTTAATGATTATTTAGCCGCTACTTTAGCTTGTAAAGCCAGTATTAAAGCTAATACCGATTTAAGTATTAATGAAATGGAAGCTTTAATTGATGATTTAAGAAAATGTCACAACCCATTTAATTGTCCACATGGTCGGCCAACTATTATAACTTTTACTAAATATGATTTAGAAAAGATGTTCAAAAGAAGTGGTTTTGAAAGTTTAAAATAGGTATGATTGAATTCATATCTTTTTAAAATATATAGAGGCTAATAAAAAAGATACTAAATTTCTTTATAGAAATAAGTAGTATCTTTAACTAGATAATTATTTTTAGATATGAATGTAAACTTAAGATGGTGATACGATTTTTATAGGGAATAATGAGTAAAATTATTGATTCATTTAGAAAAAAGTTTATAATATAAAGCAAGAAAGGAGATTTGTTAATGAATGAAACTTTTGATGTAGGAAATCCAACAAAAGAAAACATCGACTTTGCTTTTAAAAATTTAATATTTTATGTTACAGCTTCAACTCAATTAGATATTTACAAAGAACAAAAAAAGAATTTTGAAAAAGTATTAGTCGAAATTAATACGATTTTAGCAACATATGTGAATAAAGAAAGTCTAGTATCTATAGATGGAGAAAAATTGCAAAATATAAAATTTGATTTAATTGATTTAGATACTGAAACAAAATCTTTAAAATCTTATTTTGCAGAATGGTCTTTGTTGTGGTTAGAGGCAATTATTTCTTTAAGAATGTCAGAAATTAAAATGGGAGGTATTAATAATGGCAGATAGAGATAAGTATGGAAATTATGTAAATGATAAAGGGGTTACTATAAAGATTAATACAGATAAAAATGGTAATGATCATATTAGTTTTTATGGTGGTGAAGTAGACAAACCACATGATGCGGCACATGTTAATGTAAATTATGATAAAGGATCGTGGAGTTCTACAACCCATGGGCCTGATAAAAGTGATACAAGTCCAGGATCAGGTGGTTGTTATTTAACTTCAGCTTGTATGAAATATTTTCAAGAAAAATATGATGATAATTGTTACGAATTGACAGTGTTAAGATGGTTTAGAGACAATTTTGTTTCAAAAGAAGATATAGAACATTACTATGAAGTAGCACCAATCATTGTTGAAACAATTAATAAAGAAGAAAAATTTAGTATTGTTTATGATTATATTTATGATAACATAGTGAATTATTGTGTTGAGCAAATTGAACAAGGAAACTATGAGGCAGCATATAACAGATATAAAAGTAGTGTTTTGGTATTAGAAGAACAATTTGCAAAACCAGCATTAACAAATAGATTTGTAAAAATTTTAAAATTAAAGACTAATAATTAGTAAAAATTAATCATCTTACAAAATTTAATAAAAATTAGAATTTAGGACGATTACATAAATTATTGTGAAAATTATGACTTGACTATTTTAATTTTGGCTGCGAAATAGAAATACGATTGAATTTTT
Source organism: uncultured Bacilli bacterium (assembly GCA_944359025.1). Taxonomy (GTDB): domain Bacteria; phylum Bacillota_I; class Bacilli_A; order RF39; family UBA660; genus Faecisoma. The sequence continues at coordinate 14,248 of CALVSM010000021.1, forward strand.
AGAAATTTGGAAAGAAATTCATAATCTTAATTTTAATTATGGCAAATTCGCCATAATTAAAAGTCAAGCTGGTTTAAATAGTTATAAAAATCTTGCTTTAAATGGAAATATAAGAGATTATGCTAATATGAATGAATTAATATGTTTAGC
>CALVSM010000022.1 GCA_944359025.1 uncultured Bacilli bacterium
GTGGACCCTGAAGGACTCGAACCTTCGACCGCCCGGTTATGAGCCGGATGCTCTAACCAACTGAGCTAAGGGTCCATATAAAATTAATACTTTCATATCATAACACATTTATATATTTTATGCAACCATTTTTTTAAAATTATTTTATTTTATTAATTTGACAAAATAAAAAAAACTGCTATAATATAGGCAACAATTGATTGAAAAGCTTATTATGTATCTAATTTCATCGATTTGACAAAACAAATGTTTTATGGTATTATATAAGCCAATTAAAAAAGAGGGGGAATTTGTTATGAAAAATTATTATGAAATTTTAAGAGTAAGTGAGGATGCAAGTCAAGAAAAAATTAGAAAAGCTTATCGTAAATTAGTCAAAAAATTTAGTCCGGCCGAAACCGAAGAAGAAAAAGCTTTATTAGATGAAATATATGAAGCTTATGATGTTTTAGGTAATGTTTCTAATCGTAAAGCCTACGATAAAGAAATGTTTGAAGATGCGGAAGATTTTAAATACGAAGATGACGAGGCTAAAGAAGAACAACCTGTTAGCGAAAACGAACAAGAAGAAGCAAAACCTATTGAAGAAGAAATCGAAGAACCTGAATTAGATGAAGAAATTAAAGAACCTAAACTTAAAGTTTCACCTAATGCGAAAAATTTCTTTCAAAGAAATAAAGGTAAAATTGCGGTTGGTGCTCTTGTTGTCGGTGGTTTTTTAGTCGGATGGTTAATTGGTAATTCTAATCAACCAAAGGAAAAACCACAATCAGAAATAGTTGATACTATCGATGATGAAAATTTAGAAGAAACACCAGTTGTTGAAGAAAAATTATTAACTGCTGAAAACTTTGATGAAACAGTAGATACTATATTAGCCGATAATCAAAGTAAAGGTTTAGATATCGATCCTACATTTATTAGATCAGCTTTATTCATCACTAACATTGATTATTTAGATCAAGAAGACATTAAAAAATTATATGGTAATACCGATTTAAATATGATTGAGGAAATTCAAAATATGTATAATTATACTTCAGCTGTTGGTACACATAATAACAATGTTGGTTTAGGTCAAAAAGAAGGATCTTATATATCATTATCTAAATTAGCTTTTGATCCAGAAGATAAAGCAATGTTATATGAATTAGATGTCGAATTTGTCGATTTAGTTAACGATTTAAACGCTAATGAAATGACTGATGAAAGTTTCCAATCTTCATTTAAATATATTAAAGATTTTTATGTTGGTAATGGTAACTTAACTTTAAATGGCAATAACTATTCTTTATATTCATTAACTAGTGGTGGTGGTTTATTAGCTGAACAATATTGGCCGATGTTCTCTGTAATTTATGCCGATAGTGAATTTGTTACTAGTGAAAATCAAATCGATATTAAATCATTATCTTCTGGTGTCGACGGACACGATGCTATTGTCAATGGTTCTAGATGGTTAGGTTCAATTATTAACCACGAAGCTTTAAACTGTTTAGATGAACCTACAACAGAAATCGAAGAAGACAAAACTTTAACAAAAACGCAGTAATGCGTTTTTTTCGTCTTAAAATATTTGAAATATGATATAATATTAATAGGTGATTTATATGCGTATATACAATACTTTAAATAAAAAAATAGAGGAATTTGTTCCTTATAACAAAAACGAAGTGACTTTATATACTTGTGGTCCAACGGTGTATCACTATGCCCATATTGGTAACTTAAGAACTTATATATTTGAAGACATTTTAGAAAAAGGTTTGGAATACATAGGATATAATGTTAAAAGATGTATGAATATTACCGATGTTGGTCATATGTCTAGTGACGCTGATAGTGGCGAAGATAAAATGATAAAAGGGGCGAAAAGAGAACATAAAACAGTTTATGAAATCGCTGATTTTTATACTAAAGCTTTTTTTAACGATGCTGATAAATTAAATATTAGAAGACCTAAAATCATAAAAAAAGCATCTGAACAAATCGATATGTATATTCAAATGATTGAAAAATTATTAAAAGAAGACTATGCTTATATAGCTAACGGTAATGTCTATTTTGATATTTCTAAAGCTCAAGATTATTATAAATTATCTGGTAAAAATCCTGATGAATTAATTATTGGCGCTAGAGAAGATGTCGAATTAGATAAATATAAAAGAAATCCTTTTGATTTTGGTTTATGGTTTACGGTTAGTAAGTATGAAAACCAAGATATGCGTTGGGATAGTCCTTGGGGAGTTGGCTACCCAGGATGGCATATTGAATGTTCTGGTATTTCTATTAAATATTTAGGGGAACATTTGGATATTCACTGTGGGGGTGTAGATAATATCTTTCCTCATCATACTAACGAAATAGCGCAATCTGAAGCTTATTTAGGCCATAAATGGTGTAATTACTGGTTACACGGGGAACATTTAAACGATGCGACTGGTAAAATGAGTAAAAGTAAAGGCGAATTTTTAACGGTTTCTTTATTGGAAAATAAAGGATATAATGCTTTAGCTTATAGATTTTTCTGTTTACAATCACATTATCGTAATCAATTAGTATTCAGTTACGATGCTTTAGATATTGCTAGTAATGCATATAATAAATTATTAAATAAAATTAAAAATATTAAAGATAATTTATTTGGCGACATTGATAAAGATATAGTATTTAAGTATCAAAATAAATTTAAAGAAGCTATCGAAAATGATTTAAATACTTCTTTAATGTTAACTTGTTTATATGATATTTTAAAAGAAAATGTCAATAATAATACTAAATTAGAAATAATAAAATCTTTTGATACCGTTTTATCGCTCGATTTATTAGAGGATAAAGTTAATGAAATATCAGCTGATTTAGTAAAATACATCGAAGAAAAAATTGAAGAAAGAAAAATAGCTAAACAAAACAAAGACTATGAAAAAGCTGATAAAATAAGAAAAGAATTAGAAGATAAAAATATTATAATTAAAGATACCCGTGAGGGTACAATATACGAGGTGAAATAATGAATATAATGTTATTTTGGGGACTATTTATATTAGGTATTATCATAGTATTATGGGCACAATTTAATATTAATAGTAATTATAAAAAATATAGTCAAGTTAAAGTTAAAACTGGTTTATCTGGTCAAGAAGTAGCAAGAAAAATATTAGATGCTAATGGCTTACAAAATATTTATATTGTTGAAACTCAAGGTGAACTAACCGACCACTATGATCCAAAACGTAAGGTAATTAGATTATCTCATACGATATTTCATAAAGATTCTATTTCTTCGGTTGGTGTTGCAGCACATGAATGTGGTCATGCGATACAGGATAAAGAAGGATATTCTTTTATGCGAATTAGATCAGCTTTAGTTCCTTTTGTTAATTTTGTTTCTTATCTAGGATATTTTGGTTTAATCATATCTTTATTTGCTGGTTTAACTGGTTATTTAAAAATAAGTATTTTAGTTTTATTAGTGACAATTTTATTTCAATTAGTTACTTTACCAGTTGAATTTGATGCATCGAAAAGAGCTAAAGAACAACTAGTACAATTAGGAATTATTGATAGTAGCGAGCATGAACAAGTAAGCAAAGTATTAACAGCTGCTGCTTTAACTTATGTAGCTGGTTTGATTTCTAACTTATTACAACTATTAAGATTAGTTATTTTGTTAAGTAATCGCGATGATTAGTGGAATATTAATAGTCGATAAAGAAAAAGGTATGACTAGTCGTGATGTCGTAAATGAAGTATCTAAAATATTTAAAACTAAAAAGATAGGTCATACTGGAACATTAGATCCTTTAGCTACGGGAGTATTAGTTATAACAATTAATAAAGCGACAAAATTAAACGAAATAATTACCGCTACTTATAAAGAATATCAAGTCGAAGCTATATTAGGTATTAAAACTGATACTTTAGATATAACAGGTAATGTTTTAAAGAAAGAAAATACTAATTTTAAAAAAGAAGAAATAAAGAAAATTCTTAATTCTTTTGTTGGTAGTTATAATCAAGAAGTGCCGATTTATTCAGCCGTTAAAATAAATGGCAAAAAATTATATGAGTATGCCCGAAATAATGAAGAAGTTGTTTTACCTAAACGATTAGTCACGATAAAATACATTAATTTAGATGATATAAATTATATTGATAATCAAACTGTTATTAAATTTACTTGTCTAGTAAGTAAAGGCACTTATATTAGAAGTTTAGTTAACGATATTGCTAATAAGTTAGATACTTATGGTGTAATGACTAATTTAAGAAGAACTAAACAAGGAATATACGATATAGATAATGCTTATAAATTAAGTGATATTAAAAATAATCATTATCAAATTATAAGTCTTAAAGATGCTTTAAAAGATTATTTTCAAGTTAAAGTTGACAAAGAATTAAAATTTAAAGTCGTCAACGGTCAAATATTAGATAACATTTATAACCAAGAATATGTTTTATTCATCGATGATGTTGTTTTAGCTTTATATAAAAATGTCGATAATAAGTTAAAACCTTATAAAATGTTTATTTAGCTATTTACATTTGTTTAATTTTAGTGTATTATTATATAGGTACTTGTTACTGAGATTAAAAACCTCTCCAATTTTGTCTCGGTTACAAGCGAATATTAAAAGAAAGGAGAACAAAAATGGCTTTAACTAAAGAAAGAAAAGCAGAAATAGTTAAAAAATTTGGTAAAGATACTAACGATACTGGTAGTATTGAAGTCCAAGTTGCTATTTTAACCGATGAAATCAACACATTAACTGAACATTTAAAAGAACACACTCATGATTACCACTCACGTCGTGGGTTACTTAAAAAAGTTGGTCATCGTCGTAGTTTATTAAACTACTTATTAAAACACGATGTTACAAGATATCGTAAATTAATCAAAGAATTAAATTTAAGAAAATAGTAGGCACTTTTTTTAAGTGTCTTTTATTATACAAGGAGGTATTATGAAAAAAGTATTTGAGTTAAATTTTAGAGGAAGAAAATTAATTGTAGAAAATGGCGAATTAGCTAAACAAGCCCATGGTTCTATTTTAGTTCGATATGGCGATACTGTTGTTTTATCGACTGTTGTTATGTCAAAAAACGTTAATTTATTAGCTGATTTTTTTCCATTGATGGTTTTATATAATGAAAAATTATATTCAGTTGGTAAAATACCGGGTGGTTTTATTAAAAGGGAAGGAAGACCGACGGAAAATGCAACTTTAGCTGCAAGAATGATCGATCGTCCAATGCGCCCATTATTTCCTGAAGACTTTAAAAATGAGGTACAAATTGTCAATACTGTATTATCAGTTGATCAAGATAATTCACCTGAAATAACCGCTTTATTTGGTTCATCTTTAGCTACTTGCATCAGTCAAGTACCATTTAATGGACCAGTTGCTGGCGTTAAAGTAGGAAGAGTAAATGGCGAATTTGTCATTAACCCAACGGTTGAACAAACGGAATTATCGGATATCGATTTAACAGTATCTGGAACTAAAGATGCTATTAACATGGTTGAAGCAGGAAGCAAAGAAGTTAGTGAAGAAGATATGTTAGAAGCTTTAATGTTTGGTCATGAAGCTATTAAAGAATTAATTGAATTTCAAGAAAAAATTATTGAAGAAATCGGTGTACCTAAATATGATTATCCAAAATTAGAAATAAGTAATGAATTAATTAATGAAATAACATCATTAGCTAAAGATAAGATTGATTCAGCTTTAAGAATTAAAGAAAAACAAGAAAAATATGCTGCTTTAGATAATATTAAAGAAGAATTATTAGAAAAATATAAATTAGAAAATGAATCATTAAAAGAAGAAGAATTAAATGAGTTATTAGTAAAAGTAGCTAATGTTTTTGAAAGTATTAAATATGAAATATTTAGAAATATCGTCGTTAAAGAAAAGATAAGAGCTGATGGTAGAAAAATGACGGAAATTAGACCATTATCGACAACTATCGATATTTTACCGAGAACTCACGGTTCAGCTTTATTTACAAGAGGTGAAACGCAAAGTTTATCAATTACAACTTTAGGTGCTTTAGGCGAACACCAAATTTTGGATGGTCTAGGTATTGAAGATTCTAAAAGATTTATCTTACACTATAACTTCCCTCAATTTTCGGTTGGCGAAACTGGTCGTTATGGATCCCCTGGTAGAAGAGAAATTGGTCATGGTGCTTTAGGGGAAAGAGCTTTATTACAAGTTATTCCAAGTGAAGAGGAATTTCCTTATACCATTAGAGTAGTATCAGAAATATTAGAATCTAATGGTAGTAGTAGTCAAGCTAGTATTTGTGCTGGTTGTATGAGTTTAATGGCAGCTGGTGTACCAATTAAAGCTCCAGTTGCAGGTATTGCGATGGGTTTAATCACTAGTGGCGATGATTATACTATCTTAACAGATATTCAAGGTTTAGAAGATCATTTAGGAGATATGGACTTTAAAGTAGCTGGTACAAGAAATGGTATTTGTGCTTTACAGATGGATATCAAAATAAAAGGTATTACTAAACAAATATTAAAAGAAGCATTAGATCAAGCTCACCAAGCTAGATTAGAAATATTAGATGTAATTGAAAAACAAATCAAAGAACCAAGAAAAGAAGTAAGTAAATATGCGCCTAAAACTTTAACATTCACTATCGATCCTAATAAAATTAAAGATGTTATCGGTAAAGGTGGCGAGATGATTACCAAAATAATTTTAGAAGCTAGTCATGTCAATACAGTTAATGATATTAATGCAGTTAAAGTTGATTTAGAAGATGATGGTCGAGTTATTATTTATCACACTTCTAAAGAAATAATTGAAAAAACAGCTGAAATGATTAAAGATGTCATTAAAGAAGTAGAAACAGGTAAAATCTATACCGGTAAAGTTGTTAAAGTGGAAGATTTTGGATGTTTTGTCGAATTATGGCCAGGAACTGAAGGTTTGGTTCACGTATCACATCTAGCTAAAGAAAGAGTCGAAAAACCAAGTGATGTGGTTAAAGTAGGCGATGAGATTATCGTTAAATCATTAGGTTATGATAAAAGAGGAAGACTTAATTTATCGCGCAAAGAAGCTTTAAAATAAGTCTTTTCTTTTGTTTAAAAATGTGTTAATATATTTAGCAGGATGTGGTTGTTATGGTTAATTTTATCAATGTTAATCAAGAAATTCGCGATTTTTTAACAAACGTATATATGAGTTTTTATAATAATGACGAAAAAGATGAAGCTAGTGTTAAATATTTTGAATTTATCGAAGATTTAAAAAATACTAATGAAGCTTTATATAATGTAATTGTTGGCCTTTGTTTTGTCGATAATTACCGCTTATTACTAGATAAAAAGAAACATAATAAAACTAAAGAAAAAGAAGAACAATTATTAGAAATATATGCTCAAATTAACGATTTAGATGATTTAGTATTTGCTATCGAAGAAGATAGTGGGGTTTTATCATCTATCATATATGCTCCAATTAAAATTAACCATTTCAATATCAAAGGAAAAGCCACTATTTTAAATGAATTAGATGATGAATATGTCGCTAAATTCAATCGTTTCAATTATTTTGAAAAATATAATATTTTTAAAGATAGAACAGTTGAAGAATTTATTTTTCTTTATTTAAGTAATTCTGATGAAGAAAAAAAATATGAAACTGTCTATAGTATAATTAGTATTTTAGATTTGTTATATAATTATAATTTAAAAAACTTTTTTAAATTAGTCGTCGATATGATCAAAGTATATTATCGGTTTAAAAAAGTATTACAGTATTCCAATCCTGAATTAACTTTTGGTATCGATGAAGAAATTATTAATTTAATCGAATCTAAATCTTTAAATGATATTGTTTATGAATTATCTTGTAGTACCGATATGTTAGCTGTATTAGTTGAAGATTTTTTAAACTATAGCACGAACGATACGATTTCACCCGAATGGGTTAATAATGTATATAAAAAAATAGTTTCGCAAGAGGTTAAAATTAAATTAAAAGAAGCATAATCATTTTAATAATAGGTATGCTTCTTCTAAATTTTTATCTTTTTTATTTTTATAAAAAGGTTTTAAATGAAGATGAAAATGTTTTACTTCTTGAATTAAACCATTATTTTGAATCAAAGTTAGACCATCACAATTTAATTTATCCTGCATTTTTAACATCAATTTTTTAGCGACATTCATAATATGTAATAAAGTATCATTATCGATATCAGCTAAATCTTGATAATGCTTTTTAGGAATAATTAAAGTATGGCCAAAACTATCAGGGTTAATATCTAAAAAAGCTAAAACAATATCATCTTCATAAATTTTTTTATTGGGTATTTCACCATTGATAATTTTACAAAATACACAGTCCATATTATTACCTCCTTATTAATTATACTATATTTAAAAATAAAAACCTATACAAAATTTGTATTAATGTTTAATAAAGTGTATAATATAACTGTTTTTAGTGCTTATGTTATAAGTGAATTTTTATTTTAAGAATAAATTAATTTAGGAGGTGAATTATGAACCATGATGATTTTAATGTATTAAATAATTATGTATATCTAGATAATGGGGCTACTTCTTTAAAACCGAAAATAATCAGTGAAACCATTAGCGATTATTATAATAATTATAGTGCGAATGCCCATCGTGGCGATTATGACTTAAGTTTAAAAGTCGACTCTAAATATGAAAATTCTAGAAAATTAGTGCAAGAATTTATTCATGCTAAAAAAACAAATGAAATTATCTTTACAAGTGGGGCTACTGATTCTTTAAATAAAATTATATTCGGTTTTTTTAAAAATTATTTAAAAGAAAACGATGAAGTTTTACTAACTAAAAGTGAACATGCATCTAATATTTTACCTTGGTTTGAGCTAGCTAATGAATTAAATTTAAAAATTAATTATATTCCTTTAGATAATTTAGAAGTTACCTTAGAAAATGTTAAAAAAAGTATTACTAATAACACTAAAGTAATCAGTATAGCGCATGTTACTAATGTAGTAGGGGATATAAGACCAATTAAAGAAATAATTGATTATGCTCATAGTAAAAATATTTTAGTAGTTGTCGATGGTGCACAAAGTGTCGCTCATATGAAAATAGATGTCCAAAAATTAGATATAGATTTTTTAGTATTCTCTGGTCATAAAATGTTAGGACCGACTGGTGTTGGGGTTTTATATGGTAAAGAAAATTTATTGAATAACATGCATCCTATTATTTTTGGTGGGGGAATGAATGCTAGTTTTCAATTTGATGGGACTAGAATTTATAATGATATTCCAACTTTATTTGAAGCAGGTACTCCTAATATTGCTGGGGTTATCGGCCTTGGGGAAGCGATTAAATATTTAAATAAAATCGGTATGGATAATATTCAAAAATATGAAAATGAATTAAAAGAATATGCAATTGATAAACTTAAAACAGTTAAAGATATCATCATTTATAATGAATTTACTAAAAGTGGTATTATAACTTTCAATATCAAAGGAATTTTCGCTCAAGATTTAGCTATTTATCTTAATAAATATAATATTTGTATAAGGGCAGGTAATCATTGTGCGAAAATACTACAAGATGAAATTAAAATCAAAAATACTTGCCGTGTTAGCCTATACTTTTATAACACTAAAGAAGATATAGATTATTTAGTTAAAGTTCTTTCTAACCCTAATATAAAAGAAGAAATAATCTAACTTCTTTTTTCTTGTGTTTATTTAGTTATAATGTTATAATTTATATGGTGTTGATATGAAAAAAATAATAATATTACTTAGTTTAATTTTATTTTTAACGGGTTGTAATAATCAAGAATACTATAGTAAAAATTTATTTTACATGGATACAGTTATTAATATTAAAATATACGATAACGATATAAATAAAGTAAATAAAGCGTTTACTGATTTAGATAATTTATATCAAAAATATGAACAAATTACTAATTTTTATGATAAAAATAGTGAATTATCTAAATTAAATAATAATGTTGATATTAATATTTCAAATGAATTATGGCAATTGATAAAAATAGGTAATGACTGGTATTATAAAAGTAATGGTCTATTAAATATCAATATTGGTAACTTAACTAAAGTATGGCATGATTTTAGAGAAAATCAAGATGAATTACCTAATGTTGAAAATATTACAATCGATAAATTAAATATTGAAAACGAAAAAATTACAAATAAAGAAGTATCGATTGATTTAGGTGCGATTGCTAAAGGATATGTTACCGAACTAGCAGGTAATTACTTAGAGGAAAACGGTTTAAAATATTATATTATTAATGCTGGTGGGAATGTTAAAACAGGAAAAAGTCATAAAGGATATTATAATATCGGTATAGCTAGTCCAGTTAATCAAAACGAAACATTTGAAATAGTAAAAGGCGAAAATATCAGTGTGGTAACTAGTGGGGGATACGAAAGATTTTATGAATATGATGGTGTTTTATATCATCATATAATCGATCCTAATACGAAATACCCTGCTAACTATATGAAAAGTGTTACGGTAATTGGAAAAGATAGTAGTGAATGTGATGCTTTATCGACAATTTTATTTTTAATGAGTATCGAAGAAGGAAAAGAATTTATTAAAGATTATGATGTCGATGTTGTTTGGTTTTCTAATGCTAATGAAATAATTAAAAGTGATGGTTTTAGGTATGAATAAAAATGATATAAAATTAATAATAATTGTTTTAATAATAATTATTAGCTTATTTTTAATTTATTTTTTAAATACTAATAAAGCCAATAAAGCTTATGTTTATTATGAAAATGAATTAATCTTAACTATCGATTTAAATAATGATAAAACATATGAAGTAGATGGTAAATTAGGTAAAGTTAAAATTGAAGTTTTAAATAGAAAAATAAGAGTTGTCGAAGAAAATAGTCCACGTCATTTATGTTCAAAACAAGGCTTTATTTCTAATTCTGGTCAGTCTATAATATGTCTACCTAATAAAATCATTATTGAATTACCAAATAATGAAATAGATGCTGAGGTGAGTTAATATTAAAAAATTTACAAGATTATCTATGTTGTTAGCTTTATCAGTCGCTTTAAACATAATCGAAACTAGCCTACCTTTTTTAAACGATTATATTCCCGGTTTAAGGCTTGGTTTAGCTAATATCGTAACTTTATTCGTTCTTTATCAATTTAGCTTTAAAGATGCCTTATATGTAGGAATTTTAAGGGTATTTTTAGTTGGTATCTTAAGGACTGGTATTTTTAGTACAACTTTTTTCTTTAGTTTAACCGGTGTTTTGTTAAGTATTATATTTATGTATTTAGCTAAAAGATTTTTAAAATTATCGATTATCGGTGTTAGTATTGTAGGTTCGATTGCTCATTCAACGGGTCAAGTATTAACTTCAATTTTTATTTTACAAATGAACGCAATGATTTATTATTTACCTTGGTTACTATTGTTTTCGCTACCAACTGGTATTTTAGTTGGTATTTTAACTAAACAATTGACAAAATTTTACGAACAAAACTTGTTATTTGAAACAATTTAGGGTATAATTATAAAAAGAATAGGAGGAAATGAATTTGAAAAAAGTTTTGGGTTTATTATTTGTTACAATTTTACTAACTGGTTGTGGTAATACTTTAAAAGAAGGCACTTATGAAGGAAAAGCTGATGATACTTTTCATGAAGGGGATGTAGCGACGGCTAAAATAACAATCGACAAGGATGGTAAAATAACTGACGTTTATTTAGATACAACTTATACTAAAGATGGAGTTGAAACAACTAAAAAAACTTTAGGTAATGAGTATGGTATGAAAGTAGGTAATAGCAGTTATGGTTCCGCTGAATATGAATGGTTTGAACAAGTCGAAGCTTTAGAACAAGCTGTTATCGATAATCAAGGAATCGAATTTTTAAATGTCGATGAAGATGGTTATACGGATGCTGTTAGTACTTGCACTATTAAAGTAGATGCTTTATATAAAGCTTTAGAAGACGCTTTAAACAAAGCAAAATAAAGGTTTTAATACCTTTTTTTCATGTATATTTCACAAAATTATTGTATAATAATGACTTGAGGTGAGGTTAATGCGAGTTTTAATAGTCGATGATGAAGAAAGAATAAGATTATTAATTAAAGAATATTGTTTAAATGAAAAATATGATGTTTTAGAAGCCAGTGATGGTAAAGAAGCTTTAAATATTATTAAAAATAATAAAGTTGATATTGTAATATTAGATATTATGATGCCGAATATGGATGGTTTATCCGCTTACCAAGAAATTAAAAAATATAATATTCCCACGATTATTTTATCAGCGAGAACAGAAGAATACGATAAATTAATCGGTTTTAATTTAGGTGTTGATGATTATGTAACTAAACCATTTAGTCCTAAAGAATTGATGGCTAGAATTAAAGCTGTCACTAAAAGATTTAATAATTTAGAAGATGTTTATATTTATCAAACTTTAAAAATTGATTTTAAAGGACATGTTGTATCAATTGATAATATCGAATTAAAATTAACGCCTAAAGAGTATGATTTATTAGTTTATTTTGTCAATAATAAAAATATTGCTTTATCGAGAGAAGAATTATTATCTAAAATATGGGGTTATGATTTTTTTGGCGACGATCGTACTGTCGATACTCATATTAAAATGTTAAGAAATAATTTAGGTAAATATCGTGATTTAATTAAAACTGTTAGAGGAATGGGTTATAAATTTGAAATTAAATAAAAATAGATTAACGCGTCATATTTGGTTTTATTTAATTATTTTTACTTTAGCTATTGTTTTGTTTTTGTGGTTTTTTCAAGTTATATTTATCAATAGTTATTATGAATATAGTAAAACCAAACAAATAAAAGGTGTTACTGATGATATTTTAAAAAATTATAACCCCGATGAGGAATATTTAGATTTATTATCTTATGAAGAAAATATTTGTATTGAAATAGTCAAAAATAGAATAACTATTTATAGTTCAAATGATTCAGCTAGAGGTTGTATTATAAGTAGCAGTAAATATAAAAATGATTTTTACGAAAACAATTTAGATGAACAAACATATAAATTAATCAACCCTTTTATTAATACTAAAGCTTTAATTTATGCGAAAAAATATAATGATGATATTACTATATTTGTCAATGCTTCATTAGAACCATTAAATACAACCGTTAATATTTTATCTAATCAATTGATTATAGTTTCAATTATCGTTATCTTATTATCTTTGATAATCGGTTATTTTATTTCTAAAAGAATTAGTAAACCGATCGTTAAAATGAATGAAAATGCCAAAAAATTAGCTAATGGTAAATATGATTTTAGTTTTGATAATCATTCTAACATATACGAAATTGATGAGTTAGCTAATACTTTAAACTATGCGAAAAAAGAATTAGCGGAAACTGATGAATTAAGAAGAGATTTATTAGCTAATGTTTCTCACGATTTAAAAACCCCCCTTACGATGATTAAAGGTTATGCAGAGATGCTTCGCGATTTGAATATTGATAATGTTGAGAAGAGGAACGCTAACTTAAATGTCATTATCGAAGAAGCGGAACGATTAAATATATTAGTTAATGATTTACTTACTTTATCTAAAATTCAAGCTCATAAAGATGTATTAGAAAAAGAAGATTTTGATATTGTCGAATTGATAAATAATATTATTAACCGTTATAGCATTTATAAAGATACCGAAGGTTATATATTTGAAGTAAATACACCTGATAGAGTTATCGTTAATGCTGATAAAAAGAAAATCGAACAAGTTATTTATAATTTAATTAATAATGCGATTAACTATACAGGTGATGATAATAAAGTAATTATTAATGTTTTAATCGATAAAAATATTAGAGTAGAAATAAAAGATACGGGTAAAGGAATTAAAAAAGAAGATTTACCACACATTTGGGATAAATATTATCATTCTAAGAAAAAACATAAACGCAATGTCATTGGTACTGGCATCGGATTATCAATTGTCAAAACTATTTTAGAAAGTCATAATTTTAAATACGGTGTTGAGAGTAAAAGAAATAAAGGAACAACCTTTTATTTTGAAATTTGTAAATAATTTTGTTATAATAATACTAGGAGAAGATATTTATGGATTTGAATAAAATTTATTCTAAAGGGTTTGGC
>CALVSM010000023.1 GCA_944359025.1 uncultured Bacilli bacterium
CCATTAAAAACCTCTCCCTTCAGTATTACAATTTAAGTATAAACTATTTTTTTTAAAAATGCAATAGTTTAATAATCTATTTTTATTGTTTTTATAATACATTAAAAATTCCTATACATTCTTTATAATCTTTAGCAATATATATACTTTCTAAATTTATTATTTTAAATAATTTATTAGCTTCTTCTATTGCCTCTACAATAATAACTTGCCTTTTAGCAATATTAACTAATGATATTTTGGATATTGTTTCTTTATCAATTTATCTTTTTCATCTAAATAACTCCAACTCAAACAATTTATCTTGGACAATTCTTTCTAAAGATTTAAGTTCTTCTTTTGTTAAATAATTTTTGGCAATAGTAACATCGGTTGCCATTATTTTACCATTAGGAAAGTTTTTCTAGATTGGTTAGTCCAACTGACATACCTATTTTTTTGTATCAATCATTTCTAAATCTTTAATGCTTTGTAAGTAATGAAGTTCCACTTCGCTAGGGCTTAATGCAATTCTATTTTTATATTTACCATATTCTTTTTTTGCATGATTTAAAGCCTCTTCATGACTAACTTTTCCAGTACCTTTTAATATATCTTTTCTATTCATTGAAAGAAAATAATTTAGTTCTTTAACCCAATCTTGCATAGTCATTGGCTTTTCTTCAATTGCTTGTAATTCTGCATAATCTAAATACATTGATACAATTCGATTTAAAATATCTAATTCTTTATCTGTTAAATAATTTTTGGCTATTGTAGCATCTAATAATGTTGGATAGTCTCCACTAAATGCTGTCAATCCCATAAAATCTTTATTACTATCGGCTCTTTCAACTATAATTTCTGCTGCAGTATGGCCATGCACTGCCCAATGCATTTTATTTTGAACTGTTTTAAAGAAATCTTGTGTTATTTTTGATTTAGGATCATAATCAATACTTGTCGCATATATATCTAATATTTTTCTCCAAAAAACTTTTTCGGATGATCTAATATCTCTGATTCTTGCAAGCAATTCATCAAAATATAAGCCGCCACCAGCTCGCTTTAATAAATCGTCATTCATAGTAAAGCCTTTTATCATATATTCAGTTAATCTCTCGTTTGCCCATTTTCTAAAATTTGTACCAATATTAGATTTCACCCTAAAACCTATCGCTACAATCATATCAAGATTATAATAATTCATATTGTATGTTTTTCCATTTGAGGCAACTGTTCGGAATTTCCGAACAGTTGATAATTCATCTAACTCACCTTCTTCAAATATATGCTTTATATGTTCTGATACATTAGATTTACTTGAATTATATAATCTTACTAATTGTTCTTGGTTTAGCCAAACAGTATTATCTTGCAATTTAACTTCTATATTATTATTACCATCTTTATCTTTATAAATAATTATGTTCCCATGTTTGTTCATTATCGTTCCTCCCGCTATTTAATAATTGATGCTATAATAGTAAAGACTTCTTAATTTTTATTTAACATAATACATTTATTATCATATCTTCCTTTAAAACAAAGTAATTCTACTATTTTATTAATTCGTATCATTTGGTGTAATTTCGCCAATTAATAAGTCCCATTGATAAAGAAACATTAAAATCTAAACTAGTAGCATAAATATCAGTAATCTTTTGATAAAATTTAGTTCACTAATTCTAATTTCTCTAATCTCTTGAAGTGATTCATCAAAGTAATTTTCGTTTAAAAAAATTCCATTTGTAAGTCTTTCTTTATCTAAAACATTGCCTTTAACAAAATATTGTTTTAATATATTAATTCAATTGTTTTTTCTTTGCTTTGTTCTGTAAAAATTTTGCTATTGAATTTCTTATTTGTAATGTTTCTTTTCCTGAATAATTTTCTATCTAATTAAATTAGAACTCAAATCATATATAATTCCTATAATTCAAATTAAAAATCTTAATTTATTCTTTAATAAGACTTCATTCTCATCATTAAAAGGATGAATATTATCTTTATTGTCTTTCGTCCAAGTAAATAAATTATTATAAGTTGATTCACTCGGTCAACTGGTGGGTAAATAAAAATACATTTATCACCCATCAAATACACCTTAAGAGCCTTTTCTAAATTCTCCATTATATCTAAAACTAAACTTAACATATCATTAGTTATTCCAAATGATGGTATATAATTAATCATAATTTATAACCGCTTTAATATGTTAATATTATATCATTTTAGACACTTTTTTCAAGATTATCTTACTTAAATCTTGCTTAAATCTTGCTTAATTTTTATAAAGTTAATAATCGATTTTTATTGTTTTAGTTATTATATCAGTATAAGTGAAAGACTTTTTCGCATTATTATTTAATTCAACTAAAAAAACATTTTCATATAATTCTTTAATAGTAACATGATATTTCTCATATTTATTTCTTCCTAAATTATATTTAATTGTTACCTTTTGACCGACATAATCATTTAATTTACTTCTAACTTCCCCAATCATCTTGGATACCCCGTATACATTGTTCCTTTAGTAATAACTCCCCCTATTCCATTTTTTCCATATTTTGTTTTTTCAATAATTCCTTTTAAATCTATATCTTGATTAACATCAGCTAAACTCATTTTAGTAGCAATTATAGCTGGATCTAAAGCATGTATATTTACTCTTTTAGGCGAAGAAGCAAAATTAGCTCCTGCTTTAATTAATTCTTCATAATCAGACTGACAAGCTCCCGCTATTATAATTAATTTATCATGACTTTTTTCAAACTTTCTTGCTTCTTTAATTGCTTTAACAAAATTAGCGCTATTCTTATAAGCATTAATATTATCTTGTGTACCTTTTTTCTTATAATAAGCATCATGACCAGTTATAACAATAATATTAGGGTTATATTCTTCTAACCAGTCTCTTATGTATAATGGTATATTTTCTTCTATTTCATTAATACCAACAGCCCAAATATTAGCTTCTTTATAATACTTTAAACATCTATTTAAATAATCTAAATCACTATCTATATGTAATATCTTACCCGGTAAATAAAAATAATCATCACGGTTTAAACTTACATCAGGTTTAATTCTTTGTTCAAATTCTTGTTCTTCTTCATCAACATCCTCAAATTTAACTAAATCATCTTTATAACTATCCGCATATAATCTAACATTTGCTCCTTTTAAATAATAAATATCATTTATTATATCAGTTATAACAAAAACAGTATCGTTGTTGTATGACTTTCTCGTGACTAAATCACCAATATCAAAATTCATATAATCACCCACACAATTATATGTGAATATTTGGTTGAATATGAAAAAAGTATTGAATTTTAATAATATTTCAATACTTTCAAAACTCAATGCTTTCACCTCTATTTTTATAATAGCAGTTTTTAAGCATTTTTCATAGTTTTTTTATTGCTTTATTTCTCTTTTATTTTCAATATCTTTTCCTCTATTTTTTTATTCCTTACCTTTAAATTAATTTTAACCCATTTTAAGTTGATGGTCAATATTAAAATTACACACACGGAAAATTTTTATATTTTTTTAACAAAAAAGCCTAAAAACATGATATCTTCTAAAATAAATTTCACATCATATTTTTAGACTTAACTTTATTTAATACAACTTTCCACAATTCTTGCAAATTATCAAAAGTTAAAATATCTTCTACTTTTTCAATATCAACCCAAGCAATATCATCTATTTCTTCAATTTGTAACTTAACATCATTATTGATTGCTTTAGCTATAAAATAAACAACATATTTATTAATTTGTTTATCTTCAATAATATAATTTAAACAAAAACGAGTTTCATCTTCAATAACCACATCTAAATTAGTTTCTTCTTTTGTTTCTCTAATAGCTGTTTGAATTTCACTTTCCCCTTCTTCTATATGTCCTTTAGGAAAACCCCAAAAGCCTTGTTTTTGACGGATAACTAAAACTTTACTATCATTGATAACAATTGTTCCACAAGATTTTTCTTGGCGCATATTATTCAACAATCTCAATCAATCTTCTTTTAATAACACAGTTATCCCTGCTATCACAAGCTTGATATTCAACTATTTTATCACTTAAAGAAGTATCAAAACCAGTGGTAGTAACATTAATAACCTCACCACTATTATCAGTAGCAGAAACACCTTCCATTATATCAAAGCTATTTAATTGACTAGCCGTTAATTCGACATTATCGGGAATAACTAAATCAGGAGGAGTTGTATCTCTAATAATAACTGTTCTAGTAATTTGGGAAGTATAACCGTTATTAGTAACACTATAAATAGCTAAATAAGTAGTAAATTTAGATGTGTCAATTGTAGATATTTCAGTACCATTTTCTTGATAAGTAATATTTATATCCGTTAAAATGTTATCACTTTTATCTTTAGCTTTAGCGCCTTGCTCATTATATTCCCTATTTATTTCGACAAATTCAATATGGCTACCATTTAAAACAATGACTGGAGCATCTTTATTTACTTCATCAGTTATATCAGTTCCACTTTCCTCGTCGACTTTAAACTCGTAACTATTATCTTTATAAGTAATCGTAATAATCATATCATTAGGTAACAGTTTTTCGGTTCTAGGATCTCTTATATCTAAAGGTAAGTCACCTGACTCTTTTAAAGTTAATAAAGTTACCGTAATCATTTCATCTTCATTTACTGGTAACATATTAATATTTTTATAAGCCCATTTTTCAGCGGCTAGCTCAATTTCTTTTAATTGTGATTGATATAAACTTTCTTTACCTGTTTTAATATTGCGATTAATTATCGGAAAAGCAATTAAAGCAATAATAGCTAATATAATTAAAACCCCTAATAATTCAGCTAAAGTAAAACCTTTTTTCATTCTACCACCTTATAATAATTATATAGTTTTATTAATCGATAGTCAATTAATTTCCTTCTTTTTAATTATATATGTTTTATCTTTCGTATAAAAAGCATAAAAAACTTCATTTAACTGCAAATTATTTTTCTTTAAAATACCATATACCCAGTCGATATCTTTATGCATATTTTTAACAGTATCAACATCGATAACCCCATCTAAAATAATCGGCATCGGATATATAGTATCACTAAAAACAGACAATTTACCATTATTTTCTAATATTGCATACTTAACTTCCTCTAAATTTTTAATTCCTTGTTCTCTTAATTGAGAAATTAAATCATCTAAACTATAACGCATTTTTTGCATCTTTTTAAAATTTACTTTACCCTTATTGATTAAAACTTGAGGGTTACCATCGATAAATTTACGAAAAGCATCACTTTTTAAAGTTAACAAACTTAAACTAACTTGAATAATTACTAATAAAGCGATAGGAATTATGGAAATTAAAATTGAACGTTCAACCTCTTCAATACTCATCGCTGCTAATTCGGCAATTAAAATAGAGACAATTAAATCGATAATACTTAACTGTCCTACTTCTTTTTTCCCCATTATACGATAACATAAAACAATAAAAAAATATAAAATAAATGTTTTAACTATTATACTTATATACATATCATCACCTTTTTTATTATGTTTAAAGTTCTAAAATTTTATACCAAAACATATGAATTATTAGGTGATTAATATGTTTTTTTTAAAAAAACTAGGTAAATCTTTTTTAATCAGTCTAATTACTTTATTAGTGCTAACTTTAATTGTAACTATTTTTAATTATATCGGTTTATTTAATTTAAATATTGTTAATATTTTTTCTTATATTACCCCTTTTATATCTTTATTTATTGGAGGGGTTATCATGGGAAAAAACACCGTTAATAAAGGCTGGCTAGAAGGTATTAAATTTGGACTTATATGTATTATTATTTTTACTATATTTAACTATTTAGCTTTCGATACTTTTTTCAATATATCTAACATTATTTTATATGTTATTACTTTAATAGCTAGCATATTAGGAAGCATAATCGGTATTAATTTTAAAAAAAATAATGAGGACTAATCATTATTTTTATATTGTTTAATAAATTCTTCTTTATATTCCAAAAACTTATCATTTTTAATACTTTCTCTTATCTCTTCCATCTCTTTAATTAAAAATCTAATATTGTGAATCGATAATAATCTACCACCTAACATCTCTTCACAAGTTATTAAATGTCTAATATAAGCTTTGGTATAATTTTTGCAAGTATAACAGTCACAATTATCTTCAATTGGCGTAAAATCTTCTTTATACTTTAAATTTTTTAAATTAATTCTTCCTTTTCTTGTAAAAGCATTACCATGTCTAGCTAATCTAGTTGGTAATACACAATCAAACATATCGATGCCTCTTTCTACACCCTCTAATAAATCGATTGGTTCCCCAACTCCCATTAAATAACGAGGTTTATCTAAAGGTAAATATTTAATAGCATAATCGATCATTTTATACATCGTATCTTTATCTTCGCCAACACTTGTGCCTCCAATTGCATAACCATCAAAATCTAATTTAACAGTTTCTTCCGCACTATACTTTCTTAAATCTTCATATTCGCCACCTTGAACAATACCAAATAAAGATTGTCTTAAATTGCTATGAACATCTTTCCCTCTTTTAGCCCATCTAATTGTTCTTTCCGTACTTTGTTTAGCGTATTCATAAGTTGCCGGATAAGGAATACATTCATCAAAACTCATAGCAATATCACTATCTAATTTATTTTGAATTTGAATCGATAATTCCGGCGTTAAAAATAATCTTTTACCATCGAGATGACTTTTAAAATAAACTCCTTCTTCGGTTATATCCTTCTTTTTAGCTAAAGAAAACACTTGAAAACCACCACTATCAGTTAAAATAGGTCCGTTATAATTCATAAATTTATGTAATCCCCCAGCTTTATCGACAATGTCTTCTCCTGGCCTTAACCACAAATGATAAGTGTTAGATAAAATAACCGCACTATTCATATTATATAATTCTTCAGGAGTTAAAGTTTTAACATTAGCTAATGTTCCCACTGGCATAAACATTGGCGTATCAAAAGTACCATAATTAGTTTTTAACTTACCTAATCTTGCTTTACCAACATTTTTAATTAATTCATATTTTATTTTCATTTGTAATTCACCCGAAATAAATTATAAACTATAATTTATAATTTGACAATAGTTTTAAAATGTGCTATTATAACGAGCATAAATTTGAAGGGGGATTTATTATGGAAAGAATTAAGGATAATACAATCGATTTTACAAAAGTAGTTACTAAAGAAGAATTATTAACATTATCAAAAGAAGAAATTGAATTAGCTAAAAAAGATGGAAATTATCATTCAAAATATTTAAGAAGTAATTTTCAAGATGGCGCTCTAGTTGAAATATTAGCTCAAAGATCACGTGAATTAGCTTTTTTAGGTCATAAATATCGCGATAAAGGTGATATTTTTAAAGAATTACTAGCAGCCAATATTGCTTTTGGTGAAGACGAAAAATTTATTCGTGTTTTATTAAGTAAAAACATTAATTATTATCAATTATTTAGTTATATTAGAGCTGTTAAAAGTATCAAAAAAATAACTGCTTTGACTAAAGAACTAGAAGCTGATGAAATTAAAATAGCAAGTAGAAAAATAAGTCGTTTATGTAAAATTATTAAAGATTACTATGGCGTTAAAGATTACAATTTAATTTTAGCTAAGATTGCCGAAGTTACCGCTTTTCAAAAAGACTTATATAAAAAATTGGAAGAAGAACAATTTGAACAAAGTAAAATCAAGGGACTTTAATTTAAAGTTTCTTTTATTTTATCTAAATGCATCATTCTACTTCCCTTTATATAAACAATATCATCAGTATTTATATTTTCTTTTAAATAATTGATAATATTTTCAACATTGTTAAAATGTTTTCCTTTAATTACTTTAGTATATTTACCAATTAATAATACTTGTTTATTATTAAATTTTTTTAAATATTTATTTATCTTTTTATGATATTTATAACTATATTTTCCTAATTCTAGCATATCACCAATAATAATATATTTAAACTTATTTTCATCTTTTAACATTTCTAAACCACCAATTAAAGATTCAAAACTACTATTATAACTATCATCGATAAATGTATATTTACTCTTTATTATATTTAATCTTCCTTCACTATTTTGATATTCTACTAAAGCTTCACTAATTAAATTTAAATCGACATTAAAAATCATTCCTATTCTTATGGCTATTAAAAAATCAATTAATAAATGTTTATATGTATTTATTTTAAAATGGATATTATTTATATCAAATTCTATATTATCTTGATAATTTAAATTTTTAATATTTAAACTACTTTTATCAACTTTAATAATATTTTTGTATTTTATTTTTTTTAAATATTTATCATCATTATTAATAATTAAATAACCATCTTTCATACCATTTAATATCTCTAATTTAGCTTTTAAAATATTTTTTTTACTTCCCAAATTTCCTATATGTGCGCTTCCAATATTAGTTATAACAGCATAATTAGGATTACATATTTTAGATAAATAATCTATTTCTCCTTGATGATTCATTCCAAGTTCAGCTACTATAATATCATAACTATCATCTAAATTTAATAAAGTTAAAGGTAGTCCAATATGATTATTATTGTTTTTTAATGATTTTAATACTTTATATTTTTTACTTAATACTAATGATATTAACTCTTTAGTTGTAGTTTTACCTACACTTCCCGTAATAGCTATTAAAGGAATACTGTATTTATTACGAATATAATTAGCTATTTTACCTAAAGCTGCAATACTAGAATTAACTTTAATGTAAGGAATATTATCAACATCTATTTCACTAATAATAGCAACAGCCCCATTATTGATAGCTTCATTTATATAATCATGACCTTTATTAATAGCTAAAAATAAATCACCTTTTTCTATTTCTTTAGAATTCGTTTTTATTTTATTTATATAAACATCATTATAAATAATTCCATCAACTACTTTATTTATTTCACTTAAATACATAAAATCACCTAATATATTTTATGCAATTAAAAACTGATAAACGATTATTTTATCAGTTTAATTAATTATGGGATGAGGACGGCACGCGCGCCGCCGTAACTGACCGTACCACCATCGTGCCTGCCGAAGTAGAACACGCCTGCGTAAGAACCATTGCTGTAGTAGCCGCCACGGACGAACCAAGAGTAACTAGAGTTGACGAAGCCCGCGTAATCACTATACCAGCCACCTGTGTAACTACCAAAAGTCGATAAGGTTTCTTTTGTCGCATCTCCTAGCTTACCGCGGCCATGATTTTCATAATCAGTATTATATGTATACTTATCATAATACTTCGCATTTGGTGCACTACTGAATCCGGCATTACTTGAATAGAATGAGCCACTACTATTAACCATGTTTCCCATTACATATTCCCATGCTCCTCCACTCATGTCATATATTCCATACACATTTCCTGTTGTTGACTGTCCTGTGTTACTCTTATATGAAGTTGTACTACTTCCTCCTCCTGTATAATAACTACTATTACTATTGATTGTTATATCCGTTGTTCCTAGTCCATATTTACTTTGTTTTAAATATGCTACTGCTCCCCATTCCATATTCTTCATCATATGTGAATCGCCACTTAAGCTATAACTACTTTTTATGTTTTGGATAGCGGTGAAGAAGTTTGATACGGTTGTACTTCTTAAACTTTGTACTCCTGGCTTAACGGTTATCTTACTTGTACTTCCACTTACTTCAAATTTACCTACCCAGAAACCTGTCACTTGTTCACTTCCAAATGTAAACGCTGGATGCGTATACCAATTGCCATTACTTGCATTTGTACATGTTTCGCTACTATCGCCTGTTCCACTTACCGCATCAGTACAACTTACTGTTCCTGTTGTTGCTGTTCCTGATTCAAAGGTTACATTAATTAATTGTTCAGCTACACTTCCATTATCAGCATTAAACAACTGATATTTATACCTTGGTATCCATACATACCATAAAGCAACTTCATCTTCAGTTATAGTATCCCCAACATTTTTAATAACATCACTATTTAAAACAACCGCATTAGCCCATTCTTGATTTTCATAATCATACCATTTTTCATATATATCCGCATACACCCAATTAGTACCATCATACATAATCGGTATCATATTACTTGCTAATTCAGGTCGATTAGCCCCACTACGATCACGATAAGCCAGTTCAAAAACCTCATCGTTTAATTCATTCATAATATCGTTTTTCAATTTATCTAAAACTAATTTACGGGCACCTAAAATACTTAAAATACCAAAGATAAGAATTAAAAACAAAATTAAAATTGAATAAATTATCCCACTAACAGCAAACCCTTTATTATTCAATTAAAACACCTTCTTTACTATAAAAATTATATCAAATATCCTAGAAATTTACAAGAAAAAAAGTAGCAAATAAATGCTACAAAATAAATTAGTCTACGCGTAAACTGTTTCCGTAGTCTGTATTTTGAATATATATTCATAAATTAGTATAAACAAATTAACTAATTTTATTCTTATTTTCATAATAATTATGATTAATAGCTATACCTAAAACAATAATATAAGAAATTAAATATACTAATAACATTAAAATAGCAATATTAGCTAAACCTCCATAAATGACATCATAATTAGCAATATTAGTTACATAAAATGAATAACCACCAGTAATTATCATAATTGATAAAGTAGCAAATAAAGCTCCATGATTAACATATTTACTTTTTATTTTTTGATCAGGTGCCATCGTATATAAAATTTTAATAATAAAGAAAATCATTATAAAAGCAATTAAAACTTTAACGATAGTAATAATAACATAATTATTAGCAATAAATTTACCAACTATACCAAAAGTTAAAACATTGTTTAAAATAAAGCTACCGAAAGCCATAACTATCAAAGTAAAAACAAATAATAATATCAACCAAAAAGTCATAAAAATAGCTTTAATACGGCGATATATATAATTTTTAGGTTTATTTTTATATAAAATATTTGAAGCCGTAATCAAACTATCTGGTCCATTACTAGCAACAAAAAAACCAACTATAATAAACACAAAATTAGGAATAGTTAAACCACTGTTAAAAAAAGGTAACAATATTTCCATAACACCACTTGGAACGACATTTTCTAAAGCATTAGTTATACTAGCAGTCGATAATGACAAACTAGAGGCAATCATACCAAACAAAGATAAAATCGGAGCTAAAGAAAGAATTAAGAAAAAGGCTAGATTACCAGGAAGAATCAACATTTCTGGTAATCTAACAACCTTCCACAAATCACTTAAAAATTTTTTTAAATTTTTCAATCTTTTAATTCCTCTTTATTATTTTTCATATCTAAAGTAGCTTCATTAATCGCATCATCGATAGTTTTAATAGCATCATTAATCATACTATAACCCATGGCTGCTCCAAAGCCGTGTTTTAATTCTTTTAATTCTTTTCCTAACTTACGCATATAAGAAACAACTTGTTTTTCTTCATAGCCAACCAAATAAATTAAAAATTCATTACCATTAGTTCGAATTATTTCACTATTTTCCATTTGATTAACGATTAATATATTAGCTGCTTGTTTAATAACTTCGTCACCTTCAGTATGCCCATAATTATCATTAACATAAGCAATGTTATTTAAATCGACAATTACAATTGTCTGTGGATATACTTCACTACTATCCCATTTTTCAATTGAAGCATTCAAATAATTTCTATTTTTAAGTAAAGTTAATTCATCGATATATCTTAATTTATCCTCTTTAGATAAATTAATGCGTTTTTTATTCGGTTTTAATTTAATAATTGTTAAAGCAATTAATAATATACCGACAATAATTCCTAAAATAACAGCGATGTTTTTTAAAATTATTGGAGCTTTATTAATCAACAACAATTCACTTAAACCAGATGTGACAAATTGTTGCGTATCATTAAAACGAATATAAAAATCTAAAAATTCATTAAACACTTTATTATCAGCAATATCTCTTGCTATAAAAGAATAATCATCATCATCAAATTGATAAGAAATAATAAAATCGCTTAGTTCACTAGTATAATAATTATAGTTATAAACATCTAAAGCAACAATACTATTACTATCGATATTATTGATTAATTCTTTCATGTTAGGGTATGTTTTAACGCTGACATTATTATCCATCAATATTTTAGAAACAGCGCTATTTTCTAAACATGAAACATCACTTAAAGATTTAATAGAATTAACAATAATATTATTCGAAGAATGTTTTAAAATCATTAAATTATTTTCAAAAACAGGAACAGTTTTATAAACATCTAAAGCATATTCTTCATTAGCATTAATACCATAAAACAAATCAATTTGGTTAGTATTAAAAGCATTTAATAAATCATTGATATTGTGATATTCCTTATAAGAAATTTCCGCATTAGTTAAATTAGAAAAACTAGATAATAATTGATAATTTATTCCCGCTAAACGATTATCTAATAAAGTATCAAAAGGAGCATTTTCTAAAAAGCCATAATTATATCTTTTACTTCTAAACTTAACTGTTTCTTCATCGGTAATTCCTTTAAAACTTAAATAATTTTTTGATAAATATTTATTATATGAATCTTCGTAGTTTAAGCTAGACCAACGTTCATAATATTTAGTTAAAATAGTATTTAATCTATCAGTACTACCTAAAGATAAAACATAATATTTTTTATAATCACTAATATTAAAAGCTATTTTATAATTATTATCGATTATTTGTTTTAAATTAGTTGTCTTCAATAAAACAATTGCATCTAATTCCGTTTCCTGATTATTAAATTCCGCAATTAATTCATCATTATTACTAAATGTTTTATAACTCACATCAGTATTATATAAATAATTATTAATACTGTTTAAATTATCATTTAAAACACCAATTGTTAAATTATTCAAATCATCTAAACTTAAAAAAGTTTTCTCTTTAGTAACTAACACATAATTATCAGTATAAACTAAAATTTGATTATCTTCGATATTATCGACTAATTTAAACGCATATTCAGAATTTATTTCATCACCTAATCGATAAGAAACTTTATTAAAAGAAAGATTTGTTTCTTTATTTAAAGAATCTAAAAAATCAATGATAATTCCTTCTCCACTATAACTTAATAAAGGAATACTATCGACGATCGACATATCGATAACATTATTACGATTATTTTCGATCCATTGTTTTTCAAACAAATTTAAAGTAGTTACCTTATCTTCTTTAATCAAAAAGAAATAGACACCAAAAGAAATAACAATTAATAAAACAACTGCTATTATCCCAATTAATACTTTTTTATTCTTCATCTTCATCACCATCAACTACATTATCAACCCAACTAAATTCTTCAGCATTTTTAGAATGATAACCAATTAAAGGATATTCTTCATTTTCGCCACTTGGATTGGTAACATATACTTCAATATCATAAAATTCAACTATTTTAGTACTTAAATTATCTAAAATAATTTGACCTAATTGTTCAGCTTCCTTAATCTTTGTATCTGCTTCAACTTCAATTGAAAACTTCATTGTTGCTACACTAGTGTTATAATTCACAGTAGCTACTAAATCAGTATCGAGAATTTCATTTTTTATTTTTTCAATAACAGCATTATCGATTTCTGGAGCATTTTCTAATCTATTACCATACACACTTTTACTATTACTTGGATAAAACATTCTATAAACAGCAAAAAAAGCTAATAATAACAATATTAAACAAATAACTCCCACAATAATCTGAACTTTATATTTTTTTACAAATTTCATATCTTCACTCCTAACGCTATTATTATACTATAAATATTTGTTTTAAGCAATGTCCTTTATTTAATAGTATGTAATCAACTTGTAAATTTTTTTAAAAAGTGTATAATCTTAAGTTTGACAGTTGAAGCCTAAAAAAACCTCATTATCCCTTTATTTATGGGCGATTTTGAGGTTTTAA
>CALVSM010000024.1 GCA_944359025.1 uncultured Bacilli bacterium
AACCCAGAAGGAGAAAGAACAACTCCTTCCGTAGTTGCTTTTAAAAACGGTGAAATTATCGTTGGTGGAGCAGCTAAAAGACAAATGATAACTAATAAGGATACTATTTATTCAATTAAAAGATTGATGGGTACTGATAAGAAAGTTGAAGCAAATGGTAGAAAATACACACCACAAGAAATTTCAGCAATGATTTTAGGCGATTTAAAGAAAACTGCTGAAGCTTATTTAGGTGAAAAAGTAACTAAAGCCGTTATTACAGTTCCTGCTTATTTCAACGATGCCCAAAGACAAGCAACTAAAGATGCTGGTAAAATTGCGGGACTTGAAGTTGAAAGAATTATCAACGAACCTACTGCTGCTGCTTTAGCTTATGGACTAGATAAACAAGAAGAAAATCAAACAGTTTTAGTTTATGACTTAGGTGGTGGTACATTCGATGTCTCTATCCTTGAATTAGGTGATGGTGTATTTGAAGTTAAGTCAACTAGTGGTAATAATGAATTAGGTGGCGATGATTTCGATAAACGTATCATGGATTATTTAGTTGAAGAGTTTAAAAAAGAAAATAAAATCGATTTATCTAAAGATAAAATGGCTATGCAAAGAATTAAAGATGCTTCAGAAAAAGCTAAAAAAGATTTATCAGGTGTAACTACTACTCAAATTAGTTTACCATTCTTATCACAAGGTGAAGATGGACCATTACACTTAGAAATGAGTTTAACAAGAGCTAAATTTGAAGAATTATGTCATGATTTATTTGAAAGTACATTAGAACCAGTTAGAAAAGCTTTAAAAGATGCTAAATTAACTAAAAATGATATCGATAAAGTTATTTTAGTTGGTGGTTCAACTCGTATTCCAAAAGTTCAAGAATTAATTAAAAATGAAATTGGTAAAGAACCATCTAAAGGTGTTAACCCTGATGAAGTAGTTGCTATGGGTGCTGCTATTCAAGGTGGTGTTTTAACTGGTGATGTTAATGATATCGTTTTATTAGACGTTACTCCATTATCACTTGGTATTGAAACATTAGGTGGTGTATGCACAGTATTAATTCCAAGAAATACAACTATCCCAACAAGTAAATCTGAAATATTCTCAACTGCTGCTGATAATCAACCAGCTGTTGATATTCACATCTTACAAGGTGAAAGAAGTATGGCTAACGACAATAAAACTTTAGGTCGTTTCCAATTAACAGGAATTCCTGCCGCACCTCGTGGAGTACCACAAATTCAAGTTACATTTGATATTGATGCTAATGGTATTGTCAATGTCAAAGCAAAAGATTTAGGTACTAACAAAGAACAAGCTATCACAATTACAGCAAGTACTAATTTATCAGATGATGAAATCGATAAAATGGTTAAAGAAGCTGAAGCTAATCGTGAAGCTGATGAAAAGAGAAAAGAAGAAGCTGATCTTAAAAATGAAGCAGAACAATTAATCTTTATGACTGAAAAATCTATTAAAGATTTAGGAGATAAGATTGATTCTAAAGATAAAGAAAAAGCTGAAGAACAAATTAAAGATTTAAAAGAAGCTTTAGAGAAAAACGATATTGAAGATATCAAAACTAAAAAAGATAAATTAAATGAAACAGCTATGGCTTTTGCAACTAAAGTTTACGAAGAAGCAGCTAAAAAAGCTAATGAAGAAAATAAAGATAATCAAGATAATACTGATGATAAAAAATCTGATGTTCAAGATGCTGAATTTGAAGAAAAATAAGAAAGTTCTAGGTTACTAGAACTTTCTAGTGTAAAGGAGAAGACATGGGAAAACTACAAAAAACAAGAGAAGAAATCGATGCTAAATATACTTGGGACTTAACTTTAATTTATAAAACGGATGAAGAGTTTTTAAAAAATTATGAAAAAGTAACTAATGAAATAAATGACATAGTTAAATATCAAGGTATTTTAACTAAAACAGCTTCTAATTTATTAAATTATTTAAAATTATCTAATGGTTTAGAAAGAAAAATATATAAATTATATTATTATGCTAATTTAAAACATGATCAAGATACAACTAATACTAAATATCAAGAAATATTAGGTAAAGTTAAAAATCTATTAACTAAATATGAAGAACTATCAGCATATGCTTTACCCGAGTTATTAAAATCTAGTTATAATAAAATAAAAAAATATTATCAAGAAGAAAAAGAACTAAAAGAGTATGAATTTGTTTTAAGTAATTTATTTAGATACAAAAAACATATTTTATCTAAAGAAGTAGAAGCCGTTTTATCAAGCTTAAGCAATTCTTTAAATAATGCTAATGAAACATACGAATTATTAACTGATTCTGATTTAAAATTTGGCTTAATTAAAAATGAAAATGATTTAGAAGTTGAATTAACGGAAAGTAATTATAGTGTCTTTTTACGCTCTAAAAATAGAAGAGTAAGAGAAGAAGCTTTTAACAAAATTTTAACTACTTATAGTGAATATAAAAATACGATTAGTTCAACTTTTAGTGGTAATGTTGATACATTGACAACTTTGGCTAAATTAAAAAAATATAATTCTAGTTTAGAAGCCGCTTTATTTGGCGATAATATCAATATTGAAGTGTATGATAATTTAATAAAAACTGTTAGAAATAATTTAGATGTTTTATATAAATATTTTAAGTTAAAAAAAGATGTTTTAAAATTAGATGACTTTCATTTATATGATCAGTATGTTGATTTAGTAGAAGAAAATACTAAAAAATATTCTTTTAAAGAAGCTAAAGAATTAGTAATTAATGCTTTAAGTGTTTTAGGAAAAGATTATATTACAAATTTAACTAAAGCTTTTGATGAAAGATGGATCGATGTATATAATAACAAGGGTAAAAGAGGGGGAGCTTATTCTAGTGGTTTTTATGATACTAAACCTTATATTTTATTAAATTATGAAGGAACAATTAATGATGTTTCAACCTTAGCTCATGAGTTAGGTCATTCGATGCATACTTATTACTCTTGTTTAAATAACCCTTATCAATATTCTTCTTATCAAATATTTGTTGCGGAAGTAGCATCGACAGTAAATGAATTATTACTTAATTTCTATTTATTAAATAATTCTTCTTGTAAAGAAGAGAAAAAATATATATTAAGCAATTTAATGGATTTATTCAAAGCAACAATTTACCGTCAAACAATGTTTGCGGAATTTGAAAAAAATATGCATCAATTAAAAGAACAAGGTAATGTTTTAACTAACGAAGTATTATGTGATAATTATTATAAATTAAATTTAGATTATTTTGGGACTGATGTTGTAGTTGATGATTTAATTAAATATGAATGGGAAAGAATACCACATTTCTATTATAATTTCTATGTTTATAAATATGCTATAGGACTATCTTGTGCTTGTTATATTGTAGATAACATATTAAATAAAAAAGAAAATGCTTTAGAAAATTATCTTAAATTTTTAAGTAGTGGTGGTAGTGATTATCCGGCTTGTGAACTTAAAATAGCAGGTATCGATGTAACAAAAAAAGAAGTTATAGAAAGTGCTATTAAAATGTTTGATAATTTTATTGAACAATTTAAAACATTAATGTAAAGAAGGTGAAGTATGAAAAAAGATTATTATGAGATATTAGGTGTTTCAAAAACCGCTACCCAAGATGAGATTAAATCAGCTTTTCGTAAATTAGCCAAGAAATACCACCCTGATGTATCAAAAGAAGAAAATGCTGCTGAAAAATTTAAAGAGTGTCAAGAAGCTTATGCTGTATTATCCGATGAAAATAAAAGAAAACAGTATGATCAATATGGTCATGCAGCATTTGAAAACAATGGTAGTGGGGGATATGATTTCTCTGGTTTTGATTTTTCAGATATTTTTAGTGATTTATTTGGCTCAAGTTTTGGTTTTAATTTTGGGGGAAACAGTAATCGAAAATCTCGTGGAAGAGATAAAATTATGCGTGTCGATTTAAGTTTTGAAGAAGCTGCTTTTGGCTGTAAAAAAACAATTAATATTGATACTTATGATGAATGTGATTCTTGCCACGGTAAAGGTGGTTTTGATGAAGAAATTTGTTCTAACTGCCACGGTACAGGTACTGTAACAGCTGAACAAAGAACTTTATTTGGTTCCTTTATGACTAAAACTACTTGTCCTAAATGTTCTGGTAAAGGAAGGTCTTATAAAAGAAGTTGTAGTAAATGTTCAGGTACAGGCAAAATTCGTGTAAATAAGGATATTGAGGTTAAAGTACCTGCTGGCGTTGATACTGGTAATCAACAAAGAGTATCCGGCTATGGGGAATATGGTTCTGCTGGTAATGGTGATTTATATTTAGAATATCGTGTTCGTAGTCATGAATTATTTGAACGTGATGGTAATGATATCTATTTAGAAGTACCTTTAACAATTACTGAAGCTGTATTAGGTTGTAAAAAAGAAATACCAACTTTAACTGGTAAAGTTAAATTAACGATTGAACCAGGAAGTAATACTGGCGATAAGTTAAGACTTAAAGGCAAAGGTATTGAAGATGTACATAGTTATCGTAAAGGTGATATGTATGTTGTTTTAAATGTTATTGTTCCAGATAAATTATCACGTGATCAGAAAAAATTATTTGAACAATTAGATAAAACTGATTTAGAAACTAAAGAATTTAAAAAATTTAATGATTATTTAAAAAACTGTTGAAATTAATCAACAGTTTTTAAATATTTTTATTTATTTGAATTAAAATAAATTTATAATCATCTTTATATTGGTTATATTGAGTTTCTAAATCGCCAGTTAATTCATAATTTAAAGTAATTGTATAACGATTAAAAGAAATTGTTTCTAAATTTGGATAACTTGTTTTAAAATTTTCCAAATCATCAGGATATAATAATTCGACAACCGATAAAATACTATTATAAGTAAGATTTGTATTATTGTTTTTTTCGCCAATTAGAATAGTTGTGATATTATCATTTCCTTCTTTATGAAATATTAGATTTCCTTTTTCGTATGGGACAGTTCCTGTTCCTTCGAGAAAATCACGATATTCTTCCAAGTCACCAACTTCGATATACATAGTTTTTAAACTTGATGTATCAATTTTAGTATCAATATTTACAGTGACTTCCATTCCATTTTCTATTTGATTAATCGTTATTCCACTAATATTAGTAACCGTTAAATCAATAGAAGTTAATAAGGAAATTACTTCGTTTTCTTCTAAACCTTGCGTCATTCCAATACTATCAATTAATATTAAATATAGATTATAATATATTTCATCATCATTATTAAGAGTGAAAGTTAAATTTCTATCTACTATTTGGAAAACATATTGTTTAACATTTAGTTCTTCCATATTAGTATCTTCTTCGTTAACTGAACTTTCATCATTTATAGTTTCATCATTTACAGCTTCGTCATCTATCGTTTCATCACTAATTTCAGTAACATCTATAACAATTGAATTATTTTCTACTTTAGCAACACTATTATATCCTAAATCTTTTAGGTTTTGTAAACTACTATGATTATTAAAGTTATTTACAATATCAGTTAAAGTTATTTGTGGAGCAACTGGTGTTTCTGGCGTGTCTGGTGTTTCTGGGGTAGGTGCTGGAGTAGGGGTAGATGCATTGAAGAATGTAAAATATAATACAGCGGCCAAGCCAATTATAACAACCACTAATAATATTAATAAAATAGGGTTCATTTTTTTCTTATGTACCGTTTTATTCGTGTTAGATTCATTATTTGAAATATTGTTTTCATTGTCTTCTTTTGATACTTCTTTTTTTATAAGTTGTTCTTTTTTTAAAACTTCGTTAGGGTTTAAAGGGTTAACTAAAGTTAATTCATGTTGAGAAATTTCATGGTGTGTATCTTGAACATGTTGCTGAGTTTGTACAGGTTGTTGAGTTTGGACAGGTTGTGGAGTTTGTACAGGTTGTGGAGTTTGCACAGGTTGTTCGGTTTGAACAGGTTGTGGAGTTTGCACAGGTTGTGGAGTTTGCACAGGTTGTTCGGTTTGAACAGGTTGTGGAGTTTGAACAGGTTGCGGAGTTTGCACAGATTGTGGAGTTTGAACAGGTTGTGGAGTTTGTACAGGTTGTTGAGTTTGTACAGGTTGTGGAGTTTGAACAGGTTGTGGAGTTTGAACAGGTTGTTGAGTTTGCACAGGTTGTTCGGTTTGAACAGGTTGTTGAGTTTGCACAAATTGTGGAGTTTGAACAGGTTGTGGAGTTTGTACAGGTTGTTGAGTTTGTACAGGTTGTTGAGTTTGGACAGGTTGTGGAGTTTGTACAGGTTGTGGAGTTTGAACAGGTTGTGGAGTTTGAACAGGTTGTTGAGTTTGTACAGGTTGTGGAGTTTGAACAGGTTGTGGAGTTTGAACAGATTGTGGAGTTTGAACAGGTTGTGGAGTTTGAACAGGTTGTGGAGTTTGGACAGGTTGTGGAGTTTGGACAGGTTGCGGATTCAAATTATTATTTGTTAAATTATTATTATTCAAATTATTTTCATTCATAATATATCTATCCTCTTTTCTATAATAACATTATATCATTAATAACTGAAAATAAACAATAAAAAAAGAATAAATATTGCAAATTTACATTTATTCTTCGTATTTTATGGTAGGTACAGCATCATCTAAATTATAATTATTTGATGGTTCTGTTCCTTTTAAATAATATTGAATGACACTTTTTTCGGTATTTTCGTCAGCTAATTTACCAGTTACTGGATCTACTAAAACACCGACAACATTATTAGGCATAGAATACCAATTATCTTCTTTATCGTCTAAATATTTTTCTATAATATCAGCCCATAAATTTTTATTAGCTGTTGTATCGCCATATTCCAATTCGCGATTATCATCATAGCCACTCCATACTCCTACAACAACATCTTTATTATAACCAAATACTAAATGGTCATATTCCGTAGTTCCCGTTTTAATAGCGTATTTACGACTTAATTTATGCGCAATAACATAAGATGTAGGATAAGTGTAACCGATGAAATTAGGGTTAGAAGTATTAGCTAATAATTCACTTAAGATATAAGTGATACTTTTATTCAAAACAGCTTCTTTAGTTTCTTTATATTCATATAATATATTACCATTAATATCTTCGATTTTGCTGATAAAGTGTGGTTTAACGCGATATCCTTCATTAGCTAATATTGCATAAGCATTAGTCATTTCTAAAAGACTAATTGGCTGACTACCTAAAGCAAGAGAAGGGATACTATCTAATTTAGTTGTTATACCAACTCTTTGCATCATATCTACTAGAACATCACTGCCTAAAAACAAATGCGTTTTAACAGCATAAATATTATCGGAATAGGCGATGGCAGCTGCTAGTGATATTTCCTGATTAGGATATTGATCGCCATAATTAGTGGGACTATAAGTTTGATCTTCAGAAAAAACAAAAGTAGTTTTTTCACTAGTAAAAGTGGTTGAAGCTGTAAAATTATTTTCTAAAGCAGCATAATATAAAAAAGGTTTGATTGTCGAACCCACACTGCGATTATTAGATAATGCACGGTTATATTGACTTTTACTATAGTCAACCCCACCGACTAAACCTAATACGGCGCCATTATTAGGATCGATTATAACGCCAGATGTTTGAATATCGTTAGTTATATTATTTTTAATCGATGTTTCAATCGCTTCTTGTGCTTTTAAATCTAATGTTGTATATATTTTTAAACCACCAGTTTGAATTAAAGAATTAGGAATAGATTTAATAGTTTTTAATTCTTCAATAACTGCATCTTGAAAATACATAATTGAATTTAATTCATCATTAGTTTCTTTGTTATCAAATTGTAAAACTTCATTATAGGCATTGTTTAGTTCTTCTTCAGTAATATATTCGTCTCTTTCCATTGCTTTTAAAACAGTCAGTTGTCTTTTTTTAGCTGATTGTAAATTAACAAAAGGTGAGTATTCACTAGGACGATTAGGTATACCTGCTAACATAGCTGCTTCAGCAATCGATAAATCAGAAGCACTTTTACCGAAATAGTATTTACTAGCATTTTCTATACCAAATATTCCGCCATAATTAATAGTATTTAAATAACCTTCGATAATATCTTCTTTGGAATAATGTGTTTCCAAACGGATAGTTAACCATGCCTCATTAATTTTACGTTCCCAAGTCTTATCAAAATCTAAATACATATTTTTCGCATATTGTTGAGTTATAGTTGAAGCTCCTTCATTTTTCGTTCCACTTCTAATGTTATTATATAAAGCTTTAATGATTCTTAAAAAGTCGAATCCTTGGTGGTTAAAAAAATGTCTATCTTCGATAGCAATAGTCGCATTGATAACATCTTGATCGATATTTTCATAGCTGATCCATTCATCAGTTCCTGTGATTAAATTAGCGTCTTTATCATAAAAGTAATAACTTTTCGCACTATTTACAGTTAATTTTGGACTCATCCAAGCATATAGATAAAGGCCACCATAACAAATTATACCAATAACTAAAATAAAAATTGATATTTTAATTATTTTCTTAATTATTTTTTTAGTTTTCTTCATAGTTTCTCACCTAATATTTATTATTACTATAAATAAAAAAAATATAAGTGATTTTTAGTTAGTTTTATGATATAATGTCATTTAAAAGAAAGAGATGTTTATGAATAAAAAAGAAATAAAAGTTATTATTAAAAATAATTCTGATATAAGTGAAGAAAAATATTTAGCTTTAAAAGATGAGCAAAAAATCGAATATTTTGAAAAAGATGTTAAAACGTCATTAATTTTAAAAAATAATATTAAATTAAAAAGAGAAAATGATAATTATTTTCTTGAAATGGAATTTATCCCTAATAAAACAACTGAAGGAATTTACAAATTAAAAAATGAAAATTTAAATATTTCTTTAGAAATATCAACTGATTATGTAATTATTGAAGAAAATATCATTATTATTAAATATAAAGTTATATCGACAAAACAGGATGTAATATTTAAAATAGAAATGTAAAATAATAGTATATTTTTAAGAAGATGCAACATATTATAAAAATAGTCTTGACACATTTTATAAATATGTTAAAATGGGACTGATATATTTATCAAAGGAGGTAATTTTTATGTTAAAAAACATGAAATTAGAGGAATTAGAAATATTATCTTATGCTGACTTAACTGAATTAATTTTAAAAGAAGAAAGTAAAACATTAACTACTCCTCAACTTTTTCGTAAAATATGTGATTTATTGGGATATACTGATGAAGAATATACTGACAAAATAGGAGATTATTATACATCTTTATCGACAGATAAAAGGTTTGTTTTTTTAGACAATAACGAATGGGACTTAAGAGAAAAAACTCCTGTAGCAATTGTTTTAGATGATGACGAAGATGAAGAAGAAGATATTGAAGACGAAGAAGAAGTAGAAGATGAATATGAAGAAGATATTAATACAGCTATCGACGATGAAGAATTAGAAGAAGATGACGATGATTTAGATGACTTAGCTGTTTTATCTGATGAAGAATTAGAGGAAAACTAATTCTTTTTTAATACTTATGTAGAATTTACATAAATATAAAATAGGAAAGTTATTGGATAAAAAAATAAAAGAAATAATAAGAATTTTATAGTTTTGTTATTTTTAGAAAATATGATATAATATATTCGAATTAGGAGTGAATTTTAGTGATACAAGCAATATATTATATTTTGTTTATTTTTTCTTTGACTTATGGTCTATATTTTTTAATAACTGGTTTTTTTGGTTTTAAAAATATTCATAAAAAAATCATCAAAAAACATAAACCAAAACATAAATTTGCTATTTTAATAGCATCTAGAAATGAAGAAGGGGTAATCGGTCATTTAGTTAAAAGTTTATTACTACAAGATTATCCCAAAGATTTATATGATGTTTATGTAATCCCTAACAACTGTACTGATGATACGGAAAAAGTAGCTAAAGAAGCTGGCGCTAAAATAATTAAGTGTACTGTTCCTACTAAATCAAAAGGGGAAGTTTTAAAATTTACTTTTGATAAACTATCTAAACATAAAGATATTGACGCTTATATTATTTTTGATGCTGATAATGTTGTTCATCCAGAATTTTTATCGCGTATGAATGATGCTTTATGTGATGGTCATAAAGTAGCGCAAGGGTTTAGAGATAGTAAAAATCCTAGTGATAACTGGATAAGTGGTAGTTACTCAATTTTTTATTGGATTCAAAATTTCTTTTTTAGTAAAGCTCGTATGCAAATGGGTGGATCTTCAAGTATCAATGGTACGGGTTTTATGGTTAAAAAAGAAATTATTGATGAATATGGTTTTAATACAATAACATTAACGGAAGATGTCGAATTTACAGCTCAATGTGCTTTAAATGGTATTAAAATAGTTTTTGTTGAAGATGCAATTACCTATGATGAACAACCAACCGAATTTAAAGCTTCTTGGAAACAAAGAAAAAGATGGTCAATGGGAAATATTCAATGTTTTAGGCATTACAGTAGAAGATTAGGAAGAACTTATCTTAAAACAAGCTTCTTACCTTGTTTAGATATGTTATTATCTTTTATGGCTCCATATATGCAAATACTTACAACTCTTTTAACTGTTGTTTTAATTATATTTAGAATTTTAGATATTGAGTTATATGATGTATTTGCCTATATGTATTCATATGGTATTCTATTCTTTTTAGCTGCTTATATAGCCAATGTTATTATTAACATATTTGTCGTTGTTTATAACAAGAAAAGTGTTAAAGAAATTATGTCGGGTATTTTACTATTTACTTTATTTATGTTAACTTGGATTCCAATCAACTTTATTTGTTTATTCAAAAAAGATTTAACTTGGGAACCAATTAAACATAAAAGAAGTATGGGAATCGACGAAATAAAGAAATAATTTTATCAAAAATGTTTAAAATACAAATGGTGAAAGTTTATGAAAAAAATAATTTTAACTTTTACTATTTGTTTTTTTATTTATTTAATAAACGTTCAAGAAGAAGTAACTCCGACTTTTAGTGAAATTAATAGTGATTATAATTTTTATATTTTAGAATTCGATAATAATATTTCTACTAATAATTTTGATGAATATTTTAAAAATATTGATGTTATTTGGCTTGAACCATATATCAGTCCTTTGTATAAACAAATTAAGACAAGATATCAATTTAAAGATATTAATAAATTTAAAGAAGAATTTATAAATTTACTTATCAAAAAAGGATATCGAAGTAATGCCATAAATTTAAAAATCTCTGGCGTAAAAATAAAAAAAATAAAAGTATATTGTAGTAAAAGTGATATTCAAAATTTAAAAATAAAAATAAAATTTGACATAGTTGACAACGGATAACTTTAATATTATTAAAAAAAATGGTATAATTATAAAAGGTGATATAATGGTAATTAAAAATGTTGACATCAATTATCTCGATTATGGAAAAAAAGATGCAAAGGCTATCATTTTATTACATGGTTGGGGTCAAAATATTCAAATGATGCAAGGAATTGGGAATCATTTTAATGATACTAATCGAATAATTATTTTAGATTTACCGGGTTTTGGTAAAAGTAAAGAACCTGATAAAGTTTGGACTATCGATGATTATGCTGATGCTTTAAAAGAATTATTAGATAAATTAAATGTTAAAAAACCAATTATTATCGGTCATTCATTTGGCGGTAAAATTGGTCTATTATATGCAACTAAATATGAAGTTGATAAATTAATTTGTTTAGCTAGTCCATATAAAAAAATAATAACAAAAGAAACTTTTAAAACTAAGACTTTAAAATTTGCTAAAAAAATACCTGTTTTAAATAAATTAGAAGGATTTGCTAAAAAACATATCGGCTCAACTGATTATAAAAAAGCTAGTGAAATGATGCGTAAGATAATGGTTGAACATGTTAATTACGATATATCCGATAAATTAAAAAAAATAAAATGTCCCACTTTATTAATTTGGGGAACTTTAGATCAAGCTGTGAATATTAATGATGCGTATGAATTAGAAAAAATTATTCCTAATTGTGGTTTAGTTACATATGAAGGGTGTAGTCATTACGCTTATTTAGAAAGATTTGATCAGACAATTAGAGTTTTAAAAAGTTTTATAGGAGATGGTAGAAAATGAAAATAAAAGTAGGAGTTATATTTGGTGGAACAACTGTTGAACATGAAGTTAGTATTATTTCAGCTGTTCAAGCAATGGAACATTTAAACAAAGAAAAATATGAAATTTATCCTATTTATGTTGCTAAAGATAGAACTTGGTATACGGGTAAGATGTTAATGGATATTGATATGTATCGTGATTTTGATACTTTAAAAAGATACGCTAAAAAAGTAATTTTATATAATAAAAATGGGGCTTTTAGATTACAATCTTTAGGTTTGTTTAGAACAGTTATTGCTGATTTAGATATAATATTGCCGGTTGTTCATGGTAACAATATGGAAGATGGAACAATTCAAGGATATTTAGAAATGATTGGAATTCCTTATGTTGGAAGTGGCGTGTTAGGATCAAGTTTAGGTCAAGATAAGGTAGTTATGAAACAGATTTTTGAAAGTGTTGGTTTACCGACAGTTCCATATGTATGGTTTTACGACAACGAATATTATTTAGATAAAGATGAGATTGTTAAAAAATGTAAGAAATTAGGTTTTCCTCTTATCGTTAAACCGGCCTCTTTAGGTAGTAGTGTCGGAATAACTTATGTTAAAAACATTGCTGATTTAGAAAGTGCAATAGAAGAAGCTATTAATTATGACACTAAAATAGTAGTGGAAAAAGCGATTGAAAATCTAGTTGAAGTTAATTGTAGTGTATTAGGTAATTATCAAACCCAACAAACTAGTACATTAGAGGAAGTTATGAGTACTCAAGAATTTTTAACTTACCAAGATAAGTATTTAGGTGGGGGAAAAGGTAAATTAAATTCTAAAGGATCTAAAGGTATGGCTAGTACTAATCGTATTATCCCAGCTAGATTAGATGAAAAAACAACTGACAAAGTAAAAGAAATTGCTAGAGAAGTGTTTAAAGTTCTTAATTTAAGTGGTGTATGTCGTATCGATTTTTTAATCGATGGTAAAACTAAAAAAATTTATATTAATGAACCTAATACTATTCCTGGTAGTTTAGCTTTCTACTTATGGGAAGCTACTGATAAATCTTATGAACAATTATTAGATGAAATGCTCACTTTAGCTATTAAACAATATAAACAAAAACATCAAAAAACATATTCTTTTGAAACTAATATATTAAGTAATTTTAATGGTAGTAAAGGTGTTAAAGGTAAATTAAAATAACGAATCAATCGTTATTTTTTTCAATAAAAAAGAACTAAATTAATAGTTCTTTTAAGCGTACTCTTTGGTGACCAGTACGGGATTCGAACCCGTGAATGCTGCCGTGAAAGGGCAGTGTGTTAAGCCACTTCACCA
>CALVSM010000025.1 GCA_944359025.1 uncultured Bacilli bacterium
ATATGGCGATACTATAACAATCACAACCAGTCATACAATATATACACCATTGAATAATTTTGCTAACAATATTTCAAATAGCTATCGTTATACAGGAAATAAGACATTCTATATCGGTGATTACCCAGATGGTGCAAGCTATAAAGATATCCAAGATGAAACGTTATCAGTTAGTGTAGGATTACCAACTATTGGCGAGATGTTTAGCGGTAATGATATTGACCTATCTACATCAAGTACCAAAACATTTGTCGATGTTAGTACTATAGAAAATCCAACTGTATCAGGTTATTATTGGACAATGAATCGTTATAATTCGTCTCTCGTTCGCTACGTCATCGACCTTGGCGTCATCAACAACCTCAATCCGGCGGGTATTTTCGGCGTCCGTGCAGTTATCTATCTGAAGTCAGGTTCGTCAGCTTTAACCTTCACAGGAGGTGAAGGTACTGCTCAAGCACCATATACTTTGCAATGAGCTAACGATAAAACAAACATATAAACTTCAAACAAAAGTAATCACAGTAAAAGTAAAACGATTTAAAAAACATAAATCGTTTTTTCTTTATAAGAAATTATGATATAATTAATTAAACAAACAAATAAAATTAAATGGTGATGAAAATGAATAAAAAAGTTGTTGTTTTAGGTGGAGGAACAGGACTATCTACCCTACTTCGAGGTTTAAAACAATTTCCAATTGACATAACAGCTATTGTAGCGGTATCCGATGATGGAAGAAGTACAGGAAAATTAAGACAAGAATTTAATGTTCCTGCGGTTGGTGACATAAGACAAGTAATTGTTGCATTATCCGAAACCGAACCATTAGTTCAAGAATTATTAAATTATCGTTTTAAAACAACTAGTGATTTAAACGGCCATGCTTTAGGTAATTTATTATTAACGGCTTTAAATAATATAGCAGGAAATATGTCATCGGGAATTGAATCATTAGGAAAAGTATTAAACCTAAAAGGAAAAGTTTTACCTTTAACCGAAGATAATGTTATATTAATGGCTAAAATGGATGATAATAAAACTATCGAAGGGGAACACAATATAACCGAATATAAAGGAAATATCAAAGAAATTTTTTATAAAAACAAACCAACTATTAATGATGATGTTATAAGAGAAATAAAAGAAGCTGATTTAAT
This sequence comes from uncultured Bacilli bacterium, assembly GCA_944359025.1. Lineage (GTDB taxonomy): Bacteria > Bacillota_I > Bacilli_A > RF39 > UBA660 > Faecisoma. Next base: position 1,161 of record CALVSM010000025.1, read on the forward strand.
TATTTTAAGTATGGGGAGCTTATATACTAGTTTATTACCTAACTTAATATGCAAAGAAATAAAAAAAGCTATCGATGAAAGTAATGCGGAAGTAATGTATATATGTAATATTATGACTCAACCAGGAGAAACTGATAACTATAAAGCAAGTGACCATATTAAAACAGTAAATAGTTATTTAGGTAAAAAAAAGATTGATATTGTTTTAGTAAATACTGGCGATATTACAAGACAAATGAAAGAAAAATATGCTTCTTTAGAACAAAAAGATCCCGTTGTTTTCGATAAAAAAAACATCAAAGATATGAATATTAAAATAATAAATGATGATTTTGTTACAATAATCGATGGCGCTTTAAGACATGATACGATAAAATTAGGTCTACATATTTATTCATATTTAATTTTAGGTAGGTAATTATGTCTTTTACAACGACTGTTAAAAATGAAGTAAGTAAAATAGAAAATAACGAATTAGAAAAAATAGCCGAATTATCAGCTATTATAACTAATGGAGCGGCAATCGATAAAGAAATTAAAATAACTACCGAAAATGCTAGTATCGCTAGAAGAATATTTAATTTTATCAAAGATTTATATCAAGTAAATTCTTTAATAACAATAAGAAGAATAAGTAAAAAAAATATTTATATTTTAGTTATAAAAGATAAAAATATTTTAAAAAACTTAGGTATTTATGAAACTAAATTATTAACTATTCCAAAAGAATATATTATCGATGATGAAGAATCATTACGGGCATATTTAAGAGGTGTATTTTTAATGAGCGGTTCGTTAAATGACCCTAAAACCGCAAGATATCATTTAGAATTTACAATCGATAATAAAACTTATGCTTTATTTATTAAACAACAGTTAAATAAATATAACTTAAATAGTAAAGTTTTAAAACGGAATAATAAATATATGGTTTATATTAAAGAAGCAGAAAAAATAAGTGATTTTTTAAGAATAATTAATGCTTATAATGCTGTTATGTATTTCGAGGATATTAGAATATATCGCGATCATAAAAATATGACAAATAGATTAAATAATTGTGAACAAGCTAATGTCGATAAAATAATCGAAACAGCTAATCAACAAATAAAAAATATCGAAATAATAAAAAACAGTGTTGGACTAGATTTATTAGACGAAAAAGAAAGAATAGTTGCTGAATATCGGTTAAAATATAAAGATATATCATTATTAGAATTAAGTGAGATAATATCTTTAGAAACTGGTAAAAAAATAACTAAATCAGGGATATATCATCGATTAAAAAAGATTAATGATATTGCTTGTAAAATTAAAAAGAAAATGTGAAACAAACCCATTTTCTCTTTTTATTATCCCTATTTTATAGTATAATATTGGTGGGTGAAAAAAATGGAACAAATTTTTAAAGCACTTACACAATTAATCAAAAACAATGATAATATATATATTATGACGCATCGAAATCCTGATTTTGATGGTATGGGTTCTGCTATCGGTTTACAACAAATAATCTATAGTTTTAAAAAAGAAAGTTATATTATTTTTAATAATAAGGAAAAAAACGCTTCTTTAGCTAAAAGTTATGATTTATTAAAGGGAAAAGAGTTGTATTTTAATACTATTTCAAAAGTCAAAGCTTTAAATAATATCAAAGAAGATAGTTTATTAATTATTTTAGATACTCATAAACAAGAGATGACCGAACTACCAGAACTGATAAATAAAACAAAAAATATCGTCATTATTGACCACCATATTAAAAGTAAAGACTATATTAAAGATAGTACATTAACTTATATCAATGCGAATTTATCGAGTACTGTTGAATTTGTTAGCAAATATTTTAAATATTTAAACAAAACTGTCGATCCTTTAATTGCTACTTTGATGTTGGTGGGTTTAGAAATTGATACTAATAATTTTCGTTTAAAAACAACTAAAGATACTTACGAAGCGGCTTCTTTTTTATCCGATTTGGGTGCGGATAATGTTTTAAAACAAGAATTATTACAAGAAAATAAAGATGATTATTTAAAAAGACAAAAATTAATCGAAAGAAGTTATATGTTTGACGATAAAGCAATTTGTGTTGCTGATTGCGAAATATACGAAAGTAAAGATTTAGCTTATATTGCCGAACAATTATTACAATTTGAAAATGTTGCCGCATCTTTTGTTATCGGTCATATCGCTAAAGATACAATTGGGATAAGCGCTAGGTCATTAGGCAATATTAATGTCGAAGAAATAATGGCTAGATTAGGTGGTGGGGGTCATTTAACCGAAGCGGCTACCCAAATTAAAGATAGTACTCTAAAGAAAGTAGAAAAAAAATTAATTGAACAAATTGGAGGAAAAAAATGAAAGTAATTTTTATTAAAGATTTAAAAGGACAAGGAAAAAAAGGCGAAATAAAAGAAGTTAAAGATGGTTATGGTAATAATTTTTTAATTAAAAATGGTTATGCAGTTATTGCTAATGATTCTAATTTAAAACATTTTAATACGCAAAAAAACAAAGAATTATTAGAAGAAAATTTATATATTAAAGAATGTGAAAAAATAAAAGAACAATTAGAAAAATTAAAAATAAATATTCAAGTTAAAGTAGGCAAAGAAGATAAGGTTTTTGGTAGTGTCAGCACGAAACAAATCGTAACAGAGTTAAAAAAACTAGATTATAACATCGACAAAAATAAAATTAAAATTGATAGTCCTATTTCTAGTTTAGGAACTCATATTGTTAAAGTTGAACTACATAAAAAAGTAATTGCTAATTTAAAAATAAACTTAGTAAAGTAGGTTGATATTATGAATGAAAAAATCATTCCTCACAGTATTGAAGCAGAACAAGCCGTTTTAGGTTCGATGTTTCTAACAAAATATGCGTTACAAAAAGCGATTGAAAGTTTAAATGAAAACTTATTTTATTTAGATAGTCATAATAAGATTTTTTCAACGATTCGTGATTTAGCTGAAAACAATAAACCAATCGATATTATGACGGTTACGGAAGAATTAAAAAAAAGAAATCAACTTAATACAATCGGTGGCGTTGAATATTTAACGGAAGTAGCTAGAAGTGTACCAACTGCGGCTAATATTGAAGAATATATCCGTATCGTCGAAGAAAAAGCAATTTTAAGAAGATTGATCGAAGAAGGAACTTCTATCGTAACCGAAGCTTATAATTCTAATAATTCGATTAATGAAATTTTAGATAATGCGGAAAGTAAAATTTTAAATGTCGTTAAAACAAGAAAAGGAACGGAATTTAGAAGTATCCAAGATGTTTTATTTAAAACTCAATCTGATTTAGAAAAAATGTCTAAAAATAAAGGGGAAATGACGGGTATTGCCACAGGTTTTTATAAACTAGATAAAATAACCTCTGGGTTGCACCCTAACGAATTAATCATTATTGCTGCACGTCCAGGAATGGGAAAAACCGCATTTGCTCTAAATTTAGCCACTAATATGGCTATTAGTGGTAAAACTGTCGCTTTATTTAATATGGAAATGAGCGCCGAACAGCTAGCGATGCGTATGTTAGCGTCAGTCGGGCAAATTTTCGGCGATAAACTAAAAAGTGGTAATTTAAAAAATGAAGACTGGAAAAGAATTAACGAAGCAATTAGTCGCCTAGCTGATACCAAAATGTATATCGATGATACTGCTGGGATGACAATTAGTGAGATAAGAGCAAAATGTCGTAGACTTGCATCGATGAAAGATGGTTTAGATGTAATTATTATCGATTACTTACAATTAATTCAAGGAACCGATCGATATAAAGGTAATCGTGTCCAAGAAGTAACAGAAATATCAAGGAATTTAAAAACTTTAGCGATGGAATTAAAAGTACCAGTTATAGCTTTATCTCAATTATCACGTAGTGTCGAAGGAAAAGGAAGAAAAGATAACCGTCCAATTTTAAGTGATTTAAGGGAATCAGGTTCTATCGAACAAGATGCGGATATCGTTGCGATGCTCCACCGCGAAGATTATTATGATAAAGAAGCAAGAATCGATGAAAATACTAGTAGAACAACTTTAATTATCGCTAAACATCGTAATGGTCCTGTTACCGATATACCTCTTATTTTTAAAACTAATACAAGCACTTTTAATTCCGTCGATGAAAGTATAGAAGGTGAATAATTTGAAAAAAAAAGGTTCGATTATAACTTGTTTAATTTTAGGTGTGATTTTATTTGTTATTTGTTTTGATTACAACAAACGCGATTACCCTAATGAATTTTATAATGTTTATTTAGATGGTAAATTATTAGGGGTCATTGATTCTAAAAACGCTTTAGAAAATTATATAAATGCTAAAGCTAATCATTTTATCAATGTCGAAGAAGTAACTACTACTTATTGTGAAACTGATAAAACTTTAGAACAAATAATAATTGATGAAAATCTTCAACCGATTATCGATAGTAGTAAAGATACTAAATATTATCAGAATGAAGATGGTATAAATTGTTTGGATATTATTATTGAAGATGGCGATTTAATTGAAGATGTTTATACCCCTAAAGGTTTAAATATTGAAAAAATATTAACTTTTTCTGGTAACTTAAATACTGTTGAAGAAATATATGAAAAAATAGTTAATTTAAAATCATTTACTATTAAAGGATATCAATTTAGTATTAAAAGTACCGATGAAGAAAAAGAAAATGTCAATGTTTATGTTACCGATAAAAATATTTTTGAACAAGCAGTTAATAAAATGATTGAAACTTATGTAGGTAAAGAAAGATATGAACAATATCTTTCTGATGGTCAAAAACCGATCGAAACTGTTGGTTCTTTAGTAGAAAATGTCTATATTGAAGATGAAATTACGGTTAAAAATGTCCAGATACCAATTAGTGAAACTATTTATACCGATGCTGATGATTTAGCGCAGTTTCTTTTATATGGTAATGAACCAGTTACTAAAACATATATAGTTAAAGAACAAGAAATGATTAGTGATATTGCTTTTAATAATAAAATTAGTAATCAAGAGTTTTTAATATCTAATCCTAAATATCGCGATGAAACTAGTTTGATTAGTGCGGGAACAGAAGTTTTAATTAAAGAAACTTCTCCTCAATTAAGCGTAGTAATGGAATTATATGTGGTCGAAGATAAAGAAGACAGTTTTGAAACTGTTTATCAATATGATGAAAACGAATATATCGGTTATGAAGAAGTAATTCAAGAAGGAGAAGACGGGTTAGAACGTGTTAGTCAAAGACAAAAAATCGTTAATGGCGATATTGCTTTCGTTGAACCTGTCGGTAAAGAAACTTTAAAAAATGCTATCGATGAAATAATTGTTAAAGGCGATAAATATGTTCCTAATGTCGGAGATTTAAATAACTGGGCATGGCCTAGTGTCAGTGGTTGGGTAATTACAACTGATTATGCTTGGCGTATTCATCCAATTACTGGTGGTCGTGATTTCCACGATGCCTTGGATATCGCCGGCATGGGTTATAACTCCCCTATTTATGCTGCTAATAATGGAACAGTTATAATTAAAGAATATCGTTATGATTATGGTAATTATATGGTAATTGACCATAATAACGGTTACTATACTGCCTATGCTCATATGAACAAATTTATGGAAGGCGTTAATATTGGTACAACCGTAGCGCGTGGTCAACAAATCGGTTATGTTGGTTCAACTGGTTATTCAACAGGACCACATATCCACTTTGAAGTATGGAAAGATTGTCGTTATTGTAAAATAAACCCTTGGAGTATTTTTGAGTGAAAATATCTATTTTAGCTTCTGGTTCTAAAGGCAATTGTACTTATATTGAAACCAATTATACTAAAACTTTAATCGATGTGGGGATGAGTAATTTATATATCGAAAAAAAATTAATAGCTTTAGGAGTTAACCCTGATGATATTAATAATATTTTTATTACCCATACTCATATCGACCATATAGCGGGCTTAAAAGTTTTTGTCAAAAAACATCATCCAACTGTTTATTTAACTAGTAAGATGTATGAAGAAATAAAAGATTACCTAATCGATTATGTTATTATTGAAGATAAGGTAAGTTTATCTGATTTAACTGTCGATTATTTTAAAACATCGCACGATGCACCTGATTCGGTGGGGTATATCTTTAAAAATAACGATAAAGAATTTGTCTATGTAACCGATACTGGCTATATTAATTTTAAAAACTTAAAAAAAATAACTAACAAAGATTTTTATGCTTTTGAAAGTAATCACGATATCGAACTTTTGATGAATAATCCCAATTATCCATATCAAATAAAACAAAGAATATTAGGCGACAAAGGCCATTTGTCGAATGTCCAATGTCTAGAATATTTAAAAAAAATAGTTGGTGATCACACTAAATATATCGTTTTAGCGCATCTTTCAGAACAAAACAATGATCCTGTTTTAGCTCTTAATAACATTCAGTCTAAATTAGATGATAATATTAAAATTATCGTCGCTAAACAAAATGAAAATACCGAGTTGATTGAAATATGATAAAAATAATATGTGTTGGTAAATTAAAAGAAAAATATTTAACTGATGCTTGTTTAGAATATCTAAAAAGAATTAGTAAATATACCAAAATAGAAATTATCGAACTAAAAGATAGTAATATTTTAGAGGAAAAAGATAATATTTTAAAACATATCAACAAAGAATATATTATTACTTTAGATATCGAAGGAAATAGTATTGACTCCCCTACTTTAGCTAAAAAAATCGATAATATTTTAATTAGTAATTCTAATATTGCTTTTATAATTGGTGGTTCATATGGCTTACATCCGGATATTAAAAAAATAAGTAATTTTAGTTTATCATTTTCTAAATTAACCTTTCCTCATCAATTATTTAGAGTTATGTTGTTAGAACAAATTTATCGGAGTTTTAAAATAATGAATAATGAAACTTATCACAAATAGATAAGTTTTTATTTGCAAAAAATGTCAAAAAAAATATTTTTGCAAATATACTTTAAAAACTTATAAAAAAAAGCAGTAATAAAAAATTTGTTAATGGCGAATAGGTACTTTTTAGTATCTATTTTTTTAAAATATATTATAAATGTGGTATACTAATAATGGAGGTATTTATGATAGAAACACCACATATTAAATGTAATAAAGAAGATATATCGGATATCGTTTTAATGCCAGGCGATCCATTGAGAGCTAAATTTATTGCTGAAACTTATTTAGATAATTATAAATTAGTTAATAGTGTAAGGAATATGTTAGCTTATACTGGTTTTTATAAAGGTAAAAAAATAACTGTTTTTTCTTCAGGGATGGGAATTCCTAGTATGGCTATTTATTGTTATGAACTATATAAATTCTTTGATGTTAAAAGCATTATTAGAATTGGTTCTTGTGGTAGTAATAACAAAGATGTCAAAGTGTTAGATACTATATTAGTAACTTCTAGTTATACAGAAAATAATTTTAGTTATACATTGGATAGTAAAAACATTAACGAAGTAGAAGCTAGTAGTATTTTAAATAATTTAATTATTGCTAAAGCTGAAGAAAACAATATTATTTTAAAGCAAGGCAAAACTGCTTGTGTTTTAGTTTTTGATGCTTATATTTTAAATAAAGAAGACTATTATAATAGACTTCCAAAAGATATAATTGCTAGTGAGATGGAAGCTTTTGCCCTATTTTATATCGCTAAAAAATTAAATAAACAAGCAAGTTGTTTGCTTACTGTATCTGATTCGCTTTATGAAGATAAAATAATTAGTGCATTAGAAAGACAAAACAATTTAAAAACAATGATTGAACTTGCATTAGAAACATGTTTGGAGGTTTTATAATGGAATTGATGGATAAAGCAATTTTAGCTAAAAAAAACTCATATAGTCCCTACTCCAACTTTAAAGTGGGAGCTGCTTTATTAACTAAAGATGATGAAATATATACAGGATGTAATATAGAAAGTGTATCTTACACACCTAGTTGCTGTGCGGAAAGAACGGCCTTCTTTAAAGCTGTTAGCGAAGGTAAAAAAGAATTTAAAGCTATTGCAATTACTGGCGATACCCCTTTTTGTTATCCTTGTGGGGTTTGTCGTCAAGTTATGAGTGAATTTTGTGATGAAGATTTTAAAATATATGTTGGAAACGAAAAAGAATATAAAGAGTATACTTTAAAAGAGTTACTACCCTATTCTTTTGATATGGAGTAATTTTTATGACTATGTATGATATCATCGAAAAGAAAAAAAATAAACAATCTTTAACTAAAGAAGAAATAGATTTTTTTATTAATGGTTATGTTAACAATAAAATACCAGATTATCAAGTATCAAGTTTGTTAATGGCTATTGTTTTAAACGGTATGAATGAAGAAGAAGTAACTAATTTAACAATTGCTATGGCCAATTCTGGAGATAAAATAAACTATAATTTCAATACCGTAGATAAACATTCAACTGGTGGAGTTGGCGATAAAACCACTTTGATAATTGCACCAATTGTCGCAAGTCTTAACTGTAAAGTAGCTAAGATGAGTGGTAAAGGTTTAGGTTTTACTGGCGGAACTATCGATAAATTAGAATCTATTCCTGATTTTAAAGTTCAATTAACTGATGAACAATTTATTAGTCAAATTAACAATATTAATTTAGCTCTAATTAGTCAAACTAAAAATATCGCTCCTGCTGATAAAAAAATCTATGCTTTAAGAGATGTAACTGCTACTGTTGATAGTATTCCCTTAATTGCCTCTAGTATTATGAGTAAAAAGATAGCTAGTGGTGCTTCTAATTTAGTTTTAGATGTTAAAGTTGGTAGTGGTGCTTTTATGAAAAATCTTGAATCAGCTAAAAAATTAGCTTCTACAATGGTTAATATCGGAAAGAATTCTAATATTAATACTTTAGCTATATTATCTAATATGAATCAGCCATTAGGTAATAATATAGGTAATATTTTAGAAGTTAAAGAAGCAATTGAAGTATTAAATGGGAATGGTCCTAAAGATTTAAAAGAATTATCTATTGAATTAGCTAGTTATATGGTTAGCTTATACAAAAAAATTACATATGAAGAAGCATTTAAACAAGTAACTGAAGTATTAGAAAATAAACAAGCTTTAGCTAAATTTTATGAATTTATTAAATACCAAGGTGGTAATATTGAAAAAGTAAAGTTTACTCCTAAATATGAATACAAAGTCTATTCTAAACAAGAAGGCTATATAACTAAAATGAATACGGAAGAAATTGGTAAAATAGCTTCTTTATTAGGTGCTGGTAGAATGACTAAAGATGATGTAATCGATTATGAAGCAGGAATAGTTTTAAATAAAAAAATTAATGATTATGTTAAAGTAAATGACCTATTAGCTACATTATATACAAATAAAGAAATTGATTTAACTAATAATTATTTAGAAATTATTGAAATAACTGATGAAAAAATTGAAAATGACCTTATTTTAGGAGTGATAAAATGAATGAAGTAGTAAATAAATTGATTAAGCTAAACAAAACAATTGCTACGATGGAATCTTGTACGGGTGGCTCTTTAGTTAATGAAATAACCAATATTCCTGATGCTAGTAAAATAATTAAATTTTCTGCCGTTACTTATTCTAATGAATTTAAAATTAAAATGGGTGTTAATAGTAATACTATTGATAAATATACAGTTTATAGTATCGAAGTAGCTAAAGAAATGAGTAAAGCTATATCTAATTTTACTAATTCTGATTATGGAGTTGGTATAACTGGACAATTAAAAAAAATAGATTTAAATAATCTTACGGATAATGATAATTTAGTTTTTGTTAGTATTTATGATAAAAATAAAGATTTTTATTATACGATGAGTTTAGAAGTTCTAGATTTACCAAGAAGTGAAAATAAAAAATATGTTGTAAATAAAATTGTTGATTTATTAAAAAATATTATAAATTAAAATCTTTAGTTTTTCCATGTGTGGTTTTTCCATGTGTGTGTAATTTTTTAATAAATTTTTACGTAAAATATTGCAATTTAATTTATTTTAGGTTAAAATTAACTTAAAGGTAAGGAATAGAAAAATAAAAATATTCCATGCTAAATAAGAAAGGAAGTTTTAAAATGAAAAATTGCAAATCGCAAATTCAGGGTGGCATTTTACTAAATAATGCTTTTACCTTAATTGAATTATTAGCAGTAATAATTATACTAGCTATAGTAGCTTTAATTGCAACACCAATTATTTTAAATGTAATTAGTGATGCGCGTATATCAGCAGGTAGGTCGGAAGCCAGTATGATATATAGTGGAATCAATAACTATTGTGCGACAGCGGATATGCAAAATCAGTTAACAGGGGAAGTTAATATATGTGCTGATGGAGTAACAACTACTGAAGTATCACAAATGGTAAATTTAGGTAATGCTAAAGTAGAGGAAGTTAGTTATAGTAATGGAAAAGTAACTAATTTAGTTATTGAAAGCAATAGTCATAAATTTACTTTATGTGGTGACGGTAACTTTGCGATGGATGATGAAGAATGTGGAGTAACACCACCAGATGTTGCAATAACTACAGGTCCATTAATTGATATTTTAATGCAACAATATCAAGAAGGAAATGAAACTGGTTTAATTCAAGATGAGACAAATAATAATATATATTACTATACTGGAACAAATGAAGAAATAAGTAATAATTACTTATGGTATGGAGGCCATCATTGGCGAGTAGTAGAGATAGATACAGATGCTAATACATTATTACTTATTTCCCAACAACCATTAACAGCAATTTTCCCAGCTAGTGTTGTATGGGATACTAAAGAAGAATATGAAGCAAGTTATGTCAATGCTTGGTTAAATAAATATTTCTATAATAGTTTAGATAGTAGTATTCAAAATAGTATTATTAGTAACACTTTTAATATTGGTATCTACACTGATGTTGATGAAATAACAACAACTCAAAAAGTCGGATTACTAGATGCAGCACTATATAAAAGAGCTGGTGGAGCTAATTCATATCTTAATATACAAGATAGTTGGTTGTTAGGTAATCGATTTAGTCCTCGGTATATACTTGGTGCTGGCAATGAGCCTAATACTAATTATGCGATTTTCCCAGGAAATGGTGTGAACATACGCGCAGTTATAAAGATTTCTAATATAACCATTACCGGAGGTAATGGTACTCTTGAAGCAAATTATGAAGTAGGAAATAAAGCAACAAACACTAGTGATATTCAAGTTGGCGAATATATCGATGTTCCATATAGTGGAAGTGATAATGCCTGCGGTGATGATAATAAATGTACTTTTAGGGTAGTAAGTAAAGATAGTGATAGTATCAAAGTAATCTTAAATGGATTGCTTCCAACAGAAAGTACATATGGCGATACAACAACAATTACAACTAGTCATACAATATATACACCACTAAATATATTTGCCAATAATATCTCAAGTAATTATCGTTATACAGGGAATAAAACATTCTATATTGGTGATTACTATGGTAAAAACGAAACAGGAGACGATTACGAAGATGTAAAAGATGAGACCTTGTTGGCAAATGTAGGATTACCTACTGTAGCTGAAATGTTTAGTAGCAATGACATTGATTTATCCACTTCAAATACAAAAACATTTGTGAATGTAGCCACAATTGAAAATCCAACTGTGTCAAGTAATTATTGGCTAATGAATCGAAATGATACTAATGCTAGTGCTGGTTTTCCTTCTGTTCGTGTTGTTAGTGGAGAAGGTGGATTAGCTTCTTTTAATAAAACTGCTAATGCAGGAATACGTCCAGTTATATTTTTAAAAAATAATTTAACTTTTGTATCTGGTAAAGGTACTGCTGAGCAACCATATAATTTGCAATGAGCAAACAATTAAATAAACATATTGAAGTACAAACAATGTAATCACACCTTGTCGATAATGTGGCAAGGTGTTTGTTATCCACAGTATAAAAAATATGTCGTAAATAGAATCATTGATTTGCTTAAAACAATCGTATAAAAATAATAATTAAAAACCAATA
>CALVSM010000026.1 GCA_944359025.1 uncultured Bacilli bacterium
TACCACTAGAAGCAGTTCTTGATAATTCTTGATGAGCTTTAAATTTTTCTTTAAAACCTAAAACATCGACATTAATTCCTTGTTCTTTAGCTAATTCTAAAGTTAATTCAATTGGAAAACCATAAGTATCATATAATTTAAAAGCTAAATCTTTGTTTAAAACATTTGTATCTAAATGACTAATTATTTTTTCAAACTCTTTTAGTCCTTTAGCTAATGTTTTATTAAATTTAATTTTTTCATTAGTTAATTCTTCTAAAATAATATCTTTATTTTTAGTTAACTCATGATAATATTTAGCATATTTATCAATTATCATATTAGCAATAATTACTTCCCAATTACTATTTTCATCAATTTCTAATTTTTTAGCGTGTCTAATAGCACGTCTAATTAATCTTCTTAAAATATATCCTTGATCAGTATTAGATGGCTTAATACCAGCTTCATCACCTAAGATAAAAACTGCTGTTCTGATATGGTCAGCAATAATTCGCATACTAGTTGGATTTTCTTCATAGCTATATTTAGATAGTTCTTCGATTTTTTTAATAATATCAATCCATACACTTGATAAATAATTATCATCGACACCCTCTAAAACTGCAACTACTCTTTCATATCCCATACCAGTATCGACATTTTTTTTCGGTAATTCCGTTATATTACCATTATTATCTTTATAAAATTCCATAAAGACATTATTCCATATTTCAACCCATCTCTCATCTTTAGGATCAAATTTTTTAGGTATTTCATCATCACTTCTAAAATAAAATATTTCCGTATCCGGTCCACATGGTCCGGAATCACCAGCTATCCAAAAATTATCTTCTTGACCTAAATAAGCTATTCGATCTTCACTTATTCCTAAACTTTTCCAAACATCAGCCGAAACATCATCACGCCGTATATTTCCTTCCCCTTTAAAAACAGTTACCGCTAATTTTTCTAAAGGAATATTTAATACTTTAGTTAAAAATTCAAAACTATAACCAATACTTTCTTTTTTAAAGTAATCTCCTAATGACCAATTACCTAACATTTCAAAAAAAGTATGATGCGTCTTATCGCCAATGCTATCTAAATCATTAGTTCTAATACATTTTTGATAATCGACTAATCTTGTTCCATAAGGATGAGGTTGTCCCATTAAATAGGGAATTAAAGGTTGCATACCAGCTGTATTAAATAAAACGGATGGATCATTTTCAGGGACTACTGGTGCAGATGGAATTTGTTTATGTCCTTTACTTACAAAAAAATCAATATATAAATCTTTAAGATTCATCTTTATCACCTTCTATTACTTCGATAAATTTATTGACAACTTCATCAATTGTCATATTAGTTGAATCAATATAAACTTGATCATCACATCTTTTTAAGGCTCCTACTTCTTTATGTGAATCATTATAATCACGAGCTTTAATATTCTCATAAACTTCTTCATAAGTCATATCGATACCTTTTTCTTTATTTTGTTTAATTCTTCTTTCAACTCTTTCTTCTAAGGATGCATCTAGATAAAACTTATATTGAGCATTAGGAAAAACAACAGTTGTTATATCTCTTCCTTCCATAACAACATCATAATTACTAGCCATTTTTCTTTGCAAATCAACCATATTTTTTCTTACTTCGACAATACTAGAAATAGGAGAAACAATATTAGTTACCTCTTTACTTCTAATTAAATCAGTAACATCTTCACCGTTTAAATATACTTTATTATCTAAATCGATTTTAATATCAATTTCACCAGATAATTTTATTATTTCTTCTTTATCATCTAAAGTTAAATTATTACGTAAACTAGCTAAAGCCACACAACGATAAGTTGCTCCTGTATCAATATTCACTAAATTTAATTTTTTAGATAATAAACTAGCTACTGTTCCTTTACCACTTCCAGCAGGACCATCAATTGCTACTACTTTCATTTAAGCTACCTCCTTTAAAATTGTTATTTTGTTTTAATTCTTTCATTATTATGTCAAAATCACTTTGTAATTCTTTCATTTCCCTTTCTCGATAAATTAAAAATTCTTTTTCAGCTTTTTTAATTGCTTCTTCATGAGAAATATTACCATTATCAACCAAAATTTTTCTTTTATTTAGTAAAATTTGTTTATCCAATTCTTCAACCCAATCACTCATTTTCATCGGTCTTTGTTCTAACGCTTGTAATTCTGCATAGTCTAAAAACTGTGATACTAATAAATTTAATCTTTTAAGCTCTATTTCAGTAAGATAATTCTTGGCAATTTTAACGTCATCTATTGTCACATAATCATTTTTAAAATTAGTCATTCCAACATATGGTTTTTTATTATCTACTCTTTCATGAATAAGTTCTGCTGCAGTGTGTTCATGAACAGCATAATGAAGTTTATTTTGAACAGTTGCAAAAAAGTTTTTAGTAATATCACTTCTTGGATTGTAATCGATACTTGTTGCATAAATATCTGTTACTTGTTGATAAAAATTTCTTTCACTAGAGCGAATATCTCTAATTCTTTGTAATAATTCTTTGAAATATCGATTACTACCTTGTTTTAATCGTTCATCATCAAGAGAAAATCCTTTTTGAATATATTCATGTAACCTTTTAGTCGCCCATATTCTAAACCTGATAGCAATATCAGATTGTACGCGATAGCCTAAAGCAATTATCATATCCAAATTATAATGATCAAGATTTCTTTTGACATTTCTATTGCCTTCTTTTTGAACTAACAAAAATTTTTTGTGAGTTGAGTTATCTTGTAATTCTCCATCCTTATAAATACTTTTAATATGAAAACTAATATCTTGTTGTGAGGTTTTATAAATTAAAGCTATTTGATTTTGTGTTAACCAAATATCTTCGTTTGCAAATTTAACATTTACTTTAGTAATACCATCTTTATCCTCATAAATCATTATTTCGTTTTGCTTTCCATTCACTATATCATCTCCATAGTTATAATAAATTAAAAATTATTTAAAATATTTATAATTTGATTTTCTAATTCTTCTATATTTTTATTTTCGATAATATAATCAAAATTTTGATAATTATCTAAATTAGTTTCCGTGATATGATTCTTTTGTTTATCAGTTAAGTTATTATCACTTTTATCAATTCTAATCGTTATACAATTAAATAATTTTTTAGGTGTTTCAATTTCTTCGATTAATCTCGCATCAGTTACAATAATCACATCATAAAAATAACTATAGACTTTAATATCTTCCATTACTCTTCTTACTAATAATTCGTTATCGATTTTTTTTACTAAATCAATACCTAACGACTGCAATAAATCACGAGGTTTATCTTCTTCACTACCATTCCAATTCGTTATTTTTTTTACATATTGTTTTAAATAGTAAGCATAAGAAAGTTGAATACATTTTTTATCTAAATAATATTTTTCAATTAAATCAGCTACATAATTTTTACCACTTTTAGCTTTACCTGATAAAATAAATATTTTAGGATTTTTATTATTATATTGCATCATAAACCACCAACAATAGTATACCATAGTTTTAAAGAAAAAAGATTAGTTTTCACTATTCTTTTCAAAATTTAAAAAGTCATATTTTTCATCAAAGAAATTAACTAATTCCTTAATAGCACCAATAATTGGTGTCGATAAAATCATACCGACAATACCAAAGAAATAACCAAATATTAACAAACCTAAAATAATAGTGACGGGATTTAATTTAGTTGTTTTACTCATAATAAATGGTTGTAGTAAATTACCTTCAATTGCTTGAACAACGACGATAAATATCAAAACAGCAATTCCCACAGCTGGTGATTGCGTAAGACCAACAATAACAGCTGGCGCCCCACCAATATATGGACCTGCATAAGGAATAACATTGGTTATCGCACAAAATACAGCAAATAACAAAGGTGCTTTTAGTCCAATAATTGAAAAACCAATCGCCGTTACTACAAAAATCACACTACAGTCAATTAAAGCACCATTGACAAATCTTTTTAAAGGTTTATTAACCGCATTCAAGCATTTTTTCGTCTCACTACGATATTTTTTAGGAATTAACCCAAATAAAGTATCCGTATTTTTATCAAAATCTAATAATAAATAGAAGCCGATAATTAAACCAATACCAAACACACCAATACCAGAAAATAAAGAAGTAACGATACTAACTAATAAATCTGGTAATGAACTAGTTAAATTAGTAGCGATATTTTCTAATTTATTAAATATTTCATCGCGCATAGCAAAAGCATCAAAATTTTCAATATTATTTAAACTATTAAAGAAATTATCGATAAACTCTCTAGCACTTGAAAATAAAGCCGGAATAGTAGTTGTTACAAAATCATTTATTTGTTCAGATAAAAGTGGTATTAAAGCGGTTAATATTAAAACTATTATTCCTAAAAATAAAGCATAACAAATAGCCGCACCTAATCCTCTTCTAATTCCTTTTTTATTCAAATAAGTAACAAAAGGATCGAACAGCCAAGCGATAATTACACCAATAAATAATGGGGATAAAAGTCCTAAAATAGTTAAAATAAACGGTAAAATTTGTACTTCTTTAATTAATCTTATAATAAAATAAGCCCCTATAATAATTAACAAAATAAATAATATTTTTAAAACATTATGGGATAAAGTTACTAAATCATTTAATTTGTGATAATTTAATTCTTTATCTTGTTTTTTATTAAACATAATATGCCTCCTAGACACTCAATAATTCTTTTTCTTTAACTTCTAATTTTTCATCGACTATCTTGTTATATTTATTAATCAAATCTTGTACTTCTTCAGTAGCATATTTAATATCATCTTCGGGAATTTCTAATTTTTTAATATCACTATTAGCTTCTTGTCTTATGTTTCTTAAAGCTATTTTTATTTCTTCGGCAACATTTTTCGCTTGCTTAACATATTCTTTTCTTGTATCTTCTGTTAAGGCAGGAATATTTAAAATTATTATTTCTCCATTATTGTTTGGCGTTAAACCGATATTAGCTTCATAAATACTTTTTTCAATAGCATTTAAAATACTTTTATCAAAAGGCTTAATACATAATTGTCTTGCTTCAGGAATCGAAATATTAGCTAATTGTTTTAAAGGGGTAGCAACTCCATAATAATTAACTAATACCCCATCTAAAATATTTGGGTTTGCTCTACCTGCACGAATATTAGTAAATTTTTTATCTAATGCTTCGATTGCTCCTTCCATTTTTGTTTCTGTTTCTAATAAAATATCATCCATAAATTTTCTCCTTTATACTTTTTATTTTTTCTTCGTAATTACCACTAGTAATATAACTACCAACAACAGCAATATCAACATCACTTATTAAAGATACCGTATCGATATTAATACCACCATCAATCTCAATTAAAAAATCTCCTTTTAATTCTTTCAATTCTTTTATTTTATTAATACTATCAATTATAAATTGTTGTCCACCCTCACCTGGTTCGACACTCATAACTAATATTAAATCAATAAATGGTAAATAAGGTATTATTTCATTAATTTTCGTATTTGGTTTTATCGCTAAACCAACTTTAATATTGTATTTTTTTATATAATTAATTACTTCCATTATATCTAAATCAACTTCATAGTGAAAAGTTATAAATTCTGGTTTAAGTTCTTGATATTCATCGATATATTTATAAACATCACTAACCATTAAATGAACATCCAAAGGTTTATTATAATTAATTAAATTTTTAATTTCTAAAATATCCCAAGTTTTATTTTTAACAAATATGCCATCCATAATATCTAAATGTAAATAATCAATATCACATTTAGTTAAATAATTTATATTTTCTTTTAAATTATCTTTAATTGATAAAAATGAAGCCGATATTTTCATATTTTTTCCTTTCTTAAAAACTTAATATAATTTTCGTAACGACTTTCTAAAATATCTTTACCTAATCTTCTTTTGATTTCACAATCATCTTCTTTATCGTGCATACAATCTTGGTAAGCACATTTATCACGGTATAAATTAAATTCAACAAAGTTATCTCTAATATCACTGTGACTCATTTCGTTTAAACTTAAACTAGAAAACCCTGGTGTATCAGCACACCAACCACCTAAAATAGGTAGTAAACTAACATGTCTAGTCGTATGTTTACCTCTTCCTAAAGCAATAGATATATCATTAGTTTGTAGATTCAAAGAATCATCTAAAAGATTTAATAAAGTCGATTTCCCAGCTCCTGATTGACCGGCAAATACAGTTACTTTATCTTTGAATATTTTTTTAATATTATCATCTTTGTTTTCATAAACTTGATATCCTATTTTACGATAATAATCTTCTATTTTTTTTATTTCTTTTAAATCATCTAGCAAATCTAATTTAGTAAAACAGATAACTGGTTTAATGTTATTAAATTCAATTAAACATAATAATTTATCTAACAAATACAAATCTAAATTAGGTTCTTTAACGCTAACAACGATTAAAGCTTGATCAATATTAGCTATTGGCGGTCTAATCAAACTATTTTTACGACTTTCAATAGTTAAAATAATTTTTTTATTTTCATCAAAAGTAACAACATCGCCAACTAATGGTGTGATTTTTAAATTTCTAAATTTCCCCCTTGCTCCACAAATATATTCCTTATCAGCTAAAACAGTAAAACTATTACTGATAATTTTAATTATTTTCCCTTGCATTATTCGCCAGTTTCTGGGGAAGGAATATCAGAAGGAGTTTCCACCACCGTTTTTTGAGTAACAGTAATCGTTAAAGTAGAACCAGCAATAACTTCTCCATTACGATCTTGACTGATAATTGTTCCTTCAGGATATTCATCACTAGTTTGATATTTAATATTTAAAACAACATCATTTTCTTCACAAAATTCTTGAACTGCTTCTAAAGTGTAATTTTCTTCAAAGAAGTTAGGATATTCTACAGTAAATACCGCATAGTATAAAATAATCGTATCTCCTGGATCTAAAGTTGTACCTTCGCTAGCACTTTGTTCAATGATATCAAATTCATCGTATTTATAATTTTCTTGTTCATCTTTAGTTATTTTTCTTGGTTCAACGATAACATTTAAACCATCATTTTTTAAATTAGCTTCAACGGTTTTATAAGTCATTCCAACATAATTTTCAATTGTTACTTTACCACTTTCTTTAGCGATAATAATCGTTATTTCGGTTCCTTCTTTAACGGTTCTTCCAACCTGTGGATTAGTTCCCACTACCTTACCAGGTTCAATTTCGTCATTTTCTTTTTCTTCGACATCACTAGCTACTAATAGTCCTAAATCTTTTAATTTTGCTTCAGCTTCTGGTACAGTTAAGTTACTAACATCGGGTATGGTTACATCAGGCACTGCAACTAATTTAGGATAAATAATAATAAATAGACAAATCAAAGCGATTAATAAAGCACAAATACCACCAGTTATCCACAATATTTTATCTTTTACTTTACCTTTCTTTTTAACTTTTGGCATTTCTTCCTCCTTCTCGTGTTTTTCCAAACGGCTTAAATTAGGCATTACTTTAGTTTCTTCTAATTCATGTTCTGGATATTTATACACTAATTTTTTTTGATTAATTTCATCTTCGTTTAAAGCTTTTAAAACATCTTCATACATTTCTTTAACCGAATCATAACGATTTTTTGGGTTTTTCGCACAAGCTTTTAAAATAATATTTTCAATTGACTGTGGTATATCGGGATTTTGTTTACAAATAGATGGAATTGGTTCTTTCATCTGTTTAATAGCTATTTCTACCGCATTATCGCCTTTAAAAGGTACTTTACCGATTAATAATTCATACATTAAAATACCTAAAGAATAAATATCTGATTTAATTGTTGAACCACTACCGTTAGCTTGTTCAGGAGGTAGATAGTGAACTGAACCCATCACAGAATTAGTTTGTGTTAGTTCATTACTGTTTAAAGCCATTGCGATACCAAAATCCATTATTTTAACTTTACCATCTTCTAAAATCATCACATTTTGCGGTTTGATATCGCGATGAATAATATAACTATCGTGAGCACACATAACAGCACTTAATAGTTGGGTCATAATATCAATTACTTCTGGTAAAGTTAAAGCCCCTCTTTTTTTAACTAGACTTTTTAATGTTTTCCCATTAACATATTCCATAACGATATAATATTGTCCATTATCTTCACCAACATCATATACTTCCACAATATTAGGATGATTTAATTTACTTGCTGATAAAGCTTCTCTTTGAAATCTTCTTACAAACTTTTCATCGTCAGCTAAATCTCCTCTTAATATTTTAACGGCTACTTGTCTATTTAAAATCGTATCTTGCGCTAAATAGACATTAGCCATACCACCTTCACCAATTGTTTTGATAATTTGATAACGATCGTTTATTTTATCCCCTTTTGTAATCATTTTTTTACACCATCCTTTAAATATGCAATCGAAATATTATCAGTTCCCCCGCGATTATTACATTTAACGATTAATTTTTTTAATCTATCTTCGATACTAATATCTTCATCAACTAATACTTTAGCAATTTGTTCATCATCTAACATATTAGTTAAACCATCGCTACATAGTAAAATACCATCGACATCTCTTTCGACATCAAATACATCCATCTCAACGGTATTAGTAGCCCCTAAAGCCCGCATTAAAACATTTTTTCTTGGATGATCTTTTGCTTCTTCTTGCGTTAATTCGCCTGATTTAACTAATAAACTTACTAAAGTATGATCAGTTGTTATTTTATGTAATTTATTTTTTCTTAAAACATAACCAGATGAATCACCAATATTACCAAATAATAAAAATTCATCAGTTACTAAAGCTAGGACTATCGTCGTCCCCATACCGGAACTTTCTTTATGTTCACTAGTATATTTATATAACAAAACATTAGCTTCACTAACGATTTCTTTAATAAAACTAATAGCATCTTCTTTAGTTCCCACTGAACTAATTTTTCGGAATCGATCACCAATATGGGAAATAGCAATACTAGAGGCGATTTCACCACCGCAATGACCACCCATACCATCGGCAACCGCTAATAAAATTTCTCCCATTTCATTTTTAACAATAATAACACTATCTTCGTTATGATCCCTTACTTTACCAGGATCAGTTAAATATGCATATTCCATTATAATTCCTCCTTGTAGTTAGCTCTTAATTGGCCACAAGCAGCACTTACCTTTTTACCAAATTCTCTTCTAATGGTTACCCCAATTTTATTTTTTTTCAAAACATCATAAAAATTTAAAATCGTTTTCTCATCACTTTTTTTAAATTCAATATGACTAGTTTCATTATAAGGAATTAAATTAACATAACAATTCATTCCCTTTAAAAGATTAGCTAACTCTAAAGCATTTTCTTTATTATCGTTTATACCTTTCAATAAAATATATTCAAATGTTACTCTTCTATTAGTTTGTTTAATATATTCTTTAATTGTTTTTATTAAATCATCTAACTTATATACTTTACTAATCGGCATCAATTCATTCCTTAATTTATCATTAGGAGCATGAAGACTAATTGCTAAATTTACTTGCTTACCATCTTTAATAAATTGTTTTATTTTAGGTATTATTCCACAAGTTGAAACTGTAATATGGCGACTACCTAAAGCAATTCCTTTTGGGGTATTAATAATATCGATAAAATTAATAACATTATCATAATTATCAAAAGGTTCCCCAATTCCCATCAATACTAAATGAGAAATTCGAATATTTAATTCTTTTTCTACTTTTAATAGTTGTAAAACCATTTCACCGGTTTCTAAATTGCGAACCTTTTTTAACCTACCACTTTCACAAAATCTACATCCCATATTACAACCAACTTGACTAGAAACACATAAACTATTACCATAATCATGTTTCATTAAAACTGCTTCGATTTTATTACCATCTTTTAATTCAAATAAAAATTTACAAACATCAATATCCTCTTGTTTAGTTAAAAGTTTAATATCTTCAAAATTAAAATCTTGTTTTAAAACTTCAATAACATCTTTTTTAATATTAGTCATTTCATCAAAAGATGTTACCCTTTTTTGATATAACCATTCAAAAACTTGCGTTGCTTTGAACTTTTTTTCACCTTTATTTAAAAAATAATCTTCTAATTGTTTAATTGTATAGTTATATATATTCATATTTACACCTAACAACATTATACCATAAGTACAATAAATTTAGCTATATTTTATAAATAGAATAAAAGCTTTAAAAAAAACGACTGTCAACTAGTCGTCAAAAGAAATTTATTTAACTTATTTAAGGTAAAATAAATTATTTTTTAAATTATTATTTTATAATTATTTAGAAGTTTTAACTTCTTCTAAAAAAATCTTATCTGGCTTTGTTTTCAATATTTTAGCAATTTGAAAAGCCATTTTATAAGTTAAATTCCTTTTCCTATTCTCAATTTGCCAATAATAGCATTTACTTATATGCAATTTATCAGCCATTTTTTGATAAGTATAACCATTTTGTATTCTTAGTTCTTGCAGTTTTTTAAAATAATCTCTTTCCATATTTTTTCCTTTCTTATACTATTTTAGCATATTTTTAGCTCAAAGTACATATATTAAATGTAGTTGTTCTCTATTTGTTTATGAGAAGATTTAGTTAGGTGAAATTATGAAGATAAGTAAGGACGATAACAAATACATATATGTGATTGTTGGACAAAACATTAGACGAATTAGAAAATCTAAAAATCTAACTCAAGTTGAATTAGCTGATTTAATTCAATATAATGAAGGTACAATTGCCAATATTGAAAATAATAGCTATCAAACTTTTAGTTTAGAATTCGTTTATATTATATCTAAAAAATTAAATGTTCCCATAACTGAATTTTTTAAAGGCATCGATTAATGTCTTTTTTTTACATTAATGGCGCAAATAATCTTAAAATTGCTCTTTTTAAACTAGTAAATAAACCTACTTTGGTATCATTAATTAAAATTTGTTTAGAAATACTTAATACTTCTTTTAAGTCTTTTTTTATATCTTCAATACACTCTGTTCCATACATCAAAACACCACATTCAAAGTGTAAATACAAACTACGATAATCTAAATTAACCGTTCCAATTGTCGCTATTTCATCATCGACTAAAAATGTTTTAGCGTGAATAAAACCTTTTGAATATTCATATATTTTCACATTGTTTTCTATCAAATTATTATAATAAGCTTTCGTAACTTCGTTAATTATTTTTTTATCAGGTATTCCTGGTGTGATGATTCTAACATCGATACCACTTTTAGCAGCCACACATAAAGCATTTTCTAACTCATCATCGATAATTAAATAAGGTGTGGTAATGTAAATATATTTTTTAGCTTTATTAATCAAATTTAAATATATTGTTTGTCCTACTCTTTCGTCATCTAAAGGGGTATCATCATAAGGTTGAACAAAACCTTGACCTTTAACATTAAAATTTAAAGGTTTAAAATCATTATAATTTTCATTTTTGTTATTAATGCTATCCCATAAAGATAAAAAAATAACAACAAAATTCCAAACGGCAGCACCTTTAATTAAAATACCATTATCTTTCCAATGACCAAATCTTACGATTTCGTTAATATATTCATCAGCTAAATTTATTCCCCCAGTAAAAGCTACTTTGCCATCGATAATGGTAATTTTACGGTGATCACGATTATTTAATTTGGCTGTTAAAATAGGAATAAAGCGATTAAACGAACAAGCTTTAATTCCCTCTTTTTTTAATGTTTCATAATATTTACTAGAAAGTGTTACAATACATCCCATATCATCATAAACAACGCGGACATCGACCCCTTCTTTAACTTTTTGTTTTAAAATATCTAATATTTCATTCCAAAATTTACCTTCATGAATAATAAAGTATTGCATAAAAATGTATTTCTCAGCTTTTTTTAATTCTTCGATTAATCTTTGATAGTAAACTTCACCAATCTTTAAATACTCCGTATAAGTATTTTCATAAATCGGATAACATGCATTACGATAAACATAATTAGCTTGGTTATAAAAATCAATATTTTGCTTTTTTAACTTTTCTAAAACCTTTTCATCTTGTTTTAAAATGTTTTGAATATTTTCTTTGTTTTTTTCTATTTTTTTATTATTTAATTTATTACCAAAAAGAATATATAAAAGAGTTCCAAAAATAGGAATAGTTAAAACAGGAATAATCCAAGCTATTTTGTAATTTGGATTAGCGTTACCATTGATTATTTTTAATAAAACTAATATTCCTAAAATAAAAAATAAAATATAACAATATAAATCATATTCTTCAAATTTATTAATCGCTATTACTAAAATAGCTAATTGAAATATCAATAATACACCAACAATAAAAATACGATGGGTAACAAAATTAAGAAATTTTTTTAGCATACTTCTTCACCAATAACATTGTATCATAATTTAATTATAAAACAAAGAAAAAAGAGTTCTTTTAAAACTCTAAAATCCAATTATTAAACATATGATAAAGAATAATAAACCTAAAATCATCGTTAACCTTGTGATAAACAATTCTCCACCACGTTCTTTTCGATTAGCAAATAAAGCATCATTACCACCAGTTATTACATTAGAAGCACTTTCGGCTTTACCTGCTTGTAATAAAACTATAGAAATTAATAAAATCGAA
>CALVSM010000027.1 GCA_944359025.1 uncultured Bacilli bacterium
AAAACTAAAACACCATTATGCCTTTTATTTGTTGACTAAAATGGTGTTTTTTCATTGCAGTAACTGTAAAACTCGGGTTATATCATAAAAACCATCTAAAAAAGTGAAAAATAAATGATATTTAAAGATTAGCAAAAAAACCTATCGATTTTTACGATAGGTTTTAATGTTAGTCTTGCTCATCTAATGCCCCAACATATTTGCATATTACAGAGAATAGGTTAGGATCCTTAACTTTTTGAACACTTTTTTGACCTTCATGTTCAACTTCTTGGAAAACAACTATTTCATCTAATACATCTTCCTCATCTTCAGTTAGGCGCATTGAAACAAAATAATTATTACCTTTGTATATTGCTTGCTTAATAACAACATATTTTCTACCATCGGCTAATTCCATAACTTGGTTAATTCTATTTTCCATAATTATCTTGATTTACCTCCTAACTCTTCTAATGCTAAATCATTTAATGATTGGAAAGAATTACTTAATTCTTCACTATTTGAGCCATAAGTATCCTCAACAAAATCATCAACAGCATCTTCTACAGTATAATCAGCATTACCTGTAGTAGTATCTTCAAATGTATTAGTGATTGTTCCATCATCACTAACTTCGCTTGAAGTTAAGTTTGCATCTTCGGAATAATCACCAGTTGTTACATTATGCTCATTCAAATTATCTATAATTTCTTGGGCTACTTGTTGTTGATTTGTATCAGTCCGTTCAGTTGTAGTTTCTACATTATCGGTAACCGCAACATGGCCATCATCAGTTTGAACAATACCAATTTGTCCAGTTTCAACTTCTTGAGTTATTGTATTCTCTGGTTCAGGGTCCGGAGTTGGGTCAGGGTCAGGGGTAGGATCCGGAGTTGGGTCCGGTCTTGGGTCAGGCTCTGGCTCAGGATCCGGAGTTGGGTCCGGTCTTGGATCAGGCTCTGGCTCAGGATCTGGAGTTGGATCCGGTCTTGGATCAGGTTCTGGCTCTGGCTCTGGTTCTGGCGTTGGAATTGGTTCTGGCTCAGGGTCCGGAGTTGGGTCAGAATCTAGTTCAGGCTCTGATTCAGTATTTTCTCCACCATTACCATTTCCACCTTGCTGTGGCAAATTTTGAAGTATTTCATTTACTCTATCTTGAACCTCTTCATAATCATAACCAGCTTCTTCTAAAGCTTCTTTTCTATCTTCACCATTACCCCAATCACCGCGAATTACTTCCCAAGCTAAATCATCAATTGATTTTTCTGGAGCTGTAACTTCTGGAGTTTCTACTTCGACATCATCTAAATCAACATCGTCAAAATCTAAATCTGGTAATTCAGGTGATGGCGTATCAGCAATATCAACTATTTCATTGCCTGGAGTTGGCTGAACAACATTACTAGTGCCACATTTAGTTAAACCTAAACCAATCATCAACGCAACTAGAGTAGCTAAAACAGCTGCTTTTACACGTTTCATAAATTTCTTATCATGAATTTTTTCTAAAAGTCCTTCTTTAGCTTTTTTCCAAAATGCAATAGGAACAGGTTGATCATCATCTTTATCTTTATCAGCATCATCAGTTGAATTTCCACCACTTGATCCCGTAGGAGCTTCAGTTGGTGCGATTGGCGCAACAATAGGATCTTTTTCTTCTTCGGTTTCCTTTGGAGCAGTAGGAGTTTCAGGTTCTAACTCCTCTTTTTCTTCAATTGGCGATGGAGTTAAAGGAACAACTATTGGATCTTTTTGATCATCTTTTTTAGCATCTAATTTTTCCGGTTGAGCTTCATCAATTCCTTTTTTACTAGATTTCTTTAGCCCGGAAATTAAATTATCTAAAGTTTCTTCATAATCATAATAAATTGATTTTTCACGCATTTGTAACATAGTCAATTGAGCAGTTAAAGCAGCTAATCTTTCACGATCAGAAGCCATTGCCATTCTATCGACACCTTTTCTAGTTTCAAAAGTCTTTTTCTTAGCTTCTAAAAGTTTTATTTCATTATTTCTTAAAACTTCTAAATCTTTTTTACCTCTTTTAGCTAATAAAATAGCAACATCGATAGATAATGAAGCTTTAGTTAAACGCTCAATTTTCTTATCAATTTCATCGATTTCTTTTTGAATTCGTTTCTTTTCTTTGGTTATATCATCCTTTTGTTCTTCATAAACTGCAGTAGGCAAAATAGCTTCGCGCAAACGCAAATTATATAAATCTTGATTTAATTTGGCTTTTTCAGCTTCGGCTTGTTCAATTTCCATTTCACGGTTTTCTTTAGAATTTTCTGATCTAGCAATGCTAGCTTCACTGTTTTTGATATCGGTTTCATAACGAGAAATATTTTGTTCTAAATTTGATATTTCTTGGTTCATAACTTCGACTGCAAAAATCGAAGGTAAATAATTATTTTCATCGTTTAATTTTTCTTCTAAAGCTGTTTTTTCCATCAACACTTCGGCTTGTAAACGTTGATTTTCTTTTAATTCATCATCAGCATTAGTATAATCTTTATTAGCTAATTTTTCTGGTAATAGTGTTCTAAATTCTTGAATTCGCGCTAAAACAGATTCATCATCAATGCGATTATTTTCTATATCATCAATTAATGCTTCTAGTTCAAGAGGAAAGTCAAAAGAGATAAATGCTTCGCGGTTATTAAAAGCTTCAATAGCGCTACGAAGTTGTAATAGTTTTCTTTGGTCTGCTTCTTTTTTAACTATATCAATTTTAGATTCAGAATCTTTCTTTTCGCGTTCATTAGCATTTTCTAACAATTTTTGATATCTTTCTTGACTATTAAGTAAGGCTTCTTTTCTTTTATTTAAGTTATCTCTACTAGCATTTAATTCTTCTAATTCTGTAGAAAAAATATCATATTCTGATTTTAAATAGTCGATAGAATCTCTATATGAAGCCATGATATGTGTAATTTCTTGTTCTTTTTTAGGGTCAGGGTTTTCGCCTAAACTTCTTAATTCATAGCCATATTGTTCTAAAGCTTTTTGTGCCTCGCTTAAAAGGGCATTACAAGCTTCAATCTCGCCATTAATATATTCAATACGGTGTTCATTTTCAGTAACATCGCTGTCATTTTGAATAATATCGGCATTTATCTTGCTAATTTTAGTATTAATATCATAGATTCTTGATTGATTTCTAAATAATGTAAAAGAACCATAATTATTATCATCAGCTAGTTTAACTTCTAATTCTTTAATTTGAAAATTTAATAATTCTCGTTGTTCCTCTATTTTCTTTAATTCTTCTTCACGAGATTCAGCAGTAACTTTAACTGCTGAATCTTGTTTAAGAAGTTCTGACATTTCTTTTAATTGTTGTAATAATTCTTCTTTAGTCATATTTCCTCCTTATTCTTCTAAGTTTCTATATTGCATTTTATAATCATATCTTATTTCAGTTAGTTTATTAACATCACCTAAATTATAAACTTCATAGCCTAATTTTCTAAATGCTGCTAACATTTCTTCTAATTCAACATATCCATCAGTAACTGGTAACCATTCTTCAAAACTATTCTCACCAGTAGTACCCTCTTCTAATTTGTAATATTTATGAACAGTAGCTGCTGTTGCTTCATCTTTAATAGCGCCACTAGTTGGTGAGGAAATATAATATGTTTTTTCATCATCAGCACTGCTTGCACCGCTTGGGTAATAACTTCTAACTTCATCTTTACGATACCATTTCCACATTGTATCAGTATATTTATAGCCTTCAGCTGTTTGACAACTTATACCACCTGTAAATGAAGTAGTACATGCTTTAGTAGTCCATCCTGACCAATCACCGCATGGTGGGAAGTCACGATTATTAATTTGCTCATCTGTAACTTCTACTTGATCTTTACCATTACAAGTGAAAGTAATAGCTTCAGGAAAAGAATGAGTTCCTGAACAAGGACTATCGCTAACTATTACATCATTAGGATTATTAGGGTTAGAGCAAACATAAGTTAACGGATAAGCTACCTTACGTGTACGATATAAAGTTACTTCTTCGATTTCTCTATAACTAGCATTACTTGGTTTTTCTGTTGTATATTTTGTCGCAGTTGTACTAGATCCTTTTATCGTATAACCGCTTGGTTGGGTTGAAGAATAAGCTCCGTTATTCCAATAATTATTAACAGTTTTTTCGGTGTACCATTTCCATCCAGTTTGTTCATCTTCTTGGCCACTATAACCACTGCTTGGGATAGATGCATAATATTCTTTTACTTGATTGATATCAGTTAAATCATTTGGATAAAAATATTTAGTTCCCGAATTCATTTCTTCGCCTAAAAATTGAAATCTAATATCAGAATTTTTGTCAATATCAGATTCAGTTCCATCTTGCCACATTCCATAATTAGTATCTTCAGCTTCACACTCTAAAATAGCTGAATAATGATATGTTTTACTTTCTAAATAACAAACATTAACATAAGTATTATCCTTGTCACAAGTTTCATAATCACTTACTTTAATTAAACCTTCTTGTTCTAGTTCTCTTAAAGTAACAATAAAACATTCGCCTGTTTCACTAGGTAATTGATCAGGATAAAGTTCGTAATATTCTTTAGCTGCTTCGATCAAATCATTTCTTAAAGAAGGTTTCCCACAAGACCTTAATAGTAGTAAAGCAATAACAACGATGATTATTAATATTAAAAATGATATTAAAACACGCACCCAAGGAATACGATTTTTTTCTTCGTTATATTCAGTATAATTGTAATTCTCTTCCATTTAAATTCCACCTCTATAATAATAATACCATTTTTGAGGTTAATTTACAAGAAAAAATAGATATTTTTTTAATTTTGTGTCAAAAAGGAAACAAGTCCATTTTTAATTGTTACTGCCACTTTTTTTTGATAGTTTTCTTGTCTTAACAAATATCTTTCATTAGGGTTAGAAATAAACCCAACTTCTATTAAAACACCTGGTATCTTAACACGATTATATAGATAGTGGTCATTTAATTTTTTATATTCGCGATTAGAATTTAAGTCTTTTTTTAATTGTTCTTGCATAATTTTGGCTAATATTTCATTTTTTTCATTAATCGTGTTATAAAACACTTGTGCCCCTTTCCAAGTTGTTGAAATATCCGAATTTAAGTGAATAGATAAATAAACATCAGCTTGGGAACGATTGATAATATTAGCTCTTCTTGATAAATCACTTCTTTTACGTAATTCGGCATAATTAGCTGATAAATCATAATCACCATATCTAGTTAAATAGACAATTGCCCCGTTTTTTTCTAATTCTTCCTGAATTTGTAAACTTATTTCTAAATTAATATCTGATTCATAAATATTATCCCAAACAGCTCCTGGATCTTTCCCACCATGACCAGGATCTAAATAAATTACTTTCCCTAAAAGTGGTAAATTATTGGCTCTTACAATAGCTATAGTATATAAACTAACAAAAAAAATCAAAAGAAAAAATAGCTTATTTTTCATACTATCACCATTAAATAATATGAATTAATTAGCTATCTTATGATGTGCGGATGGACTAGTTATATCTAAAGGAGCAAAAATATAACCATTAGCTAGGCCATATTCGATAATTTTACTTACGGCTTTGACACTACTATATTTAGTATCGTGTTGTAAAACGATATTACTACCTTTTCTTAAGCTTTTAATAACATTATTAGCTATTTTATTAGAATCACTAGTCGACGTATCCGAAGAACCGACATTCCAATCAAAATATTTATAACCTCTTACTTCGACTTCTAGAGCTAATTTTGTCATAATACCTTTATTGAAGTTACTAACTGTATTAGAACTACCACCCGGAAATCTAATTAATTTAGACTTTTGACCAGTTATTCTTTCAACGCGATTACTAATTTTGTTTAAATCATTAAAATAAGCATCGACACTTTGATAAACCTTATTATAGTTATGTGAATAGGTATGTAGTCCAATGCTATGTCCTTCTTCATAAGCTCTTTTTATAACAGCATCACTGCCGTTACCAGTTACGAAAAAAGTCGCTTTAACATTATATTTTTTTAAAATATCTAATAATTCATTTGTATAAGCACTTGGGCCATCATCAAAGGTTAAATAAATTACTTTATCGCCAATAGGAATATCAGGGTTTTTTTCATAGACATAAACGATTCTAGTAACTTTAGTAGTGTTTTTCAAATCATCAGAAACGGTATAAGATATTGTATATTTGCCTGATTTATTAATATTAACATTACTAGTTACTTTTACTTGATCAGTGATATTACCTAAACAGTTATCAGTGGCAGTATATCCTAGTTCTTGATATTCTTCACCTTTTAATAAATAAATTGTTTTATCGCCTTTTAAAGTTATTTTAGGTTTTTCTTTATCTTCATATATAATTGGTAAAGTTAAAGTAGTAAAATTACCTGAACTATCACTTACTTCTAATATGTATTGGTTATCTTCTATTTTCGTAATAACTTTATCTGTTATATCTTGATCATAATTATCCGTTGCTTGATATGTAATTTTAAAATCATGATTGTTAGGGCAAGTCAATATTGTTTCCTCTTTAACACTTATTAAAGGTGGAGTTTTATCAATTACTTTTACTTTTCTTTCAATTTGTTTTTGATGAAATGAGGAAGATATGGTATAAATAATCGTATATTCGCCTAATTTACTAGTATCGACAAGATTATTTATTTTTATTTCCGGTTCATATAAACAAAAGCCAAAAATGTCACTATAACAACTATAAGCGCCTTTATCTTGATATTCTTCAAAAACATTTATTTCGACATATTCATCTCCGTTTAAATTTAAAACAAGATGCATCGTTAGAATATAAAAAAGAAAAATTCCTATAAATATAAGTAAGAAAAGCCAAATCTTTTTCATTTTACTACCTCAAATCTTTAAACTTTATTATACCATTTTAAATTATTTAAACAAGTAATTTGTTTGATAAACCGTTAATAAAATGTCATATAAAAAGGTCTAATTAGACCTAAAATATATCCCAAGGATAGCTAGTTGGCAAATCAATTTGAAAAGTCATTTCTTCATTTTTAGTAGGATGAATAAAAATTAATTTAGTAGCACATAAAGCAATTTGTTCTTTTACTTTAGCATAAGGGTTATATCTTTGATCGCCATATAAATAGTGATTATGATAGGCAAATTGAACTCTAATTTGATGAGAACGACCTGTTTTTAAATTAATTTTAACTAGTGATAAATCATTTTCTTTATTATATTTTATTAATTTATAATCTAAAATAGATAATTTTCCATTTTTATCAACCGTTGTCATATTAGTTTTTTTATTTTTTAATAATTTATCTTCATAAGTTCCACTATTTTCTATCTTCCCCATAACTACAGCTTGATATTCTTTTTTTAATTTGTTTGTTCTTATTTGTTCACTTAACCTTGAAGCTGCTTTACTTGTTTTTGCAAACACCATAACACCACTAACAGGGCGATCTAATCTATGAACTAGTCCTAAATAAACATTCCCAGGTTTGTGGTATTTATCTTTTAAATATTGTTTTAAAATAGTTAATAAATCTAAATCATGACTATCATCTTCACAAACTGGAATATTAATTGGTTTTACCACTACTAATAAATGATTATCTTCATATAATATCTTCATTTTCCCATCTTCCATAAATTCCGCAAGGTAAAATTAAATTATTATCGGTAATAGGTAGTCCAATTTCACCAGCCGTAACTTGACCTTTATATTTACTTTGTAAAGAAGTTTTTAAAATATTATATAAAACAGTACTAGAAATACCTGTAGTATAAGCATTGATTAGAAAAAATAATGGTTCGTCGCTTAAAATATTCATACATTCGTTAATTAAATTAGATAGGTTTTCTTCAAATTTCCACATCTCGCCATTAGGCCCTCTACCATAACTAGGAGGGTCCATAATAATTACATCATATTTATTACCTCTACGATATTCTCTTTTAACAAATTTTAAACAATCATCGACAATAAATCTTATTTTGTTATTTTCTAGTCCGCATAATTTCATATTTTCTTTTGCCCATTCGATCATTCCTTTAGATGCATCAACATGAACAACATCAGCGCCAGCAAAACTAGCCGCCATTGTGGCACCGCCTGTATAGGCAAAAAGGTTTAAAACTTTAATCTTTCTTTTAGCGTTTTTTATTTTATCGATTGAAAAGTCCCAATTAGCTGCTTGTTCAGGAAATAACCCTGTATGTTTGAAATTAGTTGGACTTACTTTAAATTTCAAATCTTTATATTTTATTATCCAATAATCAGGTAATTGTTTTTTATATTCCCAATAACCTCCACCTTTATTAGAGCGATGGTAAAAAGCATCGACATTTTGCCATTTTTTATTGTCACATATCCACATAGCTTGGGGATCAGGTCTTCTTAAAATAATATTTCCCCATCTTTCTAACTTTTCACCATTGCCAGCACTTAAACATTCATAATCTTGCCATTCATTACTTAATAACATAATCTCACCGCTAATATTATAACATTTTTTGTGCTAATATCATCAAGATTTTTTATTAATTGTTTCTTTATATTGATTGAAGAATTAAGTTTATTAGTTTCTTTTTCATTTATATTAAGATATATTTTATCTTTAATACATTTTTATTTTAAGCGTTACCACTCTCTTACCTTTAGATTCTTTAATTTTTTATTTTTGTCCTATAACCTTCCCATTGTATAAGAAAAACCTTGAAAATATTGAATTTCCAAGGTTTTTAATATGCAATATATTATCTTTTACTGAACTGTGGTGCACGACGAGCTGCTTTTAAGCCTGGTTTCTTACGTTCTTTAATTCTAGCATCTCTAGTTACAAAACCAGCTCTTTTTAATATTTTACGATAACTATCTTCATTTGCTTCATTTACTTTATCGTATTCTAACAATGCTCTTGTAATACCTAATCTAATTGCTCCAGTTTGGCCTGTAAAACCGCCACCATTAACTTTAACTTCAATATCAAAAGTTTTTTCATTATTAGTAGCTACTAATGGTTGCATTAAATCCATTACATTAGTTTCATAAGGGAAGAATTCTCTAACATCACGACCATTAACAGTAATTTTACCACTACCTGAAGTCATTTTTACTTGAGCTACAGAAGATTTTCTTCTACCTGTTCCAAGATATACTTTCTTTTCCATAAAATCACCTATTTCATTTCCTTTGGTTTTTGAGCAGTATGTGGATGTTCGCTACCTGCATAAACAAATAATTTTTTATACATTTGGCGACCTAATCTTCCTTTAGGTAACATTCCTTTAACAGCTCTTTCAACCATTTCAACTGGATAATTATCACGCATTGTTCTAGCAGTTCTTTCTCGTAAACCGCCTGTATAACCACTATGGTTATAGTAGATTTTATCATCTAATTTATTACCAGTTAAATTTACTTTACTAGCATTAATTACGATAACATAATCACCACCATCGATATGTGGAGTATAAGTTGGTTTATGTTTACCACGTAATACTGTAGCAACTTTAGTAGCTAATCGACCTAAATTAACATCAGTAGCATCGATTACCCACCAAGTTCTTACTACATCTTCTTTTCTTTGCATATAAGAATTTTTCATAATACTTTCCTTTCTTCCAAATAATGAATTGTCCCAAGATTCATTAAATGTGGGAATAAATAAATGTACCAGTAACAATTGTACTAAAAAAACATATATTTGTCAATTAAATTATATGTTTTTTACTATATTATTTCATATTTATGATATTCTTTTATTATTTCATCAGAAATTATTAGATCCTTCATTTCACCACAACCAGCTTTACACCATGGACTAGATTTTCTATGAGTAATATCAACTAATTTTGAAGCGTCATAATCTCCATATTTATCTAATGTTTGATCGATACTTATAATTTTTTTTACCCCATCTTTGGCTGCTAAAATTCGGCTTTTAATCGGCATTTTTTCTTCTAATTCATCATACATTTTTTTGTTATCTTCATCAGCTGGGACGTCTATCAAAAATGAACCCTTTTTTTTGTATTTCTCATAAACTGTTTTAATTACCGGACCTAATCTATAGGCGTAAATAGTATCATCAAATAACTTTGAATCTTCTTTGCATAAATAATCGGCATAACACATGTAAACTAGTTTTTCCAATTTTAAATGGGTGCAAGGTTTTTTAGTTAAAATATATTTTGCAATATCAATACCTAATAAAGTTCGGTCAGCTAGAATTAACTTCACAAACTCCTCTTTTGTTGCAACTAATTTTATACCATCAAAAAATTTATCTTTTTTTCCTACGGCATCCCAGCCATTTTTTTCAACTTGAATAAAATGGCTTGATATTGGTACATCTTTGCCACATTTAGCAATTATGTAATCAATATCTTTTTGAATAATTTCCATTGATAATATATCATCAGAATAATAGTCTAAAGCTATTCTTTTCCCAATAGAATACGCACTAGCAATTATTATATAATGTTTAATCATAACTAAACACCTCCTTTATTATTTATGTTTTCCCATTTAGTATAATCTTGTTTATATTCGGCATGCGATTTTAAGTTTGTTTTTTCGTTGCTTTTATTCCATAATTGTAATTTCCATTGAAATTTTTTATTATTTTCATTTCCAAAATATATATGTACTGCGTTATATCCTTTCTTAATGGATTTAATACACTTTAATTTTGGAAAAGTATCATTAATATAATCTTTTATATTTTTATAGTCAATATCATCCAAAAAAATGATTCTAAACCCCAAAAGATCGTTTAAACATTTTTTTATCGGTATTTTTCCATTTTCATGATTTAATTTATAATTTTCAATTTTATATTGAATTGAATTTAATGCTTTTACTCTACTTGTTACATTACATGAAAACCTAATTGTTGCAATTCATTAAATATATATGAAAATTTGTCATTAATAAAATTGCGATAATTAAATATATAATTTAATTTTTCTTTATCAATATACACATCAACCACTTGAGTTCTCTTCATGTTTAATTGATTATAATTTTCATTTTTTTCCCATTCTAAATTGATTTCATCATATTTTTTAATAATAAAATTAATTAATTTTTCTAACTCTTTCATTCGCTAATTCCTTATATATTTATTTTTGTATTTAAAATAAATTTTATACAATAATGTTTACAAATTAATTATACCAAACAACAGTTTGTATGTCAACATATAATTACCTATATGATTTTCAATATCATTGTCAATTAATTTAGTTAATTCAAATTCTAACATTCACCTGTAATACACATCGTTTAAATATAAGCCTTCTGGTGGAGCAGTAATACCGGCTTTTCTTCTATCTTTAGCAGCTAAAATATCTAAAATATCTTCACTTTTTCTTTTACCTTCGCCGATTTCTAATAAAACGCCAACCATATTTCTTACTTGATATCTTAAAAAACCAGTTCCTAAAAATGATATAACAAATTTATTAACATTTTTAATATTTCTAATTAAATTGGTTTGAATAATAGTTCTTGTAAAATCTTCTTTTTCTTCATCAGCTTTAGAAAAAGATTTAAAATCATGAGTACCCTCTAAATATTTTAAAGCTCTTTCCATTTCCACTAAATCTAACTTCTTATTATATTGATAGACATAATCTTTTTCAATCGGATCATATTCACCCATATTGATTTTATAAATATATTCTTTACCGCTTACATTAAATCTAGCATGAAAAGTACTATCTACTTCTTCAACTTTTTTAATATAAATATAATCATTTAGTAAACTATTTAAAGCTTTTTTTAATTTATCTGGAGTTATATCAATATCAAGGTCAAAATGAGCCTTTTGATTTAAAGCATGAACCCCTGCATCAGTTCTTCCCGATGCATGAATACTAACTGGTTCCGTATTTAATTCTTTTAAAGCTTTTTCAATTTCTCCTTGAACAGTTTTTAAGCGAGGTTGTTTTTGATAACCTTTAAATTTCGAACCATCGTAACTAAATGTAATTAAATATCTCACAAAAATACTTCCTTTACTATTAATATAAATAAACAAACATGCATAAGTACAATAAATGTGTCATAAAATCGCCATTTGTTTTGTCTAAAATTAACTCTTTTACTATTAACATTATATAATCTTACTTCCATCGCATCAGCTAAATCATCAGCTTTTTTAAAACTTAAAACAAACATCGGAATAATTAACGATTTAATTGCTAATAATTTTCCTTGAAAATTAGAGTGATAATAATCGATTCCCCTACTTGCTTGCGATTTAATTATTTTATTACCTTGATCGATAATAGTTGGGATAAACCTTAAAGCTAAACTAATCGATAAAGCCATTTTATTTACTGGGATACCAATTAATCTTAGTGGGGAAAATAATTTTTCTAACCCATAAGTAATTTCAGTAGGTGGGGTAGTTAAAGTAAGAATCGAAGTATATAAAACAATATAAATAAGTCTTAAAACAGTAATTATTGTCACTTGTAAATTAGAGCCTATTATTATGTTGATTATTAAAATAAATAATAATAACCACTTAATACTTAAAACTGTTTTAATATAAATATTAGC
>CALVSM010000028.1 GCA_944359025.1 uncultured Bacilli bacterium
TTTATTTAAAAAAATTGAAAAAAAAACCAATGTTGGTAAAGATACAATTTTATCTTTAGCTAAAAAATTACAAGATAGTAATTTAAAAGATGAAAATACTTTAAGAGAGGTAATTCAAGAATTAGGTAAAATGACCGGTAAAGATATATCCAAAGAAAAAGAAAATAAAATAATTAATGCGGTTAAAAATGATAATGTACCAAAAGATATCGATAAAATGTTTTAAATAATAATGGTATAAAGTTATTTTTATTTCATATATTTTACTAACGGAAAGTAGGGAATATATGGAAAAGATTGATATTATAAAAAGCATTACTAATAGAACAGGAGGAGAATTATATTTAGGGGTAGTTGGTGCTGTTAGAACTGGTAAATCAACATTTATTAAAAAAGTAATCGAAAATCTAGTTGTTCCTAATATCGAAGATGAATATGAAAGAAAAAGATGTCTAGATGAAATACCACAATCAGCTCAAGGGAAAACGATTATGACAACTGAACCTAAATTTGTTCCTAGTAATGCGGCTAAAATTAAAATTGATGATTTTACGGCTAGCGTTAAATTGATCGATTGTGTGGGATATGTTATCCCTGAAGCCAAAGGATATGAGGATGAAAATGGTCCAAGAAGGGTTAAAACTCCTTGGTATGATGAAGAAATACCTTTTATTGAAGCTGCGGAAATAGGTACTGAAAAAGTAATTAAAGACCATTCGAGTATTGGTATTGTTGTAACTACCGATGGGTCGATTGGTGAAATAAGTAGAAATAGTTATGTTGAAGCGGAACAAAGAGTAGTTAGTGAATTAAAAGAAATAGGAAAACCATTTATTGTTATTTTAAACTCCGTGCATCCGATGTTACCGGAAACAGAAAATTTAGCCGATAGTTTAAGAGAAAATTATGAAGTACCAGTTTTACCAATTAGTGTCGAGAATATGAGTGAAAGGGATATATATAATATATTAAAAGAAGCTTTGTATGAGTTTCCAGTAGTGGAAGTACAAGTTGAAATGCCAGAATGGATCGCTTGTTTAAACCATGACCATTGGTTAAAACAAATATATATTGATAAAATTAAAGAAAGTGTTATTGAAGTTGAAAAAATAAGAGATATCGAACATATAACTAGTCATTTTACTGATTGTGAATATATTAGTAAAGCATATTTATCTAATGTTGACACTTCAACAGGGGAAATAACAGTTACTTTACAAGCTCCTAACACTTTATATAATCAAGTTTTAAAAGATATTATAGGAATAGATGTTACTAATCGCGCTGATTTATTGATGTTATTTCAAGATTATAATGAAGCCAAACAAGAATATGATCAGATTAAAACCGCTTTAAAAATGGTTAAAACAACTGGGTATGGTGTAGCTAGTCCCACTTTAGCTGATATGAAGTTAGAAACACCTGAAATAATTAAACAAGGAAGCCGTTATGGTATTAAATTAAAAGCTGTAGCTCCTTCTATTCATATGTTTAGAGTTGACGTTGAATCGACATTTGAACCGATTATTGGTAGTGAGATTCAAAGTAAAGAATTAATTAATTATTTAATGAAAGATTATGATACTAACCCAGCTAATATTTGGAAAAGTGAAATATTTGGTCGTAGCTTAGACATCATAGTTAAAGAAGGTATTCAAGCTAAACTTTCTTTAACACCAGAAAATGCTCGTTATAAATTGCAACAAACATTAACTAAATTAGTTAATAAAGGTTCAGGTAATTTATTTACGATTGTCTTATAAATCATACAATTAAGTATGGTTTTTTTAATACTAATAATTAAATATAAAAACATAAAAGTAATTTATATAGTATAATGTATATAGAAAGTTATATGAAAGTGGTAAGAATGATGAAGAGTTTAAGTGTTGAAATGTCAAAAAAAGAAATATTAGCTTTAATTATTGTGATTCTAATGCAATCTTTAATATTTGTTATTATTGGAATAAACAAGTCTTATATTCACATGGATGAAGCTTATTCATTAGGACTAGCTAGTTATGATAAGATAAGTATTGAAGATAACGCTGATTTTTATGGAACTTGGCACACTGGTGAATATTATGAAGATTATTTATCAGTCCAAGAAGATGAAATAGGAGAGTTTAGTCAAGTTTATATTAATCAAAAAAATGATGTTCATCCACCATTTTATTATTTGTTATTGCGAATTTTTATGGGGTTTAATATTGGAACCTTTTCTAAATGGCCAGGAATTATTTTAAATATTATTATATTTGCATTTGTTACTTTATTTACTTATTTAATAACTAAAAAAATATTTAAAAATAACAAAATATCTTTATTAATAACTTTTATTTCTGCAATAACAATTTCTTCATTAACAAATGTTATTTATATTAGAATGTATGCATTATCGACTTTGAATGTTTTAATAACGACTTATTTACATTTTAAACTTTATGAACAAAATAAATTAGACCGTAAATTATTAGTATTTATTGGGTTATCGGCATTGATTGGTTCGTTGACACACTACTATTATTTATTTTATTTAGTAATGTTATTCATAATGTTTGCAATTAAATATGTTAAAGAAAAAAGATTTAAGGAATTGTTAGCTTATTTTTTAACAATGGTTGCTGCTGGTAGTTTATCGCTTTTGATTTTTCCTTATTCAATTAATCATATGTTTTTTGGTTATCGTGGTCAAGGAGTAATTAGTAAATTGATGAATTTTTCAGTATTTTCCACTAGTATTTTTAATTATCTAACTAAAATTAATTATTTTGTATTTAATAATTTATTGTGGATAATTTTAATTATATTGTTATTATTGTCTTTGTATAAAAGCAAAGGTAAAATTATCAAAATAGAAAATAATGATTATATAAAAATTATTATTTTACCTATGTTATTTTATTTCGTATTAGTAGCTATTGCTTCACCTTATATTGAGTTAAGATATATATTGCCAATTTGTCAGTTGATATTTATTGTTGTAATTTATTATTGTTATCAACTGATAAGAAATATTTTTTCTAAAAAAAATATTAAATATGTTTTTTCTATAATTTTTATTATTATGTTGATAGCACCTTTAATAATGAAAATAGAACCAGAAGTACTATTTACTAATAAAAAAGGTATCGTAAATAAAATAAAAACCGAATTAAATGTTCCTACGGTTTACTTTTTAAATTCTAATCATAATCGATTTTTAGATGATATTTATTTGTTTTCAATTTTAGATAATTCGTATATTGCTAAAGATATTAATATAACTTTAAAAAATATAAAAAAAATAATTTACGCTCAAGATTTAAGCAAAGGAATTTTAATTATAATTAATTCAGGACAAGATAATGAAAATATTTTAGACCTTGTGATGAAAGCATCTAATATGGAAAATTGTGAGTATATAGTACATTTAAATAATAGTGATGTTTATTATTTAAGTCAGTGATAAAAAAATTAATAAAATTAGCTTAAAAATATTGCATTTAATTCAAAAAAATGGTATTCTTTAATTGTAAGCAAGAATAGCTTATGTAGAAAACAATAGGAGGTATTCAAATGTCAAAACAAGATTTAGTTAATTACATAGCAGAAGAAACAGGATTAACAAAAGCTGATGCTACTCGTGCATTAGACGCAATGATGAAAGGAATTACAGAAGGATTAAAAAAAGAAGGTAAAGTTACTTTAACTGGTTTTGCTACATTCTCAGCTAAACAAAAACCAGCTAAAACTGCTAGAAATCCAAGAACTGGTGAAACAGTTAAAATTCCTGCAAGAGTTGCTGCTACAATTAAAGCTGGTTCTAAATTAAAAGATGCTTTAAATTAAGAGGTTATTTTAACCTTTTTTTCATATCCGAGGTGACTTTAATGTATGAAACTGCCATTGAAATATTAAATAAAATAACTGATTTTGGATATAAAGCTTATATAGTTGGTGGTTATCCAAGAGATATTTATCTAAATAGAAACAGTACCGATATTGATATATGTACTAATGCTAGTCCTAAAGAATTAAAAAAAATATTTAGTGATAGTATTTTAAAAAGTCAAGAATATGGTAGTGTTAGTTTAATTTATAAAAAAATAAGGTTTGAAATCACAACTTTTAGAAAAGAAATAAAATATGAAAATAATCGTTTTCCGGTTAAAATAAAATATATCGATACTCTAATCGATGATTTAGAAAGACGTGATTTTACTATTAATACTTTATGTATTGATAATGAAGGTAATTTTATTGATTTATTAAATGCTAAAAGAGATTTAGATAATAAAATAATTAAATGTGTTTTAGATGCTGATAAAAAAATAAAAGAAGAT
The DNA here is from genome assembly GCA_944359025.1 of uncultured Bacilli bacterium. GTDB lineage: Bacteria > Bacillota_I > Bacilli_A > RF39 > UBA660 > Faecisoma. The sequence goes on from CALVSM010000028.1 coordinate 4,326, forward strand.
ATTTTAAGAAGTTTAAGGGCAATTAGATTCGCTACTATTTTAGAGTTTAAATTAGATGAAAACTTAAAAAAAGCTATTAAAAAGTATGGTTATTTATTAAAGAATTTATCATATTTTCGTAAAAAAGATGAATTAGAAAAAATCTTTTCATCACCTAATTGTGCTTATGGTTTATCTTTGATTAAAGAACTTGATTTAGTTTCTAAATTAGAACTAAATAATTTTGATAATTTAGTAGTTACAACTTCTTCTTTAGGTATTTGGGCACAATTAGATGTTTTAGATATATATACTTTTTCTAATAATGAAAAACAAATAATTAAAAATATTCAAGCTTGTTTAAACGAAAATATATTAGACAATAATGTTTTATATAAATATGGTTTATATATATGTACATTAGTAGGGGAAATAAAGAATATTAAACGTAGTGATATAGTGGAAAAATATAATAAATTACCGATATATTCTATTAAAGATATTAATATTAAAGCTATTGATATATGTAATTTATTGAATAAAAAACCAGGACCTTTTCTTAATGAAATTTATAAAGATTTAGAAAATAATATTTTAAAAAATAATATAATTAATGAAAGAAAGTATTTAATTAGTTATATTGAAGAAAAATATTTGACAAATTAAAATTAAATATGGTATAGTTATATTGCTTATTTAACAAGGAACAAAACGATAGTTATTTAATTGGTAATGCAAGAAAATTAGTGGTTGATGAAAACTAATCAAGATTAAATAATCAATTACATTTTGGGAGTTAAAGCGGGTAATTCCGTTAAAAATTAAAGTGTATGCAATAGTCATAAAATAAGGTGGTACCGCGAATAATTTCGTCCTTATACCTTGTTTTATGACTTTTTTTAAAGGAGATTACTATGACTTGGAATGATATTTATCAAAAAAATAAAAAATTAGATTTTATTTTTGAAGAAAAATTTAAAGATGATAAGATGTTTGAAAAAAACTGTATCGAATTAATTGTTGAAATAGCTGAATTTACTAATGAAACTAGATGTTTTAAATATTGGTCTAAAAAACCAGTCGACAAAGAAGATGCCCTAGAAGAATTAGCCGATAGTATTATGATTTGTCTATATTTTTATAATTATTTAAGTATTGAAAGTATCGAAGTTAAAAATTTAGATTTAGTTGATGATGTATTAATTTGTTTAAATGATTTATTTAAATTAAGTACCGAAGTATTAGAAAATTTAAATAAAGAATTAATCGAAAAAATCTTTAATTATTTAATATATATAGCTAAATTATTAGAATTAAATGAAGATGAGATAATTGAAACTTGTTTAAAAAAGATAAATAAACAAGAAAAAAGGTTGGATGATTAATATGCGATATTTTGAAAAAATAAGTTTTGAACAATTTAAAAAAGATATAGAAAATAATAAAGATTTATATGATAGTTATATTCTACCTAAAAGAGCTACTAAATATAGTGCCGGTTATGATTTTTTTGCTATTTCTGATATAACTATAAAACCTAAAGAAATAGTTAAAATACCGACTGGTTATAAAGCTAATTTTGAATCTAATGAAGCTTTATTATTAATGATGCGAAGTGGGTTAGGTTTTAAATATAACTTAAGATTTACCAATCAAATTGGTTTAATTGAAAGTGATTATTATAACAATGAATCTAATGAAGGACATATGTGGGTATCCGTTCAAAATGAAGGAAACAAAACAGTAACAATTAAAAAAAATACTGCTTATTGTCAAGGCGTGTTTATCAACTTTTTAACTACTGATGATGATAATGTTACGAATATTCGTAAAGGTGGACTAGGAAGTACAGATAGGAGAGATGAAAAATGAAATTATATGATGAATTAGTATGGCGGGGTTTGATTGAAAATATAACCGATGAAAAATTAATTGAAAAAATAAATAATGGTGGATTGACTTTTTACATAGGAACAGATCCAACAGGCGATAGTTTACACATTGGTCATTATTCTACTTTTTCGATGGCTTTTCGCCTAAAACAAGGAGGACATAACCCGATTTTGTTAGTTGGTGGCGCAACGGGGTTAATTGGTGACCCTAAACCAAGTGCGGAAAGACCAATGATAACTAAAGAAACATTAGAATATAATTATAAAAGATTAAGAAAACAAGTTGAAGATATTTTTGGCTTTGAAGTTGTTAATAATTATGATTGGTCTAAAGATATTAATTTTATCGATTACTTAAGAGATTATGGTAAATATTTTAATTTAAATTATATGTTAAACAAAGAAACTGTTAAAAGTAGATTAGATATTGGAATTACTTATACCGAATTTTCTTATATGATTATGCAAGCTTTAGATTTCTTATGGCTATATGAAAATAAAAATTGTACTTTACAAATTGGTGGTTCTGATCAATGGGGTAATATTACTTCCGGAGTTGAATTAATCAGAAAAAAAATTGGTGGGGAAGCTTTTGGTTTAACGATGCCATTAATTACGAAAGCTGATGGTACTAAATTTGGAAAAAGTGAAGGAAATGCTATTTGGTTAGATATTAATAAAACATCAAGTTATGAAATGTATCAATTTTTCTTAAATGCTGAAGATAGTAAAGTAATTGAATATTTAAAAAAATTAACTTTCTTATCAAAAGAAGAAATTTTAGAAATTGAAAAGAAACATCTTGCTTGTCCAGAAAAAAGAGAAGCTCATAAAACTTTAGCTAAAGAAGTTATCACTTTCTTACACGGTAAGGAAGAATATGAAAAAGCCGTTAAAATAAGTGAAGCTTTATTTAGTGGGGAAGTTAAAAATTTAACGAAAGATGAAATATTAATCGGTTTCAAAGGGGTACCTACTTTTGAATTTAATGAAGGTAATTTAGTTGATATATTAGTTAATAATAATGTTTGTACTAGTAAAAGAGAAGCAAGAGAATTTATAAATAATGGAGCGATTACGGTTAATGGTGAGAAAATATTAGAAGATAAATTAATTACTAAAGATATGACTATCGATAATTTGATTTTAGTTGTAAGAAAAGGTAAGAAAAAATACTATTTAGGCAAAATAAAAACCTGTTAATTTTTAATTAATAGGTTTTTTGATAAGATTTTGTTTCCATTTTTTCTAAAGCTTCTTCATGCATTTTTCTAATTCTATTTTCCTGTGATTTATCAAATAAAATGTTTAAATTAAATTTAGTATTTTGAATTTTTAAACGTCCATCTTGATTAATTAATTTTTTATTTAATGGACGATTAACTTTATTTAAACTAGATAAGATTATTTTATGATTATTGATAAAATTTTGTAAAATATGATAAATAATTAATTGTGCTTGTTTATCCGTACATTTTAAAGAATCGTAGATAACAGTTTGATTATCGTCAGTATTAATTATTTGAATAACTAAATAACCATCGACATAATAAGGATAAATATTGAAAAAACTTTCTTTTTTTTCTAATCTTTTCATCGCTAATTCGTAATGCTTGAAAAATGCTATAGCGGAATTTTGAAAATTACTATTTCTTTCTTCGATGATTTCTTGTTTAGTTGTATTATGATTACTTTTGATTTTTTCAAATGTTTTATCGACTAATCTTTCCGCTCTTTTATAATCTTCTAAAGAATTTAAGTTGTGGATAATTTCAACATAAGTATTATGAATATGTAATTGTTTTTTATTATGGTTACTAATTGAAGCAACAGACATTTTATGATTAGCGATAAAATCATTACATATTTTATTCAAAACAGCATTAGCTATTTTTTCAGAACATTTTAAATAATCGATAGCGGAAATTTGATCTTCTTCAGTTACTTCCATTATTAAATAACCATTTTCATAAGATAGATATATTTTTGTCTCATCACATTTATTTATCCCTCTTTTAATACATGAATTATAAAAATTGACAAATTCGGATACACCTAAATAATCTACTTTCAAAGTTACCCCTCCTTTTTTGGGAACAGTTCAAGATAATACTACAAAATTAATAATATGTCAAGTCTGTAAGATTATATGCTATAATTTTATAGGAGATGTGATCATATGAAGAAAAAACTAATAATTTGTTTAATAATTGTTTTAATTTTAATATTTATTATTTGTTTAATTATATTTAATAAACAAGATAGACAAATAGATAGTAATATTACATTTAAAGAAGTAACTAGTTTAAATTATAACGATATTAAAATAACTGATTTTATATCTAATGTTACTTGTGAAGAAGAATGTTTTTATAATGATGAGAAAATCGAATATAAAGTATCAGATATTACCGAATTAGGTAAACAAAATATTAAAGTAACTATTATTTATCAAGGTAAAGAATATGTTAAAGAATACGAAGTTGAAATAGTTGATAAAGTAGCTCCTTTAATTACTTTAACTAAAGAGGAAATAACAATAAAAAAAGATACTGAATTTAATCCTTTAGATTATGTTAAAGAAGTAAGCGATAATTATGATGAATTATCAAATGATAATATAAAAATTGAAAATAAGGTCGATATTAATAAAACTGGCGATTATCAAGTTAATTATACTTTAACTGATTCTTCCAATAATACTGTAACCGTTACTTTAAAGGTTAAAGTAGTAGAAGATGAAGAGGTAAATGATACAAAACCAAATGAAAAACCTGATGATACTACTAAGCCTAGTGGTTCTAATAATCAAAGTGGCTCTAATAGTCAAAGTAGTTCTAGTTTGAAAAACTCAATTAATAAAACAACATTATCCCCTTTAAAAACTGGATATACTACTTTAGATAATAAAATAAGTAACATTATATCTAATAATACCAATAGTAGTATGTCAAAATATGATAAATTAAGAGCAGTTTATGACTATGTTAAAAAGAAGATAACTTATAAAACTTCCCCAATAAACATGAATGAAGTTAATGATTTACAAGAAAAGTATGGCTTTTATTTGCATGATGCTTTAATTGCTTATCAAGCCTTATATTCTTTAAATACTGGTTATGGTGTGTGTGATAACTATGCATCTTTATTTATGCTTTTAGCTAGAAGAATTGGTTTTGATGCTTATACTGTTAGTGGTAGAGTAAACAAAGTAGGTGGGGGAACGACGGGTCATACTTGGGTAATGATTAAGATAAGTGGCAAATACTATATCTTTGATCCACAAATTGAAGATACGAATGGTTCTGATTATTTTGGTAAAACTGATAGTCAATTACCAATCTATCAATATACATTATCAAGTGAAATTAATAAATTTAAATTTTTTAAAAAAGATCCTAGTGTAACTCGTGATTTTAAGTTAACTCTCGATGTAACTGGTGATTATAATAAAAGTGGTATTACAATTGATTCAGCTTCAAGTGAACCAGTTTACTATGATTATGCCATTTTAAAACCTAATAATAGTATTACAATTAATTTAAAGACATCTGTTAACCAAAAATATAATGTTTCTTTTAAATTAAATGGTGAGATAATTTCAAATAAAAGTTTCACTGGAACTAGTAAAACAATTAATCAAAGTTTTGAAAAAACTGGCAATTATGATATTGAAATCAAATTAACTTCCGGTAATCATTATCTTTATTATTGTTTGAATATAACGGTTAAATAAAAATTATTACAAAACCCATTGTAATAATTTTTTTAATCTTATATAATATTATTGGTGATTACATATGGAATATAAAATTACTTTAAAAGATGAAATGGATACAATCGAATTAGCGGAAAATTTTGAATCAGAAAAATTTCCTAATATGATTATTTGTCTAAATGGTGAATTAGGTAGTGGGAAAACTGTTTTTACTAAAGCTTTAGCTAATGCTTTAGGTATTAAAGATACAATTACTTCACCAACTTTTTCGATTATTAAAGAATATGATGGGGAGTTACCTTTATACCATATGGATGTCTATCGTTTAGATGGTAATACAAGTGGCGTTAATATTGAAGATTATTTTACTAAAGGTGGAATTGTCGTTATCGAATGGGCGGATACTATTAAAGATATTTTACCTAAAGAAAGATTAGATATAAAATTTAAAGTAGTTGATGAAAATAAAAGAGTTTTAATAATTACTCCTTATGGTAAACAATATGAAGATTTATGTGAGGCTGTGTTATGAGATATTTATTTATTGACACATCAAATAGTTTAATTATAAGTATTTTAGAAAACAATAAAGTAATTTATTGTTTTAATAGTCATGATAATAATCAAACATCAGCTAAAGTTATGCCAATTTTAGATGAAGCATTTAAAAAAACAAATTTAAATATCAAAGATATCGATAAAATATTTGTCGTCACTGGTCCTGGTTCTTTTACAGGTATTAGAGTAGGAGTTACGATTGCTAAAACAATTGGTTATTGTTTAAATATCCCTTTAATTCCGTTAAGTGAACTAGAATTACTAGCTTCAACTAATACTGATACTAAATATAATATCAGTTTAATCGATGCAAGACGGGGTTATGTTTATGGAGCTATCTATGATAAAGAATTAAACCCTTATTTTAAAGACCAACATATTTTATTAAGTGATTTAGAAAAAAAATATCCTCTTAACTATACCATTATCGATAATACTGATAAAATTGATATTGTAAAATTAATAAGTAAGCATGAAGAAGATGAACCAGTTAACCCTCATGCTTTAAAACCAAATTATTTAAAGAAAACTGAAGCGGAAGAAAATTTGGATGCTAAAAGAAATCAATGATTTAAGTTTAGTTAATAGCTTAAGTGATTATCAAGTAACATTTAATGAGTTTAATAAAGTATTAGGTTATTTCGTCGATGAGAAATTAGTAGGTTTTTTAGATTATAGTGTTATTTATGAAAGGTTAGAAATAAATTATATTTTTGTTAAGGAAGAATATAGAAGACATTATATTGCTTATAATTTATTAAAATATATTATCGATAATTATAATTTAGATATTACATTAGAAGTAAATATAAATAATCATAGTGCCATTAGTTTATACCAAAAATTAGGGTTTGAAATTGTTGCTAAAAGACCTAAATATTATAACGGTATCGATGGTTATTTGATGGAAAGGAGAGCATCATGAAAATATTAGCAATCGAATCATCTTGTGATGAGACAAGTATGAGTGTTATTGAAGATGGGCATATCGATTTAGGAACAGTTATATTGTCACAAATCGATATTCATAAATCATATGGTGGAGTAGTTCCTGAAATTGCTAGTCGTTCCCATGCGGAAAGTATTACGATTGTTTTAGAAGAAGTTTTAACTAAAGCTAATGTTACGATGGATGAAATAGATGCTGTTGCGGTAACTTATGGACCAGGGTTAATCGGTTCATTATTAGTAGGACTAATTGCTGCTAAAACTATTGCTTATATTTATGATAAACCATTAATACCTGTTCATCATATCGCTGGCCATATATATGCTAATAACTTAGTTAAAAAAATGGAATTTCCTTTAATTGCTTTAGTTATTAGTGGTGGGCATACCGATTTAATTTATATGGAAGAAAACTATAGCTTTAAAAAAATCGGTGGCACTTTAGATGATGCTGTTGGTGAATGTTATGATAAAGTAGCTAGAGTTTTAGGCCTACCTTACCCAGGGGGACCTAGTATCGATAAGTTAGCTAGGGAAGGTAACGATACTTATAAACTACCACTTCCTCTTAATGATGATTCTTATGACTTTAGTTTTAGTGGAATTAAATCAGCAGTTATTAATTTAGTGCATAATGAAGAACAAAAGAAAAATGCAATAAGAAATGCTGATTTAGCTTGTTCATTTCAAAATAAAGTGGTTGAGATATTAACTAAAAAAACAATTAAAGCATTAAAGGAATATCATGTTAAAAATTTAGTTGTTGCTGGAGGAGTAGCCGCTAATAGTGCAATTAGAAAATCTTTAGAAGAAGAATGCCTTAAAAATAATTTTAATATGACAGTACCACCAATTTTATATTGTACGGATAATGCCGCAATGATCGGAGCTGCTGGTTTCTTTGCTTATCAAAAAGGAATAAAAGCTGATTTAAATTTAAATGCGAAAGCAAATTGTGCGTTAGGAGAAAATATATGAGAAATGTTGGAACAATTGTAAGAGGTATTAGAACACCTATTATTAAAGAAAATGATGATTTAGCTAGTATCG
>CALVSM010000029.1 GCA_944359025.1 uncultured Bacilli bacterium
ATTTTATTGTTAAACGGTTAAACATTTCCATATCAATATTACCACTTAACTTATCTTCATATATTTTGTCTATATATAAGTTATTAGTTATAATTTTTTTCTCTAATACATTGATTTCTTTTTTAATTTTAATATCATTTTTCTTTCTTGCTTTTTCTAACTTGTTAGAAAATGAATTGCCATCTACATACTCCTTGCACATCTTTTTAATTTCTGCTAACACAAGATTTTCCAACTTTTTATAATTACAACTATGTGACGTACATAAACCATATTTAGAATAAGATATATAATAAGTACAACAACAGTAATATCTTTTCCCATCGCTACTTTTATTTATACCTATTGCATGTCCGCATTCTTTACATATCATAAAGCCAGAAAGTAATTGAGTATTATTGCCAGTAGATTTGTTTTTGTTTTTCTTTAATAGCTCCCCTACTGTAACAAATACTTTTTTATCAATAATTGCTTCGTGGGTATTTTCTTTTATTATCCATTCTTCTTTAGGCATTCTAATTTCTTTTTTAGATTTATAATTTAACTTTTTTCTTCTACCTTGGGTAAGATTTCCGATGTATGTTTCATTTGTAAGCATTTCTTCTATTGTCCTAGGACACCATAATTCATAAGCCGTAGATTTCACACCTCTATTAAGATTTGCATAAACACTAGGGGTAGGAATATGTTCATTAGAGAATATATTAGCAATTTGCCTTGGACTTTTACCCTCGATTACTAAATTAAACATTTTTTCAATAATAGGTCTAACTTCCTCATCAACAATAATTTTATGCTTATCATTAGGGTCTTTTTTATAACCATATACTGCTTTCCAACCTAAAAACTGTCCTTGCTCCTTTTTGGCTCTTACAACTTTTCTAATTTTCTTAGATGTATCTTTTAAATAGTAATCATTAAACATTAGTTTAAATTGTAAAAACTCTAAACCTGGTGTTTCGTGCAGTGTATCAATATCATCATTTAAAGCAATATATCTTATACCTCGTTCGGGGAATATTCTTTCGATATATTCCCCCATTGAGATATAATCTCTACCCATACGAGATAAATCTTTGGTAATTATGGTATTAACTTTACCACTATCAATATCTGCCATTAGTCTTTTCCAAGAAGGTCTATCAAAATTAGAACCAGTAAAACCATCATCGACATATTCATCTATGTAAACTAATTTTTCTTTTGCTTTCCCTAAAAATAGATATAATAAATCTCTTTGATTTGTGATACTCTCACTTTCTAAGTTATCACCATCTTCACGCGATAGTCTAATATAAAAAGCGGTATTAAATATTTTATCTTTCATATTCACTTTCCATATAATAGTCTATTAAAAACTCTTCCATTATTTGGTGTAGTGTCTTACCATTTTCATTAAAAATATTTACTATTTTCAAATTAATCACCTAATTAATTTTATGTATTTAGATTAAATATATCATAAGTTTTGTATCCGGTGGGGAGGAATGCCTGAAATGACACTAGAATGGACTTTAAAAGAGGCAGGTATTGATCCTAAAACTGATTTAACGATCGATACAAGTATTGAATTTGCTGCTATGTCGGGGGCATTTATCGGTGGAACTGGTGATTTTGTATCATTATTTGAACCTAATGCTTTACAATTAGAGCAACAAGGATATGGATATGTGGTAGCTTCTTTAGGCGAATTAGGGGGAGTTGTTCCATATACTTCTTATAATACTAAAAAAAGTTATTTAGAAAACAATCCTGAAATAATCGAAGGTTTTACTAAAGCAATTCAAAGAGGACTAGATTATGTTCATAATCATACAGCTAGTGAAATTGCCGATGTTATATTAGATTATTTTCCAGATATATCACAAAATGATTTAATAACCATCATTCAAAGATATAAAGATATCGATTCTTGGTTTACGACTACTTACATAACCGAAGATAATTTTAATCATATTCAAGAGATTGCAAAAAGTGCAGGACAATTAGATAAAGAAGCACCATTTTCTAAATTGGTCGATAATACTTATTCACAAAATGAATGAATTACTAACGATTAAGAATTTATCTAAAATTTACCACACCAAACAAGGGGAAACAAAGGCTATCGATAATTTTTCATTAAATATAAATAATGGCGATTTTATCGCTATAGTTGGACCTAGTGGTTGTGGAAAAAGTACAATTTTAAACATATTGGCTAATTTAGATAACAAATCAGATGGCGAAATTATTTTTAACAATGATATAAAAATGGGATATATGTTACAACAAGATGCTTTGTTCAATTGGAAAACGGTTTTAGATAATTGTCTATTAGGTTTAGAAATAAATAAAAATTTAACAAAAAAAAATAAACAATATGTATTAGATTTATTAAACAATTACGGCTTAAAAGATTTTATTAATAGTTACCCTAATAATCTATCTGGGGGGATGCGGCAAAGAGTAGCTTTAATTAGAACTTTAGCTACTAAACCTGATTTATTATTAATAGATGAACCATTTTCCGCATTAGATTATCAAACCAGATTAGCTGTTTCAGATGATGTTTATAACATAATTAAACAAGAAAATAAAACGGCTATAATGGTTACCCATGATATAGCTGAAGCTATTAGTATGGCTGATAAAATTGTTATTTTATCTAAAAGACCAAGTAAAATTAAAAAAATAATCGATATTAAATTATCTAATAAAAGTAACCCCATTAATAACCGTAAGGCTAAAGAATTTTCATATTATTATGATTTAATTTGGAAGGAAATTGATCATGTTTAGTTTAGAGCATAAAAATTATTTAAAAAAAATCAGACTTAATAATTTTTTAATTAAATTATTTCAATTTCTTATTTTAATTGTTTTTTTAATTGTTTGGCAACTTTTATCAGATTATAAAATAATTAATCCTTTTATTTTCTCTTCACCTATTAAAGTAATCGAAACAATTATTAATCTTCATAATAGTGGTGATTTATACAATCACATTTTAATAACAGTTTGGGAAACATTAATAAGTTTTGTTTTAGGAACTTTACTTGGAATATTAATAGCTAGCATAATGTGGTGGAATAAATTTTTAGCTAAAATAATCGATCCTTATCTAACAGTCTTAAATAGTCTACCGAAAGTTGCCCTAGGGCCAATATTAATTATTTGGGTTGGAGCTGGTATGCAATCAATTATCGTAATGGCCTTATTAATATCAACTATTATTACTATTATTAATGTCTACCAAGGTTTTATTAGTATCGATCCAATAAAAATAAAACTAATGCAAACATTTAAAGCTACTAAAACACAAATTTATTTTAAATTAATTTTACCGGGAACGATTTCCAATATTATTAGTTGTTTTAAAGTCAATATCAGTATGTCACTAATTGGAGTTATTATGGGAGAATTTTTAGTTTCTAAAGAAGGTATCGGTTATTTAATTATGTATGGTTCTCAAGTATTTAATCTTGATTTAGTAATAACTGGAACTATAGTTTTATGTATCGTAGCTGCTGTTATGTATAGTTTAGTTCTTTATATCGAAAAAAAATTAATAAAAAACTATATCGAATAAAATCTTTATAGTTTTTTTACATATCGTTAATTTTTTATAAATTAAAAAAGCGTTTATACTAATGACGCTTTTATCTCTACTACATTTTTTGCCTGAAGACCTTTATCAGTTCTTACTAATTCAAATTCAACATATTGACCTTCAACTAAAGTTTTATAACCTGGTGATAAAATAGAAGAATAGTGAACAAAAATATCTTCATTTTCCTTATATTCAATAAAACCAAAGCCTTTTTCATTGTTGAACCATTTTACTTTGCCTTTCACAATCTCAAATCTCCCTTCTAGTAATTGCCTTACAATTTAATTATAAAATAGCTCAAAGCCAAATACAAGAAATTTAAACATACAAAGTTCGACAATTTTCGACATATATGTTTAAAAAAAATGTTTTCACATTAATTTAAACCAAAATAGCATTAAGCAAAACAACATTTTTTGCCTGTAGTCCTTTAGCTGTTTCAACTAAATCAAAGCTGACAAAATCGCCTTCATTTAATGTTTTATGACATTTTCCTACAATTGATGAATAATGAACAAAGATATCGCCTTTTTCACATTCGATAAAGCCAAAGCCCTTGCGATCATTAAACCATTTAATTTTTCCTTGCATTGTATAAAACTCCCTTCGATATTTTTATATATTATCACGTTTTAAGTTAGAAAAAACAATTCCTGTTTGAAATTATATTTTTAGTGGTTTAAAACTTGCTTATACACAAAAAATATTTTATCGATGTTTTTTTAGTCGTTATTTTATAGTTTTAGCGTAAAAAATAATTTTTCTTTATCTAAATTATGTTATCCTTAATCACAGAGGTTTTAAAATGAAAAAAATAGTATTGGGAAATATAATGAATTTTATTAAAAAAAATGGCGATTATTCCGAAGAAAAATTAGCAATAATAAATTATGGTTTAGAGGGTTTATACTTAACATTTTCTAAATTAATTATAATAATTGGTCTAGCTATAATATTGAATATAGTAAAAGAAGTTATTATTTTTCTTCTTATCTATAACCTAATTAGAATGACCTCGTTTGGCTTACATGCTACTAAAAGTTGGATCTGTTTAATAAGCTCTACTTTAATTTTTATTGGGTTTCCTATTTTGTGTCAATACATGAATATCGATAATAATTTAAAATTAATAGTTGGTCTAATTTTAATTTTATTTATTTATAAAAATGCTCCAGCTGATACTAAAAAAAGACCGATTGTAAGTCGGAATAGAAGATTATTTTTCAAATATACATCAACATTTATAGCCATAATTTTTGTCTATTGTGCAGTTTTAATAAATAATAATTTTTTAAGTAATTGTTTCTTATTTGCTTTATTAGTTCAAACATTTATGATTTCACCATTTGTTTATAAGATTTTCAATTTACCATATAACAATTATATCGATTATTTAGCCAATAATAATATTTAAGTATACTTAAAGTATATTTAGATATATATCAATAAGGAGGTGGATTTATGACATTTATCGCATCACTTTTAGCAACATTTGGTTCATTTGTAGCTAATATGGGTAGCCAAGCTTGTTATGTTATAATATTAGACGAACCAGAATGCCCAAAAAGTTTAATCAAATAAAATGTAGAAATTAATCTACATTTTTATTTTAATTATTTGAATAAATAAGCCATTGATAACTTTAACTTCATTAATAACATTATCATTGCTATCGACAATTTGTTTTAATAAAGTTAAGCCATATCCATGTCCTTCAGCTTTAGTAGTATAACCTTTATTAAATATTTTATTAATATCAATATCATTAACAAAATGATTAGATATTTCAATATTAAAACAGTCATCAACATACATTGATATTAATACTTCTCTTTCCTCTTTTGGTAATTTTACGGTTTCTTCAATTGCATTATCTAAAATAATTCCAATAATTCTACATATGTCATAATTTAATTTAGCGTCTGTTTCAAATAAAGTTAGTTTTCTAACTGCAGTTGATATGTCTAAATTAAATTTTATATTTTTATCTTCAGCATATAACATTTTCTGGTAAATCAAGCCTTGCAAACCTCCAGATGGTATTCTTTTAGCTTTGGTATATAATATATCGTTATCTTCTCTTTTATCTTTAATTATTTCATTTATATATTCAAGTGTTTTCTTGTCTTTCTTTTCAATCATCGATTTAATTATTAATAATTGATTTTTATTCTCATGATTATTAACTCTTTGATAGTCTAACATCTTTTCATATTCATTTAAATTATTTATCAAAGCTTGATTCTCTTTTTTGAAGACTAAATTTTTATTTTTTTCATTCATTAATAAATATACGATAAGACTATATATAATAATAAAAGTAGCATTTACTAATAATATTAACCAATTATTACTAGTATAAATATTTAACAATAAAACATTTAATGTTAGAAATAAGAATAGTACTATTAAATATTCACTAAAATATTTTATTTTCATCATTATATTAAGAAGTTTGATACAAAATCTATAAAAAATAGGAATATTTATTAAAATCACTGCTATAAAACAAATAATTAAAGTTGTACTAAAAGTACCCATTATATCAGAAAAATTCAAATTATATCCTTCTAATACTATAACAATAATAGCAAAAATAAATTCGGAAATGAAAAAAATCACTTGTTCTATCATGGTTGCAAACATAATCTTGTTAAATTTACAATTAAAAACAACATATGAAATCGTGGCAATTATAAAAGTACTAGTTAATATTCTTATATAATCATCGACGAATTTATAATTATATATTATAAACATAGTTAAGCAAAAAAGCATCAAATAAAATAAGGGCGATTTTAAATTTATCTTTTCCTTTAATAGTTTCATTATGATATAAATTACAGTTATAGAATTTAATAGACAAGGAAAAAAATTATCTCTTAACATCATTTCTAACATTTTTGACAAACTCCTTTTTTATAACTATCTGAAACAATATTAATTGAATCACCATTATCAAAAATTATCACTTTTTCTTTCTTATTGAATTTTACTATTCTATTTTCATTTACTAAACATGAACGATGACTATAAGTTAAAGTACCACCAGCTAAATCAAACAACTCAGCTAATGTTTTCCCAATTTTATAAATAGAACCTGATGTTTTTATTAAACATTTTCGTTCAACATTATCATGTATAATATATAAAATATCATTGATAGGTATAATATATAAAACATTATTATCCGAAAATTTAATAGCCATTTTCTTACCAATATAAGCTAAAGCTTTCATAATTGAACTTCTAACCTTATATTCAAAATTATCAAATTTACATATAAAGGTTAAAACCATAAGTTGTTCTTTTACAATAATTGAACTTAATTCTTCATGAGCAGTAATAAATATAATAACACTATCTAAATCTGTTTTGCGAATTACTCTAGCTACATCGATGCCTGAAGCTGATTTAGTCTCAATATCAAGTAAATAAATTTTGTTAGTTAAAGGTTCATTCATTATATTTTTAAAGTCTTTATTGTAATCTTCAAAAATATGAATCTTATAATCAACTTTATTATTCATCATTATTTTATTAATTATCAGTTCTACTTTTTTAGTCATTTCTTTAAAATCATCAACTACTATAAAATTAATCATAAATACTTCCTTTCTACGGTTTGCGCTATGTTAATAATTTTATCACATTTTTATACTTTTTTCAATTATTTTTTTGTTAAAAATTAACATTTACAATAAGTTAAAAAATAAATTAACTAAAAAGCAAATAACAAAGCCAACTATAGTAGGAATTACAATGGCTAGAAGCATCCATTTATAACTGCCAGTTTCTTTTTTAATAGTCAAACAAGTTGTCGAACAAGGAAAATGACACAATGTAAATATTAGCATACAAATAGCTGTTTTAATAGTCCATCCTTGATTGACTAAAATTTGCTTTAAGCTGTCTAAATTTTCAATATTTATTAGTTCACCAGTTGCTAAATAAATCATCAGCATAATTGGTACAACTATTTCGTTAGCTGGGAAGCCTAAAATAAAAGCTAATAAAATGACTCCATCTAAACCGATTAATTGACCAAAAGGGTTTAAAAAGTTAGCAATATGATTTAATAAATTTATATTATTAATTTGAATATTTCCTAAAATCCAAATCAAAGCACCAGCAGGAATAGCAATAATTACTGCGCGGCCTAAAACAAAAAGGGTTCTATCTAATATCGACCTAATAATAACTTTCCCAACTTGTGGTCTTCGATAAGGTGGTAATTCGATCGTAAAAGATGAAGGAATTCCTTTTAAAACTGTTTTTGATAATAAGTAGGAAGTTATAAATGTTAATAAAAAACCTAATAAGATAATTAGCAATAAAATAACAACACTAAAAATTTCATTGTTAATACCGACTAAAAATATACTAATTATCGTTATCATGGTCGGAAAACGGCCATTACAAGGAACAAAAACATTAGTTAAAATTGCCATTATTCGTTCACGTGGAGAATCAATTATTCTCGCCCCGCTAACACCAACTGCATTACAACCAAAGCCCATACACATTGTCAAAGCTTGCTTACCACACGCACAACATTTTTTAAATAAACAATCTAAATTAAAAGCTATCCTTGGTAAAAAACCTAAATCTTCTAGTAAAGTAAATAATGGAAAAAATATAGCCATAGGTGGTAACATAACCGCAATTACCCAAGTTAACACACGATAGATTCCAGCTATTAATAAACTATTTAACCAAACTGGACAATTAATAAAGATTAAAAAATCATTTAAATATACTTCAATATTATTAAATATTTGAAATAATATTTCTGAAGGATAATTAGCGCCATTAATAGTTAACCATAATATTATGAATAACATTATTAACATAAGAGGAATGCCAAATATCTTACTTGTTATTATTTTATCAATTTTTTCGTTTTTTAAATTGTAATTTTTATCTTCAAAAGTAACTACCTTTTGACTAATTTCTTCAGCTGTTTTAATAATTTCATTAACGATTTTATCCTTAATATTAAAATTTAATTTTTCCTTAATTGTTTTTAACTGCATAATAATTTCATTATCATTTAGCAAATCATAATTTAAATATTTGGTTATTTGCATATATAAATTTTCATCATAATTAAGTAGATTTACCGCTACCCAATCTGGGTTTAAATCTAAAACCTTTTTAGTTAAAATTTTAGATAATTTTTTAATTTCTTCATTAATTAAATTTCCATAATCTAATTTATAATTTTTAAAATTTTTAAATTCTAATTTTGCTAACAAATCGTTTAAACCTTTTTTACTTCTAGCACTAGTACCAACTACCGGAACACCTAAAATGTTAGACAATTGTTCTAAATCTATTTTTATCTTCTTTTTTTTAGCTTCATCTAATAGATTAACGCAAACAATAACTTTATTAGTTATTTCGAGAATTTGTAAAACTAAATTAAGATTTCTTTCTAAGCAAACAGCATCGCAAACAACAATTACTAAATCATATTTTTCAAAACAAATAAAATCACGGGCCACTTCTTCTTCTTTTGAATGAGAAAACAGCGAATAAGTGCCTGGTAAGTCATAAATTTCATAATCATTATTATTATAATGAAATTTACCAACAGCATTAGTAACTGTTTTACCTGTCCAATTACCAGTGTGTTGATGTAGGCCAGTTAAAGCGTTAAAAACTGTACTTTTTCCCACATTAGGATTACCAGCTAAAGCAATTTTCATAACAAATCAACCTCAATTTTCTTAACATCTTCTTTTCTAATAGCAATCACACTTCCTCTTATTAAATAGGCTAATGGATCGTTAAAAGGACTTTTTAATACACATTTTATAATGGTCCCTTCGATTACTCCCAAATCTAATAGTCGCCTTTTAATATTTTCTTTAGCTACAATTTTTTTAACTATTACTTTATCGCCAATTTTCATATTACTTAAAAACATAATGATATTCCTTTCCTTTAAGACATCTTCGTATTCATTATATGCGAATATAAAATTGATGTTTGGGCAAAAAAAAATTAGTTTATTTACTAATTTTTAATAAGCCCGCTTCTTTTAAAATATTATAAATACATGAATAACTACGGCGGTTGTAAAATTTACAAAATTTTCTAATGCTAACTTTACTTCTTTTATATAAATTGATAATGTAAGTTTTTTCTTCTTGAGTAATTTTATTAACTGGTTCTTTATCTTTATTACCATGTTGTAATTTGATTTTTCCTTCAATAATTTCTTTTTTTAGTTTCAATATGTATTTAGGATGATATCCTGTTATATTAGCAATTTCAATATAACTAAGATAAGTTTTACCGCGTAATTTATCAGCAATTAATTTAGCAGCATTAATTTTTTTACTCATATTAATCACCCATTATAATTATAGCATAAAAGTAATATTTTAGCAAAATCACAAAATAACTCTATATAAATAGAGTTATTTTATAGCAATTATTTCATTTATTTCGGCTTCTTTATATGTAATATTTATTTTATCGCCAACTTTTAAAAATGGTAAGATGGACTGATTTACTTTAATTGAAGCGCGATAAGTATCATCGGTTGTTTTAAGATAGTAATAAGTTGTTCCTTCTAAAACGGCGGAATTAATTTTTTCAATAACGATTTCTTGTGTTTTTTCCTCACCAGCAGTAATATTATTACCTAAATAATTTTCAGCTGCTTTAATGATTCCTTCGGAAGCATCAGTTACAACAACTTTTTGATAATCGGTATAATCGACAAAAGCGTACATTTTAACCAACCCAGCATTATCTTTTAAGCTTAACAAATAAGTTGGTTTATTATCTAGATTAATAATTAAAGGAAAAGTAGAAACATAGTTCATTTGCTGAACTTGACCTTCGGCTGAAGCCATGGCTGAACTTTCTTCCGCACCTGCTACATCATAAAATTTTGTATCTTTCGTTCGCATGTTAACTAAAACAAAGCCAATATTTGAGCCATCACTTGATACTGAAGTTATTCCGGTATATAAATAAACATCATTATTCATAGCTAAATAATTATATCCAGTAGTTGTTTTAACAACATCCTTTTGACCAAATATTGAATTGAAAAAGCCATTTTTATATTTGCCCCAATTATTTAACTGTTCGATAATTAAGCTGGCTGAATAAACATGGTCAACCCACTCAGGAACTTCTTCAACTTTATATTTTTTAGAAGTACCATCAATTGGATTTAAAATTACAACGCCCGTAACTTCTTTTTTTAAACCTACACCAGTGTATTTTAATGTTTCAGCGATCCAATAAGGGTTTCCTTCGTCATCTATTTCAAAATTTACTTCACCGAAGATGGTAAATGGATAACTTATTCTTAATTTACGATATAAATTTTCAAAAAAGTAAGCGGATGGCATATATTTCATACCATTTTCTAATCTTACTAAATTAGATTCCCCATCAACTGAATTAACTGTAATATAGCCTGCTACGCCGTTGCTACGGTTTGTGAAATATTTAATTAAACCGGCATATTCTAAAGGTGTAACTCTAACGATATCATCGTTATAATTTATTTGGGTATAATTGTTGGAAACTTCAAATTGTGAAACTAAATCAGTCATTTGTCCCATCACTTTATCGCCTAATTTAATTGATGAATTTTTATCTAAAAGTGGCAAATTATTAAAATCAACTGGAGCGACATCATCATTAAAATTACTATTATTTACATTGATTCTTTCATAATAGCTTTTAGCGTTAAAAACTGGTGAATTAATAACATTAATAATAACAATTAAACCGATAACGATTGTTAATATGGCCATAAATATATAGGGGAAAGTATTTTTTTTAACTTTTTTGTTATTTATAATAGTTTCAATGGTAACATTATCGGAAAATAACATCCAAATTATTGCATAAAACACCACAATAATAAACAAGAATACCCAAAAGTTAGGGTCACTTAAATTGATTGGTGGCAACATAAAATAATACAATATTAAAGTAAATATTAAACATATAATAATTTTTATAAATATTTGTTTCATAGTTCCTCCTCCATTTATCATTTTATATGTTGTACTAAGATTTGTCAACTTTAATTGTATAAATTAAGATTTTATTATATAATAGTAATTGGTGATGAATTTGAAAAAAATTACAGTTATTAATTATTCAAATGACAATTCTTTATTTAGTTCTATTTTATTTTTGTTATTTGGTATTATTTTATTTACTAATCCCGGCGGGATATTGAAGTTTGTATCTTATATTGCTGGCGGTAGTTTAATTTTAATTGGTATTTTTAATATTATTAGTTATCGAAAAATGTTAAAAGCATTAAATATAGACCAAAAATTTAAATTAATTAGTGGTGCTTTATTGGTAATTTTGGGTTTATTTACGATTTTATTTTCTTCATTAATTGAAACAACAATCAGATTAATTTTTGGCGGTTGGATTATCTATAGTGGAATTATTCGCTTAATCGATGTTTTAAATCATAAAAATGATATGGTATCTTTTATAGGCAGATTAATCGTAGCTATTTTATTGATTATTTGTGGTTTATATGTAGCATTGACTAATCTAGTATATTCGATGATTGGACTATTTATTATGATTTATGCAATTCTTGATATTATCGGTTATATATTTTATAAAAAAGAATTTAAAAAAAATGATGTCATATAGCGAGACTGCTGAAAAAGTAGTCAAAATTAAAACTGATAAATAGAAATAATTTCCTATTTATCAGTTTTTTATGATTT
>CALVSM010000030.1 GCA_944359025.1 uncultured Bacilli bacterium
AACCGCCGTATACGCGAACCGTACGTACGGTGGTGTGAGAGGGGCAAAATAATTTATTTATTTTCCTCTACTCGATTAAAGTTATTAAGAATATCATAGCAATTATTAAAAAAATGCTATAATATTAGTAGAGGTATGTTGTATGCGAATTTTACATTGTTTTAATTGGCGATTAACTGATATTGTTAAAATATTAGAAGATGTTAAAAGCCAAGGTTTTGATGCTATTCAAATTAATCCGATTCAACCATTAAAAGAAGATGGTTTAAAAGAGTGGTGGATGTCTTATCAACCTGTTGACTTTAGTATCGGTAATTATTTTGGTACTAAAGAGGATTTAATACAATTATGTCAAGAAGCTAATAAATATAACTTAAGAATATTTGCTGACGTGGTAATTAATCATATGGGATCAGCTATTGATGATAATTTCAAACCACATCCTAAAGTTAATTCCAAATTAAAAAAAGAGGAATATTGGCGACCTAAAATTAAAGTTAGTGATTGGAAAAATCGTCAAGATGTTATTCATCACTGTATTAATTTACCGGGATTAAATGTTTATAATCCTTTTGTTGAAGATATGATTGTTGATTTTTTAAATGAATTAATAGATTGTGGTATAACAGGTTTTCGCTTTGATGCAGCTAAATCAATTGGGCTTCCTAGTGAAGGTTATCGCTTTTGGCCAAATATAATTTATCGCCTAAAAAAATATGGTTTATTTTTATACGGCGAAGTAATATTTGAAGAAGATATTAAAGTTCGTGATGAATATGCTTTATATATGCATATTTTAGGTAATTATGATTGTAGTGATCCTAATCAAATGGTTAAATATATCGAAAACCATGATACATTTTTAAGTGATGATGAACTTGGTTATAGTAAGAATTGGCCTAGTTCTTTAATTATTGATGAATATAGTAATTTAGTTAAAAATTATGAAAACACTTTGTTTTATGTTCGGCCATTTGATGAATCTTGGAAAAGTGAGAAAATAAAAAATGCTCATAGCGCTACTAAAGAAAAAATTAAAATATTAGAATTTATGAAAGGAAAATAGAAATGATTAAATCTAAACATCAAGGTTTATTAGTTGTTATTTCCGCACCTTCAGGAGCAGGTAAGGGCAGTATTATAAATGAAATGGTTAACAAAGATAAAAATTTATGGGTATCTATTTCTGCTACTAGTCGTCCCATGCGTTCTAATGATGAAGAAGGTGTAACTTATTATTTTTATACTAAAGAAGAATTTTTAAAATTAATTAAAGAGGATTATTTTTTAGAATATGCCACTTATGCTGGTAATTATTATGGAACACCTAAAGAACACATTCAAAAACATTTAGATAAAGGACAAGATGTTATATTAGAAATTGAAATTCAAGGAGCTATGCAAGTAAAAAAATTGATTCCTGAAGCATTATGTGTTTTTATTATGCCACCATCTTTAAAAGAATTAAAGAAAAGATTAGTTACTAGAGGAACAGATGACAAGGAAAAAATATTAGAACGTTTTAAAATAGCTTATCAAGAGATGAATGAAGTAACTAAATATAATTATGTTGTAGTTAACGATGATATCGATAGTGCAAGTGATAAAATATTGGCTATTATTAAAGCTGAAAAATGTCGTGTTGATCGAATTGAAGAAGTGTTTTTAAATAATGAAGAAGAATATATGCATGAAATGTTATTAGAAGAAGACTTTGATAATAGTCCTTTAAAAATAGAATGAAAAAAATATGGATTGCTCCATATTTTTTTAGTATATTCTAGTTATAGAAACACTTGCAGAATATAAATCGTTTGGTACTAATTCAAAATCATTATCTGAAGTGTTGATGAATCTATAACTTGCTCCTGGAAGTGCTTCAAATATAGCATTACCATTAATTGTACCAGTTTCACAACAAGATAATTTATTGTGAGTAGAAGAGTGAGCTATTAAAACATCTTCAGGCCAGAATTGGTGGAATTCTATTCCTAATGGTTTTTCTTCGCAATTGAAATTATCATTTTTATGACTTCTAACATTTACCCACCAATGAATAATGTAAATTCCAGCTTCGGGAATAGAGAAATCTCCAGTAGCAGGATTATATGTTATTTTGTTTGAAATGTTAGTGTTTTGGAATAGAATAGGATTTTGTGTTGGAACTGTAGAATTTGATCTATCATGAACCATTGCATAACTATTAAGATTTACTCCTGGCCCAGCAGGCCCAGTAGGTCCAGTAGCTCCAGTAGCCCCACTTGGTCCAGTAGGTCCGGTTGCCCCAGTAGCTCCACTTGGTCCAGTAGGTCCAGTTGCCCCAGTAGCACCACTTGGTCCAGTAGGTCCAGTAGCTCCAGTAGCCCCAGTAGCGCCTCTTGGTCCGGTAGGTCCAGTACATCCACATGGACCTGTTGGTCCTTGTTTTTGACGATCAACTAAACATTTTATTACTTCACATAAAGGATTGTTTCTACATTCATCTTTTTGTAAAAATTCTTCGATTTTATCATTTTCGTTCATCACTTTTACCTCCTTTCACTTTATGTTATGAAGAAGACATAAAATTGACTAAGCTAATGACATCTAATTTTTTATTAAATTTAATCATGCTAGGCAATTAATTTATGATTAATTTTATTATAGCTTTTATATTAAAAATTTGTTACAATAGTTTAGGTGGTTAAATGACAAACATAGTAAAAATAGTAGATAAATGCAAATTAGGCACTATTGTTAATATAGATACTTTTAAAAGTAGTCAAAATAGTGTTTATAAAGTTGTAACTGATAAAAATATGTATGTTATTAAAGAATATTCTATGGATGCAATTAGTAGTTATTATTATTTAAAAAAAAGAAAAGAACAAATTAAAATAAGTGAAATATTTAAAAAAAACAGCATAGATACAATTATTCCTAATTCATATAATAATCAAAAATTTGTATATCTTAATAAACATTATTATCTTATTTATGATTATTATGAACAAAAAAATAAAAGATTTGAAGATTTAGATGATAATGACATTAAGAAATTAGCTTATATACAAGCGAAAATTCATAAATTAAATATAAAAAGTAAGTTACCTTGTACTTATAAAAAAATAAAAATTAATTTATTTAGGCATAAAGAAAGAATAAAATTTATAAGTCCAGAATTGTATCAAATATTAAATGATAATACTGACAAATTAAATAAAATAATCGATATTTGTAATAGTAATATAAAAAAAGCAAAAGAAAACTTATGCATTAGTCATAATGATTATAAATTGTTAAATATTTTGTGGAAAGATAATGAACCTATTTTATTAGATTTTGATGCGGTTGGTTTATCCAACCCTACATGTTGTATGTGTGAAAGTGCATTTAATTTTTCGTATAATGGTAAGATTAACTATAATTTTTATAAAATTTATATAAAAGCATATATCGAAGAATATGGCTTAATAAAAGATGATTTTTATCAATCTTTATTTGTTTGCCTAAATGGAAAGTTACAATGGTTAATTTATATGTTTAGTAAAAATCATTTAAAAAATAATAATTATATCGATGAAACAATAATGATGATTAAAGAACTCGTTCTGTATTATAATAATATCGAAAAATTTTATTACATATATCAACAAATTAAATTCAACAAATTAAAGTAAAATCATAAAAAAAACTTGACAAACATATAATAAATGGTATAATTATAAAGAAATGAAGAAGGAAAGCGAGTATCCACACTCCACCTGATGACTATAAGGTCATGGGTTAGTAAGCCGATTTAATTGTGTTTATGATAGGTGGATACTGTTCGTATCTACTTTTTTATTGTTGGAGGTGTCAATTATCGCAAATAAATCTAAAGATTCATTAATTAATGAACAAATTAAAGCTAAAGAAGTTATGGTTATTGGGCCAAATGGCGAACAATTAGGAACTAAAGGAATTAAAGATGCATTAACATTAGCTAGTTATGCTGGATTTGATTTAGTTTTATTAAATCCCAATAGTAATCCACCGGTTTGTAAAATTATGGATTATAATAAATTTAAATATGAGAATAAAAAGAGAACTAAAGAAAATCTAAAGAAACAAAGAGAGGCTAATTTAGAAACCAAGGAATATCGATTATCTGTTACAATCGATGTTCATGACTTTAATACTAGAGTTAAAAACAGCGCCAAATATTTAGAAAAAGGTCATAAAGTAAAAGCTACAGTTCGCTTTAAAGGAAGAGAGATGGCTCATCCAGAATTAGGACGTGATGTTTTAATACGCTTTGCTAACGCTCAAGAAGGAGTAGCGATTATTGAACAACAACCTAAATTAGAAGGACGAATAATGTCGATGATTTTAGGTCCAAAAAAAGAAAAATAGGAGGAATTAAGATATGCCAAAGATGAAAACTCATAAAGGAACAAGTAAAGTTTGTAAAGTAAGACCAGGTGGAACAATTAAGATTGGTCATCCAGGTACAAGACATAATACTGGTAAGAAAAATGCTGCTAGCAATCGTGCTGGTAGAACTGCTGCAAATTTAAGCAATAGTGATTACAAAAGAATTAAGGATTTAATATAAGGAGGTAATAATATGGCAAGAGTTAAAGGTGGAACAATCAGTCGTGCTAGACATAAAAAAGTTTTAAAAGAAGCCAAAGGTTATTTTGGAAGTAAACATCGTTTATATAAAAGTGCTAATGAACAAGTAATGCATTCTGGTAAATATGCCTTCCGCGATAGAAGACAAAAGAAAAGAGATTTTCGTAAATTATGGATTACAAGAATTAATGCGGCTTGTCGTCAAAATGATATTAGCTATTCTAAATTTATCAATGGCTTAAATAAAGCAGAAATCACTATTAATCGTAAAATGTTAAGTGAAATTGCTATTGATAATCCTAAATATTTTACAGAGTTAGTTAATTTAGCTAAAGATGCTTTAGCAGGAAAAAATAAAGTTAAAGAAACTAAAGCTACTAAAGAAAAAGAAGTTAAAGATAATATAGATTTAACTAGTAAAACAGTAGCAGAACTAAAAGCTTTAGCTAAAGAGAAAAATATCGAAGGATATTCAACTATGAAAAAATCTGAATTATTAGAAGCTTTAAAGTAAGCTTCTTTTATATTGTATATTTTTAAATATTATTATATAATTAGTATGGTGAAGTAATAATGTGGAAGATTATAAAATGGCCGTTAATTTATTTTATCGTGCAGTTTTTGTTGATTTTTAGTTTAGCTTATTATTATGTTAGTATGGGTAATGATATTAATAATTTTAATAGTTTTTTAAATGATAAAACAATTTATTTAACTATTATTTTAGGATTAATATTTATTCCTTTGTTATTTCGCGATTATCGTGACTTTAAAGGAAAAAGAAAAAAAATAAATATCGTTAGTTTAATTATTTTAGGTATAATTATTAGTTTATTATATAATGTGTTTGCGTTTTATCTAAATGAATATTTTTTTAAAACGGAATTATACAGTAATCAAAGTAATTTACTTTCAACTTTAATTGCAACGGGGTTAATTGGACCAGTTATCGAAGAACTGATGTTTAGAGGTATTATTTATAATGAATTAAAACTTAAGGTAAAACCAATGACCGCTATTTTATTAACTACATTCTTTTTTGCTATAATTCACTTAAATATATTGCAAGTAGTTTATACTTTTGCTGTCGGTTTTTTATTTATATTCTTTTATGAAAAATATAAAGATATTAAAGCTTCCATTATTTTACACATGTCTTTAAACATTACGACGACATTATTTTTACCAATTTTAGTTAAAAATATTTTAACTGTTAATTATAGTATTTTTTTAATCAGTTTAGTTAGTTTATTTATTTTGTTTCAATATACAAAAGTTCTTAAACCATGATATAATAAAAGAGGTGATGACATTTGAAAAATTTATACATTGATTTCGATGGTGTAATAATGGATACAATTGGTGTTACTTATGATATGTTAGATAGATTAGAAGTCGATCGCAATGATGCTGATAAAATGAAAGAGTTTTATTCTAATTTGAATTGGAAACAATTATTAACTTTAACGCCAATTATCAATGATGGATATAATTGTTTAAAAAAAATTTTTGCTTCTAATAAATTTAATGTAGCCATTTTAACGCATGTTAATTCATTAGATGAAGCAGTAGCTAAAATAAATCATATTAGAAAATATTTTAAAGATGTAACTATAATTCCTGTTCCAAGAGAAATATCAAAAACTAAAATATGCTTGAGTAAAGACGCTATTTTAATCGATGATTATTCAGGCAATTTAAAGGAATGGGAAAAAGAAGGGGGAATTGGAGTCCAATTTTCTCGTGATTTAACTAAAGATAAGGGCTTTCCTGTAATCGATCGATTAGATAAAATCATCGATATGTTTTAAAAAAGAATGTGAGGAATATTATGACTTTATTTATTGGTAGTTTATTTTTTATGTTGGCTTTTACGGTTGTCGATTTAAAAAAAGCTTTCCATATGCTACAACAAAATTGGTACAATGATGGTAATCGTTACTTGAAATGGATTAGCAATAATAGTCGTTTTGTTTTTCTTTGGTTTGATTACCTTTATATTTTTCTTGCGTTAATTGGTTATTTTATTGCTAGTAATATATTAAGTATAATTTTTATTATCTATTATTTTATTATTACTTTTATATTATTAGAAAGATATAAAAATGAACAAGTAAAAAAACCATTAGTATTTACTAGTAGAATTAAAAGAATGTGTGTTACTATTTTGGTTATTTATTTAATTCCAATTATAACGATACTAGCAACTTTTGATGAGAATATAATCTTTATTTATTATTTTATAATTGGTAGTTTAATTTATTTTAATTATTATATTGTTTATTTAGCTAATATTATAAATAAACCAATCGAAAAATTAGTTTATTTATATTATAAAAATAAAGCTAATAAAAAATTAAAAAGTTTAAACCATATGGAAGTTATTGGTGTAACTGGTAGTTATGGTAAGACAAGTACTAAAAACATTATTAGTGATATATTAAATATAAAATATATTGCTTTTCCCACACCCCAAAACTTTAATACCAATTATGGTTTAATTAGAACTATTAACGAATATATTGATAAATATAATGATTATTTTATTGCCGAATTAGGAGCTTTTAGAAGAGGTGATATCAAATCTAGAGCTAGTATCGTTAAACCTAAATATGGAGTTATAACAAAAATAGGTACTGCCCATTTAGATACATTTGGTTCAATTGAAAATACGACTAAAGCAAAATTTGAGCTTATTGAATCATTACCTAGTGATGGAATTGCTTTTTTAAATATCGATGATGAATTACAAGTGAATTATCAATTAAAAAATAAGGTAAAAGTAATTTGGTATGGCTTAAGTGATAAAGCTGATATTTATGCTACTAATATTAAATATTCAAAAGATGGTATGTCTTTTAAAGTTCATTTTAAAAATGATAAAAAAAATTATGAATTTAATACAAAATTATTAGGTGAAGCTAATGTATATAATATTTTAGCTGGTATTGCCGTAAGTAAAGAATTAGGTTTAACTATCGAACAATTACAAAAAGGTGTTTTACAAATAAGACCAATTGAACATCGGTTACAAATTCGTAAATATGGTTTAATTACTTATATTGATGATGCTTATAATTCAAATCCTGTCGGTTCAAAGATGGCTTTAGATGTTTTAAAATTGATGCCAGGTAAGAAAGTTGTTATCACACCGGGAATGATTGAAATGGGAAGTATTCAGTATGAATTAAATTATAATTTTGGTAAATTTATCGGTGAAAGTGTCGATTTAGCTATTTTAGTGGGTACAGAACAGACTAAACCAATTCAAGAAGGAATAAAAGCCACTAAATTTAATTTAGAAAATTTAATTGTTTTAAATGATGTTAAAGAAGCAATTGCTATTGCTCAAACATATTTTAAAAATCAAGAAACTTATATTTTGTTGGAAAATGATTTACCAGATGTTTTCAACGAAAAATAAGTTTTTTTGCAATTTGACAATTTTTTTATTTTAAAATATAATAATAAACCGATAAAGGGGGAATTATTATGAAAAGTGAGTTAAGAGAATTAATTGTTTTAATATTTGAAGGTTATTTAGTAAGAAAAAATGAACATCGTTTATATGAAAAAGATAGTACTATACCTGAACAAATTATTTCGATGTATTATCAAGCTAATGACGAACCACCATTTAGAATACTTTATAATAATTTTAAAAGAAAATATTTATATAACGAAAGTAGAATTGATGAAACATTAACCGAAGAAGAAAGAAAAGGTTTAGAAAGAGTATATGATTATATAAAAGAATATGATTTTAAAACCAAAAAATTTGATGTGTTTGTTGAAGGCTTGAAAATTCATTCTTTATTATATTCAGCATGTCCATTTCCTGAATTTGGAGGAAAATTAAGAGATAATATGGCATTATTAAAAGATGAAATAGTCGAAGTACCAGCTGCTAGTGAAGCTAAAAAATATTTTCAATCTTTTATTGGATATGAATTACCTAAAGTAGATTTTTCCGATCCTACATCAATCTTTTCTTATATTAATGCCTGTATTTATATAACAACCGAATTAATAAGAAATCAACCATTCACTGATGGTAACAAAAGAACCTTTAGAGCATTATTAAATTTGATGTTTAAACAATATAATTTACCGCCTGTTTATGTAAAAACTAAAGAAAGAGAAGAATACAAAGACGCTTTAATGAAAGCGATGAGAAATAAAGATTATACATCTTTAAATCAATTTTATTATTATAAAATATGTGATTCAATTTATGATTTAGATATTGCTGAAGAAATAAAAAAAGACGAAGATAAAATATATACAAAAAAGAAATAAGAATCTACTTGCCTAGTAGATTCTTTAAGTGTTTTCTAACTTCGTCTAAATCACAAAATTCAATAATTTTATCCTTTAAGATTTGGTAATTCTCACTACCTTTACCAATGATTAAAACAATATCGTCTTTACAAGCTATATTAATAGCTTTTTTTATAGCTTCACTTCGGTCTAAAATTATTTCATAATTTTGATAATCTTTAACTTTACTAACTAAATCATTGGCTATATCCATAGGATCTTCACCTCTTGGGTCTTGGCTAGTTACAATTGCATAATCACAATTAGTAATAACATTATAGCCTTTACTAGGACGTTTAGATCTATCTCTTTCGCCAGGTTCGGAAAAGACGACAATTAATTTATTGTGTTTTAAATTATTCATAAATTCTAATAATTTACTAATACCGTTAGGGGTATGAGCATAATCGACAAATACCTTAAAATTTTGACCTAAATCGATATTTTCTAAACGACCACTTACTTTAATTTTATAAAGATTATCAATCAAATCATCCATGTTGTAACCTAAACTTACTAAAGCAAGTAAAGCAGCACATAAGTTATAAACATTAAACATAGCAATTAAAGGACTTTCAATATTATATTCTTGATTTTGATAAACAATTTTAAATAAAGTTTTATCTTCTAATAATTTAATATCTTTAAAATATAGGTCATTATCTTTATCTTTACCATAAGTATATATTTTTTTACAATGCTTACTTACTTCTAGAAAATGTTCATCATCTTTATTTAAAATACATGGACCAATGGTATTATCAAATAATTTGCATTTACAATTAATATAATTTTCTAATGTTTTATGAGTATTTAAATGTTCTTTAGTAATATTAGTTAAAATACTACAGTTAAATTTAATACCATTAACTCGGTCGTAATACAAAGCTTCACTAGATACTTCCATACTAACCGTTTTAATATTATTTTTAACCATATCATAAAATAAAGGCATCGTTTTGTCTAAACTAGGAGTAGTATTACTAGTTTTTTCTTTATAATCGTTATAATTAATGCCATTTGTTCCAATATAAGCACAATTATTAAGCAATTTATAAATAATTGTTGCGACAGTAGTTTTTCCATCGGTTCCTGTGATACCAATCATCGTCAATTTATCAGTAGGGTAGTTATAAAACTTATTAATAATATTTATAAATACTTGATTAGGATTATCGACTTTAATAATTGGAACAGATTTATTTTTAATATCTTTTTTTACAATTATAGCAGCAGCACCTTTGTTAATAGCGTCATCGATAAATAAATGACGATCCATTGTTTTATTATCGATACAAATAAATAAATCGCCTTTTTTAATATTGATGGAACTAGTTTTAATACCAGTTATTAAGACATCATAAGGACAACCTATTAATTCATTTAATTTCATTTTCTCACCTTCTTAACGATAATAACTAAAACTAATGCTCCTAATATAACTATAAGATAATTATAGTTTTTATCAGCAATAGTTATTTCTTTTTTGTTTTTTTCTTCTTCGTATTTATTGATTAAATTATTGATAGTATCAATATTACTATCAAAATTAATAAAATAATTTTTAACTTCATTATTGATTTGTTCATATTTAGAATCATTTTTATAAGTATCATAATATTTTAATAAATTATTAATTTCTTCTGGTATTTTATAAAGACTAGGAGCAATAGTAGGAGTTTGATAATAATTAGTTATATTTTCATATGCACTAGCTATTTGATAAATAATCTTTTCATTGTTAGCTTGGGCCATTATTTCTAAACCATAAGGTAGATTATTGTTAAAACCCATGGGAATACTAATAGCAGGAAAACCAATTAAAGGAGCAGTAGAAGAACTAGGGGTATATATTTGACTATATTTAGCTTCTGTATTAGTATATAATTCGGTTTTCAAAGTAGGATAGATAATTGCATCTATGTCATATTCTTCAAATCTATTATTAGCTGTTTTAATATTATTATTCCGGATACTTAAATAATTTTGATAAGCGTTAGTTAATTTATAATCATTATTACAATAATAACCATTATATCCTTCAATATATTGGGTATAACCACCATTTTTAATTAAATCATCTAAACTTTTAATTTTACTAGAAGTACCTTTTATATAATTATTAAAATTATAACACATAGTTGTCGCATCAAATTTATAAGTTAGATAAAAATTATCTAAATAAATTATTTCGGCTCCTAATTCTTCTAATTTAGCGATAGCTTCGTTCATCATATCATAAATAAATTTATCCGTTTTACCATAATCGACACTATTACTATTAGTGTTAGGGTTCATAAAACCTTTTATAACGGCAATTTTAATACCAGTTAAATCTTTATTCAAATATTGTTCATATTTTATATCGCTATTATCGATAATATCTAAAACAATAGCATTATCTGAAACATATTTTGTGATTATTCCGACAACATCTCTTGTTTCTTCAAATTTAATTACCCCATCAGTATTAACTAAATCGAAAGTAGGTCTTATTCCAACCACTCCATTAGCGCTACTAGGAACTCTAATCGAACTACCGGTATCCGTTCCTAAAGCAAAAACAGCTAAATTGCTAGCTACAGCAACTGCACTACCACCGGAAGAACCATAAGAAGAATATAAAGTATTATAAGCATTATAGGTATCGCCAAAACTACTATGGGTATAAGTAGCATTAAAAGCAAATTCATCCATATTAGCTTTAGCAATAATAATAGCACCATTGTCGATTAATGTTTGAATGACTTCAGCATTTTCATAAGGATAAGAATCTAATAGACCTTTTGCTCCGTTAGTAGTCGGCATTCCTTTAACATCGATATTATCTTTAACGATAACTGGTAAGCCATGAATTAAGCTGCGTCTACCTTTTTCTTGATATTCTAAATCTAATTTTTTAGCTTCTTCTAAAGCATTTTCGTTAATAGTAATTAAAGCATTATATTGTTCGTTATAAGCTTCTATGCGTTCTAAATACAGTTTTACAATTTTTTCATAGGTTAAATATCCTTTGTCAACATATTCTTGAATTTCATAAATATTTAAATTATTAATATCAACGACCGCTTGTTCTAATGAAAAAACTTTTATTGGAATTAATAAAACAATTAAAAAAAATAATTTTTTCATCCTATCACCACCTATATTTTACCACATTTTATCATCACTTGAATAGTATATACTAGGTGATTATAATGAATTTAAAAGATGATTCACGAAAAATAAAAAAAGGTGATACTTTTATCGCTTTAAAAAAAGTTAACGATGGTCATGATTATATAAATGACGCCATTAAAAAAGGGGCAAGTAAAATA